>JBIICO010000023.1:0-28962 GCA_044238855.1 Caulobacter sp.
CATGGCGACGATCTTCGGCCGCTTGCTGAGGTGCGCGGCGACCTCCTCGCTGTGGCCGATGACCTCGGGCCCGACGAAGACGATCGGCGCCTCGCTGTCGCCGACGATGTAGGCGACTTCCGGCGGGGCCAGGCGCCAGCCGATCGGCGTCATGACCACCCCGACCTTCGCGGCGCCGATCAGCAGCTCGAAGTAGTGGTCGCTGTTCTTGCCGACATAGGCGACGCGGTCGCCCTTCTTCAGCCCTTCCGCCAGCATCGCGTTGGCGACGCGGTTGGTCAGCCGGTCGAACTGGCCGAAGGTCGTCGAGCGTCCCTCGAACGTCAGCGCGACGGAGCCGGCCCGCTCCCGGGCGTGGTAGCGGGCGACGTCGCCCAGGGTCGGCATCTGGTCGAAGTCGACCGGGGTGTTCACGCTCATACTCTTGCTTCCGTCCCTAGAGCCCCAGGACCAGCCGGGCCATGATGTCCCGCTGAATCTCGTTGGAGCCACCGTAGATCGACGCGGCCCGATTGTTGAGATAGCGCGGCATGGCGGTGAGGCTGTGCTCGGGGCCGACCGGAGTCTCGTTCGAACCTGGCTCGCGGGCCCTGGGCTGGTCGGCATGGGCGTAGTAGGCGGCCGCGTCGATGGCGAGGGCGTCGATCCGCTGGGTGGCCTCCGTCGCCTGGGTCTTCAGCATCGACGAGGCCGGGCCGGGGTTCTTGCCGGACGACAGCTCGGTCATCACCCGGTGCTCGGTCATCTCGATGGCCTCGAGCAGGATCTCCAGCTCGGCCAGGCGCGAGCGGAAGATCGGGTCGCTCAGCAGCGGCTCGCCCAGGTCGCCCCGCTCGGCGGCGGCGATGGCCCTGACCTTCGCCGCCGACACCTTCAGGCCCGGCGCGGAGCTGCCGCCGCGCTCGAATTCGAGCAGGTACTTGGCCACGGTCCAGCCGTCGTTCTCCTCGCCCAGGCGGCCGGAGACCGGCACGCGGACGTTGTCGAAGAACACCTGGTTGACCTCGTGCTCGCCGGCCAGGGTGATGATCGGCTTCACCTCGATGCCGGGCGTATCCATCTCCAGCAGCAGGAAGGTGATGCCCCGCTGCGGCTTGCCGCTGGCGTCGGTGCGCACCAGGCAGAACATCCGGTTGGCCCACTGGGCGTGGGTGGTCCAGATCTTGGAGCCGTTCAGGACATAGTCGTCGCCGTCCCGCACCGCCTTCATCTGGAGGCTGGCCAGGTCCGAGCCGCTGCCCGGCTCGCTGTAGCCCTGGCACCAATAGTCCTCGCCGGACAGGATGCGCGGCAGGAAGAAGGCCTTCTGTTCGGGCGTGCCGTACTTCTGGATGCAGGGGCCGACCATGCGCAGGCCCATCGGCGACAGGCCCGGCGCGCCGGCGCGGGCGCATTCGGCCTGGAAGATGTAGCGCTGCATCTCGTTCCAGCCCGTGCCGCCGTACTCGACGGGCCAGCTGGGCGCGACCCAGCCCTTGGCGTGCAGGATCTTCTGCCAGGGAATGGAATACTGCTTGTCGACGAAGACGCTCGTCATGAGCTGGCCCGCCTGGCGGAGCTCGGGCGTCAGGTTCTCTGCAAGGAACGCCCGGACCTCGTCTCTGAAGGCGAGGTCCGGGGCGCTAAGTTCGAGGTTCATCAAGGCCTCATCTAAGGGACAGGTTACTAGGAAAGATCAGGCCTCGAATCGCCTCGTCTAGAACTTGGCCCGCAGGGTGACGCCCGCGGTCCGAGGGTTGCCGAGGAAGGCAGCGTAGGTGCCCGACTGCAGCGGCTGGTCGACGACGACCTGGTAGTAGTCGACGTCGGTCAGGTTCTGGGCCCAGGCTTCGATCATCCAGCGCTCGTCTTCCGAGCCGATGCCGATCCGGCCGTTCCAGATGGTCATGGACTCCTGGATCTTCTTCGGATCGAGGTTCGAGCCGGTGTTGTAGCTGGACGTGAACTTGCCCGAGAGGCTGGCGCGGACGATCAGGCCGCCGCCGATGCTGCCCTCGTAGGAGCCGCCCCAGGACACCGACCACAGCGGCGCGTAGGACAGCCGGGCGTCGACGAGCCGCTGCGACAGGGTCAGCGGAATCTCGCCGCCGAACTGCGTCTCGGCGTAGGTGACGCCGGCGTTGAGACTCAGACCGTCGAGCGGCGTGCGCCACATCGCGTCGAGGTCGACGCCGCGCGAGGTGACCTCCGGGATCGACTCCACGATCCAGCTGACGCCCGTGTAGGTGTTCAGCTGGAAGTCCTCGAAGGTCTGGTCGAAGTAGGCGGCGTTGAGCAGGATCGAGTTGCCCAGCAGGTTGCTCTTCACGCCCAGTTCGTAGGCCTCGACGGTTTCGGCCGGGAAGCTGGTGTCCGGGTTCATGACCCCGGCCGAGAGGCGGGCGCGGTCGAGGTTGAAGCCGCCGCTCTTGTGGCTCGAGGCGTAGGATCCGTAGACCATCAGGCTCGGGTTGAAGCGGTAGCTGACCTTCAGCGTGCCGCCGAGGCGGTCCTCGCTGGCGCTCTGGCGGTTGAAGACGTCGTTGAACGCCGGATCGGTGTGCGGCGCGCAGATCGCGGCGCGGGCGGCGGCCGGGATCGGGTTCACCAGGGCGGCGGCGCAGGCGTTGGCCGGAACCGTGTTGGTGTAGTGCGAGAACACGTTCTTCTCGTCGCTGCTGTAGCGCAGCCCGAAGGTGACCTCGAACGCCTCGGTGACCTTCCAGGTGTTGTTGGTGAACAGCGCCCAGCCGGTCGATTCGTGGTCGTGCGTGTCGTACGGGCCCTGGCCCGCCGGGAAGTTGGCGCCGTATGCCAGGCCGGTCAGCAGCGACACGGTCTGCGGGTTGGCCCCGGCCGAAAGCAGAAGGCCGAAGTAGGGCTCGTAGGCGGCGCCGAGGGCCGTGAAGGCGCTCGTGTTCAGCTGTTCGTCCGAGTAGTAGGCGCCGACCATCCACTCGAGGAAGTCGGTGGAGCCGGCGACGCGAACTTCCTGCGAGACGCTTTCGATCTGGCTGAAGGTGCGGCCGTCGGCCGGGCGGTACCAGATGTCGGCGGACGAGTAGTCGATGTCCGAACCCTGATTGGCCTTCCACTTCCGCCAGGCGGTGATCGAGGTCAGGCTGATGTCGTCGGTGATGTCCCAGTCGGCCTGCAGCGAGACGCCCTGGTCGGTGATGTCCTGGACCATGTCGCGGTTGGCGTAGGCCAGCCGGCGGAACGGATCGGCCGGACGCAGCGTGCCCTCGTCGGCCGCCAGGGCGTCGATGATCGCGCCGGTCGCGCCGACCTGCTTGGTGACGTTGACGCAGCAGTGCTCGTCACGGTCGGTGTAGTCTGCCATGAACTTGAGCTTCAGCGTGTCGCTGGGCAGCCAGAGCAGCTGGCCGCGGACGGTGTAGAAGTTCTGGTCGGCGTCGTCCTTGTCGGTGCGCGGACCGGCGCCCGTGCGGACCTTGTAGAAGCCGTCGCGCTCGCGCTTGGCGACGTAGAGGCGGCCGGCGAGCTGGTCGCCGAAGATCGGACCGGTCACCGAGGCGGCCAGGCCATAGGCGCCGTAGTTGCCGGCGGTCGCCTCGAGGTTGGCCCCGAAGTCGAACTCCGGCTCCTTGGTGATGACGTTGATGACGCCGGCGCTGGTGTTCTTGCCGAACAGCGTGCCTTGCGGCCCCTTCAGGACTTCGATGCGGGCCAGTTCGCCGAGGTCGCCGAACGCGACGCCCGAGCGAGCGCGGTAGACGCCGTCGACCACGGTGCCGACGGAGCTTTCCAGGCCGGGGTTGTCGCCGATGGTGCCGACGCCGCGGATGCGGATCGAGGTCTGGGCCTCGCTGGTCGAGGACGTCACGTTGAGACCCGGGGTCAGGACCTGCAGGTCCTTCACGTCACGCACGCCGGCGTCCTGCAGCTGCTGGCCGCTCACCACCGACACCACGATCGGCACGTCCTGCAAGCTCTGTTCGCGCTTCTGCGCGGTGACGATGATCTCCTCGACCTGGGTGCTTTCGTCCTGGGCGAAGGCGGCCGGCGCGGCCGAGACGCAACTCGCGATGACGGCGCACGACGCCGCCCACTTGAACGCTCTCATTGTCCCTCCCTGTCCGCCGTCTGAGGCGGCTCATTGTTTTGGCGCCCGCGTTCGTTGACGGGGCGCTGCGTCGTGAACCTTGCGGAGGGGGACCGGAACCGACAAGCTAGCGAATGTAATAGGGTGACCGCCGTTATCGGAGAACGATGACCGACGCACACGCGTCTTCCGCGATCCTTCACGTGGACGAACTGGCGCAGGCCATCGCCGCGACCGGTCGGGAGATGGCGCTGCCTTACGTGGCGGCAAGCGCCGACATCGGCAGCCCGGAACCCATCCTCGACTCGGCCGGAAACCCCTTCGCGGGAAACCTTTTCCGCTGGATCGACCCGACGCTGGAATACTGGAAGGACCGGGGCTTCGCGCTGCGCTCGCCGCTGGTCCACGCGACGCGGGCGCTGTCGGAGCCGTTCTGGTTCGCCTGGAACAGCGGCTTCGCGACCTGGCGACCGAATGCCGCGCTGGCGGCGCTGACCGCGGAGATCGCCGAAGGCTTCGCGACCTATCACGTGGCCGGCGCCATCGTCTGTCCGGCCTACCTCCCCGAGGGCGTGATCGGAGCCGTCACCTGGGCCACCGACGACCGGTCGGTGGACGTGAAGGCCGTGTTCGACGCCCGGGCCGAGCACCTGCACGCCCTGGCGCTGCGCTTCGTGGCCACCTACCGCGAGGCGACCCACGGGGCGGCCGGAACGCCCGTCCGCCTGACCCGCCGCGAGATCCAGTGCCTGAAGTGGGCCGCCGCCGGGAAGACCGACGCCGAGATCAGCGAACTGGTCCATATCGCGCTGCCGACCGTCCGCTTCCATGTGACCAACGCCTCGCGCAAGCTGGGCGTCATCGGCCGCTCGCAGGCCGTGCACCGGGCCGCCAACCTCGGCTACATCGGCGCGCCCGAAGCCGTGGGTGGGGGTCGGCAGCAACGGTCGCCGGGAACGGCCGCCTGAGGCCCGCCGTTGGAGGCGTGATGCCCGTGGTCTCCACCGCCGCCCTGCCCCGCCCGCTGGGCGAGCGCCTCGACCGCGCCGTGGACCGCCTGATCCGGCCGCCGGGCGCTCCCGATGTCGACTTCACCGCCCCGACCGGCGAACCGGCGCTCGCCGCTCCGGACTCCATCTCCTGGCAGGTGTTCCGCAATCCGGTGTCCCTGTTCGTCGGCGGTGTGGCCGCGGTGCTGCTGGAACTGGCGGAGCCGCGCGTGCGCAGCGGGGTCTGGGACCACACCAGCTTCCGCACCGATCCGATGACCCGGCTGGGCCGCACCGGGCTGGCGGCGATGGTCACCGTCTATGCCGCCCGGAGCGTCGCCGAGCGGATGATCGCGGGCGTCGGCCGGATGCACGGGCGGGTGAGCGGCGAGACGCCGGGCGGCCAGCGCTATCGCGCCGACGATCCCGTGCTGCTCGACTGGGTTCAGGCCACGGCCTCGTACGGCTTCCTGGAAGCGTACAGCGCCTTCGTGCGGCCGGTGTCCGACGCCGACAAGGATCGCTTTTACGCCGAGGCCGGGCCGGCGGCGCACCTCTATGGCGCGACCGGCGCGCCGCGCTCGCTGGCGCGGCAACGCGCCCAGTTCGACGCCATGCGTCCGCTGCTCGAGCCGTCGCCCATCGTGGCCGAATTCCTCGGGATCATGCGCGGCGCGGCCATCCTGCCGCCTCCGCTCCGTCCCGCGCAGGACCTGCTGGTGCGCGCGGCGGTCGACATCCTGCCCGAGTGGACGATCACGCTGCTGGATCTGGAGCGCGAACGCCTGCGCGGCTGGCAGCGGCCGCTGGTGCGCGCGGCGGGCCGGGCGGCCAACGCCATCCTGCTGCCGGGCAGCCCGCCGGTGCAGGCCTGCCGCCGGCTGGGCCTGCCCGAGGACTATCTGTTTCGCTAGGGCTCGATCGCCAGCTGGATGATCTTCGCCAGCCGGTCGCGCATCCGGGCGCGGCCCGCCACGTCCAGGTCGTGGGTCGGGTCGATCACCCGCGACAGGCTCATGCCCATCATGATGCTGGAGGCGAGGCGCGTGCGCACGGTGACGTCCGGACCGCCGAGCCAGTCCTCGAAGAAGGCGAAGAACTTCTCGCGTCCGCACCGCCGCACGATCTCCGACGCCTTGGGCGAGGAGGCCGACAGCAGCATGATCAGGAACATCTCCAGCTTGGCGTCGTCCTGCGCCTCGTCGATCGCCGCGCGCGCCATGCGCTCGCCGAACGTCGCCTTGTCGCCGCCGAAGAAGTCGGGGCTCGGGTCGCAGGCCAGCGACACGACTTCCGAGAACAGTTCGTCCTTGGAACCGAAATAGCGATTGATCAGCGCCGCATCGACGCCGGCGTCTGCGGCGATCTCGCGCACGCTGGCGCCGTCGTAACCCTCGCGGGCAAAGCGTTTGCGGGCGGCTTCCAGGATCGAGGCGCGGGTGATGGCCGCGTTACGAACCCGCCCCCCGACGGGATCGGTAATGGTCAATTTGTTGCTCCCAGATTTTTTTGTCATCGTTCGTTGACTTATATAGGTCGGCTCCCCTTATAAGTCACCAACCGTTGACTTGGCCTCCTCCCACATCGGCCGGACGGATACAATTGGGGATATAACTCATGCGGAAATCGACCGCTTTCACCGCGCTTGGCCTGATGCTGGCCATAGCGCTCGCCGGCTGTGGCAAGGCCCAGTCGCAAGGGGCGCAACCGGACCCGATGGTCTCTGTCGCCAAGCCCCTCCAGCAGACCGTCGTCGACTGGTCGGACTTCACCGGGCGCTTCGAAGCGCCGCAGCAGGTTGAAGTGCGCGCCCGGACCGGCGGGTTCCTCCAGGCCGTGCATTTCCGTGACGGCCAGTACGTCCGCAAGGGCCAGCTGCTCTTCACGCTCGACCCGCGCCAGGCGCAGGCGAACCTCGCCGCGGCCCAGGCCCAGGCGGCCCAGGCCCGTGGCGAACTGCAACGCGCCGAAGCCCTGCTGGCCACGCAGGCGATCTCCCGCGAGCTGTACGACAGCCGCAAGGCCGCCTCGCTGGTGGCCGACGCCACCGTGCGGGCCCGTCAGCTCGACCTCGAATTCACCCGCGTCACCGCCCCGATCTCCGGCATCGTCTCGGACCGTCGCGTCGACCCGGGCAACGTCATCGCCGGCGGCACCTCGGCCGGCGACGTGCTGACCACCATCGTCTCGTCCAGCCCGATCTACTTCACCTTCGACGCGTCGGAAGCCCAGCTGCTGCAGGCCCAACGCGGCGGCGGCAAGGGCGCCGCGACCGTGAAGGTCCGCCTTCAGGACGAGAGCGAATACCGCTGGGTCGGCAAGGTCGACTTCTCCGACAACAGCCTCGACGGCTCCTCGGGCACGGTGCGCATGCGCGCCGTCATCGCCAACCCGGGCAACTTCCTGAAGCCCGGCATGTTCGGCCGCGCCCAGATGGAAGGCGCCGCGCCCTACCAGGCGCTACTGGTGCCTGATACCGCCGTCGTGGCCGATTCCGCGCGCAAGGTGGTTTACGTCGCGGCGCCCGATGGCTCGGTGATCACCAAGCCCGTGCAGCTGGGCCCGCTCAGCGACGGCCTGCGGGTCATCCGGAGCGGCGTGCTGCCGACCGACAACGTCATCGTCAACGGCATCCAGCGCGTCCAGCAGCCCGGCGTGAAGGTGAAGACCAAGACGGTCGCCATCACCCGCACGGCGGCCAAGCCTGTCGGTAACGCGCCGGTCAGCACGCCCCCCGCCTCGATCGCCACGCCTGTCGGCGCGGACTGAGCACCCTAGAACCGGATTCCCCCCATGAACTTCTCACGGTTCTTCATCGACCGGCCGATCTTCGCGGCCGTGATCGCGGTGTTCATCACCCTGATCGGCGCCTTCTCGCTGCCGCAGCTGGCGCTGTCGCAATACCCCGACATCGCTCCGCCGACCGTGCAGGTGCGCGCCACCTATCCCGGCGCCTCGGCCGAAACCCTGGCCGCCACGGTCGCCGCGCCGATCGAGCAGGAAATCAACGGCGTCGAGGGCATGCTCTACATGTCTTCTTCCTCGACCTCGGACGGCGTCGCGGCCATCACGGTGACCTTCAAGCCGGGCACCGATCTCGACGCCGCCCAGGTTCTGGTCCAGAACCGCGTCGCCCTGGCCGAGCCGCGCCTCCCCGCGCAGGTCCGCCAGATCGGCGTCAACGTCGAGAAGCAGGCCACCGGCTTCCTGCTGCTGGTCGCGCTGAAGAGCACCGACCCGAACACCGACATCAACTACATGGGCAACTTCGCCAACTCGACCATGCGCGACCAGCTGCTGCGCGTGCAGGGTGTCGGCGGCGTCCAGGTGTTCGGCGGCGGCCTTTACTCGATGCGGATCTGGATCGATCCGGCCAAGGCCGCCGCGCGCGACCTGACCGGTCCCGAGATCGTCGCCGCCCTGCAGGGCCAGAACGTCCAGGTCGCCGCCGGCGCCCTGGGTCAGGCGCCCTTCGCCTCCAGCCCGTCGGCCTTCCAGCTGCCGGTGCAGGTCGAGGGTCGCCTGAGCGACCCCAGCCAGTTCGGCGACGTGGTCATCAAGACCGACGCCCAGGGCCGTACGACCCGGGTGCGTGACATCGCCCGCGTCGAGCTCGGCGCTCAGGACTATTCGATCCGCGGCTACTTCGACGGCAAGCCTGGCATCGGCCTGGCGGTCATCCAGGCGCCGGGCTCCAACGCCCTGTCCACGGCGGCAGAAGTGCTGAAGGTCGTCGAGGAGACCAAGGCCGACTTCCCGCCGGGCGTCGAGTACACCATCCCCTACAACCCCACCGAATACGTCCAGGCCTCCGTGACCGCCGTCGAGCACACGCTCGTCGAGGCGATCATCCTGGTCGTGCTGGTCGTCGTGGTCTTCCTGCAGACCTGGCGCGCGGCGATCATCCCGATCCTGGCCATTCCGGTGGCCCTGGTCGGCGTGTTCGCGGTGCAGCTGGGCCTCGGCTTCTCACTGAACTCCCTGTCGCTGTTCGCCCTCGTCCTCGCCGTCGGCATCGTCGTCGATGACGCCATCGTCGTGGTCGAGAACGTCGAGCGAAATCTCAAGGAGGGCATGACGCCGAAGGAGGCCGCCTACAAGACGATGGAGGAAGTCTCCGGCGCGCTGATCGCCATCGGCCTGGTGCTGCTGGCGGTGTTCGTCCCGACCGCCTTCGTCAGCGGTATCCCCGGCCAGTTCTACCGTCAGTTCGCGGTCGCCATCGCGGCGGCGTCGGTGATCTCGCTGATCGTCTCGCTGACCCTGTCGCCCGCCCTGGCCGCCCTGCTGCTCAAGCCGCACAAGGAAGCCCACGAGGAAGACACGGGTCCGCGCTGGATGCGGCCGCTCAAGACCGCCGGCGCGAAGTTCAACCAGGGCTTCGACTGGCTGAGCGACCGCTACGGCCGCCTCACGGCCCGCCTCGTGCGGACCGCGGCGGTGGTGCTGGTGGTCTACGCCGGTCTGCTGGGCATCACCGGCTGGCGCCTGATGGCCACCCCGACCGGCTTCATTCCGGAGCAGGACCAGGGTGTGCTGATCGGCGTCATCAACCTGCCCGCCGGCGCCTCGCTGGAGCGCACCGACGCGGTCATGCAGCGCCTGACGAAGGTTCTGCAGGGCACCGACGGCATCGACAGCGTGGCCGGCTTCGCGGGTCTCGACGGTTCGAGCTTCTCGTCCTCCTCCAGCGCCGCGACCCTGTTCGTGCGCCTGTCGGACTTCGAGGACCGGAAGACCGCCGACCTCAAGGCCCAGGCCATCGCCGGCAAGATCATGCAGGCCGCCGGACAGTTCGAGGAAGCCCAGGTGTTCGTGCTCGCGCCCCCGGCCGTCGAAGGCCTGGGCAACGGCGGCGGCTTCAAGATGATGATCCAGGACCGCAGCGGCGGCGACTATCGCCAGCTCGAAGGCGCGACCATGGCCATGATGGGCGGCGCCCAGGGCGTTCCCCAGACGCAGGGCGTGTTCTCGCTGTTCAACACCGCCTCGCCCCGGGTCACCGCCGAAGTCGATCGTGACAAGGCCCAGCTGCTCGGCGTCCAGCCGTCCCAGATCTACGACACGCTCGGCATCTACCTGGGCTCGTCGTACATCAACGACTTCAACCTGCTCGGCCGCACCTTCCGGGTGACCGCGCAGGCGGAGCCGGACGCCCGCGACGACCTGTCGGACATCTCCAACATCAAGGTGCGGTCCAGCACCGGCGGCATGGTTCCGCTCGGTTCGGTGGCCAACCTGCATGACGATACCGGTCCGGCCCGGGTGGTCCGCTACAACCTCTTCCCGGCGTCGGAGCTCCAGGGCTCGGCCGCTCCGGGCGTGGCTTCGGGCGATGCGCTCAACGCCATGGAGCAGCTGGCGGCCAAGACCTTGCCGCAGGGCTACAGCTACGAGTGGACGGAACTGGCCTACCAGGAGAAGGCGGCGGGCAGCTCGAGCGCGATCGTGTTCGTGCTGGCGGTGGTCTTCGTCTTCCTGGTGCTGGCCGCCCTCTACGAGGCCTTCACCCTGCCGCTGGCCGTCATCCTGATCGTGCCGATGTGTATTCTCGCCGCCATCCTCGGTGTGAACATGCGGGGTCTGGACAACAACATCCTGACCCAGATCGGCCTGATCGTTCTCGTGGCCCTGGCGGCGAAGAACGCGATCCTGATCGTCGAGTTCGCCAAACAGGCCGAAGAGAACGAGGGCATGAACCGGTTCGAGGCGGCGGTGGCCGCCGCCCGGACCCGTCTGCGTCCGATCCTGATGACCTCCTTCGCCTTCATCCTGGGCGTGCTGCCGCTGGCGATCGCCACGGGACCGGGCTCGGAGATGCGCCAGGCCCTCGGCACGGCGGTGTTCTTCGGGATGATCGGGGTCACCTTCTTCGGCCTGATCTTCACGCCGGTGTTCTACGTCGTCTGCCGCTGGGTCTCGGCGCGCCTGCCCCAGGGCCCGAAGCTGCGGACGAAGCACATGCCGGCCATCGAAACCAACGAAACGGAAGGAGCGCACTGATGAAGCGCCTTCGTTCGATCCTGATCCTCGGTGCGTCGACGGCTCTGCTGGCCGCCTGCGCCACCGGCCCCGACTACGTCCGTCCCGCCCCCACGGGCTCGGACAGCGGGGCGTTCGTCGCCAGCGCCTCAACGGCGTTCACCCAGGAGGCTCCCCCCGCCGACTGGTGGCGTCTCTTCGATGACCCGGCCCTGGACGGCCTGGTCACCGAGGCGCTGGCGGCGAACAAGGACGTTGCCGTGGCCCGGGCGAACCTCGCCCAGGTCCGCGCCAGCCTCGGCGAGGCTCGCGCCGGCCGCCTGCCGTCGACCACCACCTCGGCCGGCGCCCAGCGCGTGCGGGCCCAGAACGGCGCGACCGGCGACTTCGCCGAGACCGACGCCTACTCGGCCGGATTCGACGTGTCCTACGAGGTCGACCTGTTCGGCCGCGTGGGTCGCGGCATCGAGGCCGCCCGGGCCGACGCAGACGCCGCGGCCGCGGCGCTGGAGGTCACCCGGGTCTCGGTCGCCGCGGAGACGGCCCGCGCCTACGCGGACGCCTGCGCCGCCGGGGCCCAGATCGAGATCGCCAACCAGACGATCGGGCTGCAGCAGCAGACCTACGATCTGACCAAGCGGATGCTGGATGTCGGCCAGGGCTCGGCGATGGACGTGGCCTCGGCCGCGACCCTGGTCGAGACCAGCCGCGCGACCCTGCCGACGCTGGAGGCCAGCCGCAGCTCGGCGCTGTTCCGCCTCGCCGTCCTGACCGGCAAGCCGCCGGCGCAGGCGTCGGAGATCGCCAGGACCTGCAAGACCATCCCGCAGGTGGCGAGCGCCATCCCGGTGGGCGACGGCTCGGCGCTGCTGAAGCGGCGCCCGGACGTCCGCCAGGCCGAGCGTCAGCTGGCCGCCGCGACCGCTCGCATCGGCGTCGCCACGGCCGCGCTGTACCCGACCGTGACCCTGGGCGGCGGCATCGCCACTTCGGGCGCCCGGGCCGGCGACCTGGGCGACGACTTCACCTTCAATGTCGGCCCGCTGATCAGCTGGAGCTTCCCGAACATCGCCGTGGCGAAGTCGCGGATCGCCCAGGCGGGCGCCGTCGCCGACGGCGCGCTGGCGACGTTCGAGAAGGCCAACCTCGTCGCGCTGCAGGAAGCGGAGACGGCGCTCGACCAGTACGCCCGCGAACTGCAGCGCCGCGCCGCCCTGACCCGCGCCCGCGATCAGAGCGCCTTGGCGGCCAGGCTCGCCCGCCAGCGTTACGACGCCGGCGTGGACAGCTTCCTGCAGGTGCTCGACGCCGAACGGACCCAGGCCGGTCTGGAAGCCCAGCTCGCGCAATCGCAGGCGCTGGTCGCCACCTATCAGGTGGCGGTGTTCAAGGCGCTGGCCGGCGGGTGGAACAGCGAGGCGTAACAGACCTGATCGTTCGCATGAACGAGGGGGCGCGGAGCAATCCGCGCCCTTTTTCTCAGGCCGCGTCCACCGTCACCCGCCGCATGTGACGGCGCTGGCCGGGGTAGTCGTTCAGGGCGAAATGCCAGACCGAGCGGTTGTCCCAGAAGGCCACCGAGCCGGGCCGCCAGCCGAACCGGCAGGTGAAGGCCTCGTAGCGGCTGTGCTCGAACAGGAAGTCGAGCAGGCCCTTGGACTCCCGTTTGGTCCAGCCCTCGATCCGCATCGTGAAGGCCGGATTGACGTACAGCGCCTTGCGGCCGGTCTCCGGATGCACCTTCACGACGGGATGGACATACTCGCCGACCATGCCCTCCGCCTCGGCCACCTGCATCGATCCCCGCTTCTGCGCGGAATGACCGGTCGAGCCGTACTCGCGGCCGGCGGAATGAACCGCGTTCAGCCCCTCCAGCGTCTGCCGCATGGCCGGCGACAGCCGCTCGAAGGCCGCGACCTGGCTTGCGAACAAGGTGTCGCCGCCCCACTCCGGCGTCTCGACGGCGTAAAGGATCGAGCCGATCGAAGGATGCTCCAGGAAACTCATGTCGGAGTGCCAGCCGCCGCCGAAATTGGTCTTGTCGGACGGCTCCTTGATGATCTCCATCACCTCGGGATGGTCGGCCATGCCCTTCACATAGGGGTGGATGTTCAGCGGCCCGAAGCGGCGGCCGAAGGCGAGCTGCTGCTCGGGGCTGAGATCCTGGTCGCGAAAGAAGATCACCTGGTGCTCGACCAGCGCCTTGCGGATGGCGGCGACCGTCGCGTCAGCCAGCGGCCGGGACAGGTCGACGCCGCCGATTTCCGCGCCCAGAGCGCCGGACACGCGCCGTATGTCGAGCGTCTCGCCCATCACCGTCTCTCCCTGACCTTGTTTTCCATATGCTGCGGCGCAAGGCCCGCCCGCGCAAGCTTCAGCCGCGCTTCACGGTCCGGAAGCCCACGTGCGAGGTCCCGGTATCCGGCGGGCCCGGTTGCCGCGCCGAGGGGCGGAAGCGGTAGCAGAAGTTGTCGGCGCAGAGGAACGAGCCGCCCTTGATCAGGTGGGTCGTCGGGTCTTGAGGATAGAGGTCCTTCGTCCACTCCCACACGTTGCCAGTCATGTCCGACAGGCCGTAGGCGCTGGCCGCATAGCAGCCGACCGGGGCGGTTCGGGCCTTGTAGCCGTCATCGCCCGTGTCCACCGCCGGGAATACGCCCTGCCAGGTGTTGGCGCGCGGCGCCTTGGGGTTGGGCTTCTCGTCGCCCCATTCGTAGCGGGCGCCGTCCAGTCCCGCGCGGGCGGCGAATTCCCACTCCGCCTCTGTCGGCAGGTCGCGGCCCCTCCAGCGTGCGTAGGCCAGGGCGTCCTCGTATCCGACCTGGACGACGGGATGGTTCTCGCGACCGGCCAGATCGCTGTCCGGCCCTTCCGGATGCTTCCAGCTGGCGCCGTCGATCACCCGCCACCACAGCGAGGGATCGCCGTCGCCCAGGTTCCTGGCCCCGACGAACACCAACGATGACGGCTTGAGCCTGTCGGCCGGCACGCCGGGATACAGCGCCGGATCGGGCTGACGCTCGGCCAGCGTGACGTAGCCGCTCGCCTTCACGAAGGCGGCGAACTGGGCGTTGGTGACTTCCGTGCGGTCGATGGAGAAGGGGCCGACCGTCACCAGGCGCGCGGGTCCCTCCTCGCCATGCTCCGGCTGGGCGCCGAGGGTGAAGGTCCCGCCGTTCAGGTGAACCTCGCCGGACGGCGGCGACGGACAGGCGCGGGTCGGGGCGGCCAGTTCGACGACCGTCGGGCGTCCGCACGCCGCCGTCAGCAGCGACAGCCCCAGCACGGCCGCGATCCTCACGCCGACACGTCTTCCAGCAGCCGGTCGGACATCCAGGTCATGACGCGGCGGGCGTCCTCGATCGACAGCCCCTGTTCCATGCGCAGCCGGCGCCAGGCTTCGAAGCTGACCGTCATCTCGAGCGCGGAGAGGCGGTCGGCGTCCCGGGTCGCCTGTTCGGGCAGCAGGTTCAGCAGCAGGGCGCGCGACAGGGCGACCATGCGCGCCTTGCCCTCCTGCAGCGCCGGCGAGCGGTGGCGCTGGGAGTCGGCCGCGATCTGCAGCGGCAGCAGCACCTCGAACAACTCCGACCGGCGTCCGAGCTCGACCCGCAGCTCTTCCCGCCAGTCGCCCGTCGAGGGCGGCGGCGCGAGCATCGGCGCGAACCGCTGCATCATCGCCTGCTGCATGCCGCGATAGAGACCGTCCATATCCTCGAACAGGCGGAACACGGTGCGCAGGCCCACGCCCGCCCGAGCCGCGACCGCCTCGGCCGAGGGCAGCCCCTGCCCGGCGTCCTCGGCGATGAGTTCGAGCATGGCATCAACGATCCGCGCGCGATTGTTCTCGGAGCGCTGGCGGCGGCCGTCGATTCGGGGCGTGTCGGTGGGCTTTCCGGAATCGGTCACGCCGCCAGTGGGGGGCGCCGCGCGCCATCGCGCAAGCATCGCTGTGGCGGCAGACACCGTCCGATCACATGCCGACGGCGGTGCACTGGATCAGGAGCTGCCCGGCAAGGCCCGCCGCGCGGTGGTGGCCGATGGCGTGAACCTCCGGCGAAGTGGCGATGGCGACGAAGGCGGCGCGACTCGGATACTCGACGATGGCCGTCGCATCCCAAACCTCCCCCACCTCACCGATCACCATCGCGTCGACCTTGGCGTTGAACAGGAACCGGCCGCCATGGCTTTCGACCAGCGCCCGCATCGGCGCGCCGTACAGCATGTAGGCCTCACGTCCGGACATCGGCGGATGACCGGGCTCGCCGTAATCGGCGACCTCCCGGAACTTCAGCAGGTTCAGCATCACGATCGGCTGGTCGCCGCCGAGGCTGAGCAGCGTCTGGATCTGCTCGCCGGTCGGCAGGAGGGCGTTGGCGACCTCCATCACAGGTCTCCGGCGATGAAGGCGTCGATCACGCGGGCGATCTCTTCCGGCTTGTCTTCCTGCAGGAAGTGACCGCCGCCCTCGATGGTCAGGTGCTTGCGGCCCTTGGCGCCCGGAACCCGCGCCTGGAACGGCTTCTCGCCGCCGCCGGTGATCGGGTCCTTGTCGCTGAAGGCGGTCAGGAACGGCTTGTCGAACGCCTCCAGCACCTTCCAGGCCGCCAGGTTCTCGGCGACCGAGGCGTGCTCGGGCGTCACCGGCACGAAGGTCGGGAAGATCCGCGCGGCGGTCTTGTAGCTCTCGTCGGGATAGGGCGCGTCGTAGGCGGCGATCTCTTCCGGGGTCAGCTGGCGCTGGGAGCCGCCATTGACGAACATCCCGACCGGGAACACCGGCATCGACTGGCTGACGGCCAGCCAGTTGGCGAAGCCTTCGGTCAGGCCCGAGCCGGTCGGCAGGCCGGTGTTGGCGACCACCACCCGCGCGAACCGCTCCGGGAACGCCGCCACCAGCCGAAGCCCGATCAGCCCGCCCCAGTCCTGGCAGAACAGGGTGATGTCCTTCAGGTCCAGCGCCGTGAGCCAGGCGCTCATCCAGGCGACGTGCTTCTCGTAGCTGTAGTCTTCCTTCTCGGTCGGCTTGTCCGAGCGGCCGAAGCCGATCAGGTCCGGCGCCAGCACCCGATGCCTGTCCGACAGCAGCGGGATGATCTTCCGGTACAGGAACGACCACGACGGCTCGCCGTGCAGCAGCAGCACCGGCGCCGCGTCGCGGGGCCCCTCGTCGATGTAGCCGATGCGCAGGTCGGTCCCGTCGCCACCCGGAACCTCCACATAGTGCGGCTGGAACGCGAAATCCGGCAGGCCGGCGAAACGATCGTCGGGGGTTCGAAGCACTTGCAAGGGCGGTCCTCCTGACCTGCCGGTTGACCCGGCTTGAAACTAATGACAGTTTTTATGCCAATACATTGGCCCGCAGGCAAGCCGGGAACTTGGGAGGGAGCTGTCGTGAAGCGTGTTCTGTTGGGGTTGGCCCTTCTGGTCGTGGCGACCGGCGCGGCCCTGTTCGCCTTCCGGGGCGAGATCGCGCTGGCGATGATGAAGCGCGGCGTCGCCAACCAGATGGCGGTGAACGCCATCGACCAGCTGCCCGACGGGCTGCATGTCGCGATCTGCGGCTCGGGCGCACCGTTGCCGGATCCCCACCGTAGCGGTCCCTGCACGGCGGTGATCGCCGGCAAGCGGATGTTCGTGGTCGACACCGGCGAGAGCGCGGGCCGGACGCTGGGGCGCATGGGCCTGGGCTCGGGCGACGCCGTCGTGCTGCTGAGCCATTTCCACTCGGACCACTTCGACGGCCTCGGCAACGTGGCGCTGCAGCGCTGGGCAGGGTTCAACACCAGGGACAAGCTGCCGGTCTACGGCCCGCCGGGCGTGGAGCGGATCGCCGCCGGATTCAACGAGGCCTACGCCATCGATTCCGGCTACCGCACCGCGCACCACGGCGCCGACGTCGTCCCGCCGTCCGGCGCGGGCCTGGAAGCACGGCCGTTCGTCATTCCCGAAGGCCAGGACAGCGCCGTGATCATCAACGAGGACGGGGTGAAGGTCACCGCCTTCCGCGTCCATCACGACCCGGTCCATCCGGCCGTCGGCTATCGCTTCGACTACAAGGGCCGCAGCGTCGTGATAAGCGGCGACACCGCTCCGTCCGCGGTGCTGGAGGCGCAATCGAAGGGCGTGGACCTGCTGGTGCACGAGGCGCTGTCGCCGGAGATGGTCGCCATCCTGCGCGACGGCGCGATCAGGGCCGGCAAGCCCAGGCGGGCCAAGATCTTCTCGGACATCCCCGGCTATCACACCAGCCCCGAGGACGCCGCGCGCGCGGCCCAGCGGTCAGGGGCCAAGGCCCTGCTGCTGACCCACATCATCCCGCCCCTGCCCGTCCGCGCGCTGGAGGGCCCGTTCATGGGCGACGCGCGCAAGCTCTACGACGGTCCGCTCTGGATCGCCCACGACGGCGACCTGCTGAGCCTCCCCGCCGGCGGGACAGACATCCGCCGCAAGACCCTGCTGAAGTGAGGACGAGAGCTTGAAACGCGCCCTGACCATCACGCTCGCCGCCGTCGCCGTCCTGGGTGTCGTCGGCTTCCTCGCCTTCCAGCACTACAAGATCTACCTGCCCGGGGTGATCGGCCGGCTGAAGGATCCCATCCAGCCGAACCAGGAGGTGGTCTGGAAGGCCGTGGCGGCCGGCCCGCTGTCCGCCGACCGGCCGCCGAACATCGTCCTGATCGTCGCCGACGACCTTGGCATGAACGACCTGACGGCGACCGGAACCGGCGTGGGCAAGGGCGCCGTGCCGACCCCGGCCATCGACTCGATCGCGCGGGACGGCGTGACCTTCACCAACGGCTATGCCGGCAACGCCACCTGCTCGCCCTCGCGCGCGGCGATGATGACCGGCCGATATCCGACCCGCTTCGGCTTCGAGTTCACCTCGGCCCCCGTCCGCTTCGCCCGGACCATCGCCAGCATGGGCGGACACGGCGGCGTGCCGGTCGTGTTCCATGAGGAGAGGGTCAAGGACATGCCCCCGCTCGAGACGCTGGGCGTGCCCGCCGGCGAGGTGACGATCGCCGAGACCCTCAAGGGGGCGGGCTACCGCACCCTGCACATCGGCAAATGGCATCTGGGCGAGGCGGAGGGCCTGCGGCCGCAGGACCAGGGCTTCGACGACACGCTCGGCTTCTACGCCGGGGCTGGCATGTTCCTGCCCAAGGACGATCCGAACGTCGTCAACTCGGTCCAGGACTTCGACCCGATCGACAAGTTCCTGTGGGCCAACCTGCCTTACTCGGTGCGGTTCAACGGCAGCAAGCCGTTCGAGCCCAAGGGCTACGTCACCGACTACTTCGGCGACGAGGCGGTGAAGGCGATCGCCGCCAACAAGGACCGCCCCTTCTTCCTGTATCTCGCATTCAACGCGCCTCACACGCCGCTGCAGGCCACGAAGGAGGACTTCGACGCCCTGCCCGGCATCAAGGATCGCCGCGAGCGCGTCTATGGCGCGATGATCCGGTCGCTGGACCGCAACGTCGGCAAGGTGCTGGCCGAGCTCGACCGCCAGGGCCTGAGCGACAACACCATCGTCATCTTCACCAGCGACAACGGCGGCGCGAACTACATCGGCCTGCCGGACATCAACAAGCCGTACCGCGGCTTCAAGGCGACCTTCTTCGAGGGCGGCATCCACGTGCCGTTATTCCTGAAGTGGCCTGCTCAGGTTCCGGCCGGCAGCGCCACCCCGGCCCGCGCCATGCACTTCGACGTCTTCACCACCGCCCTGAAGGCGGCCAATGCCACCGCGCCGGCGCCAGGCGTGCTGGACGGCGTCGATCTGATCGCCCTGTCGCGCGGCCAGGTGGCCGACCGGCCGCTGTTCTTCCGCTCCGGACCATACCGCGCGGTGATCTCCCGGGACTGGAAACTGCAGCTGTCCGAAACGCCGAAAAAGGCCTGGCTGTTCGACTTGGCCAACGATCCGCTGGAGAAGACCAACCTCGCCGCGAACCACCCGGACAAGGTGCGCGAACTGACCGCCCTGCTCGCCGCGCAGGACAAGCGCGCCGCCAAGCCGCTGTGGCCCGCGCTGATCGAGGGGCCGATGTGGATCGACCGTCCCATCGACGGCAAGCCGATGCCGAAGGACGCCGAGTACATCATGTGGTCGAACTAGGTTTGGCTCTCCCTCCCCGCATGGGGAGGGAGAGCGCTTCTAGCTGACCCGCAGGTGATGCAGCGCGATCCCGGACGTCGTGGCGACGTTGAGGGAGTCGAAGCCGCCCGCCATCGGGATCGAAACCGTCAGGCAGCGCGCCATGGTGGCGTCCGGCAGGCCCGGTCCTTCGGCGCCCAGCAGCAGCGCGGCCCGGGCGGGCGGCGTCAGCCGGTGCAGCGCCGTCTTCCCTGACGGGCTGAGCGCCACCGGCGTCAGGCCGTGGCGCTCCAGCGTCTCGATCATGTCGCCTTGGACGGTCGTGAACGGAACCCTCAGCACGCCGCCGACCGAAACGCGGATGGCCTTGCGGTAGAACGGGTCGCAGCACGTCGCGTCCAGCAGCACCGCGTCGACGCCGAACGCGGCGGCGTTGCGGAAGATTCCGCCGATGTTGTCGTGGTTGGCGATGCCGACCAGCGCAAGCACCAGGGCGCGGTCCCCCAACCCGGCCAGCAGCGTGTCGGCCGCGACCGGCGCCGGTCGCTCGGCGAGCGCCAGGATGCCCCGGTGCAACGGATAGCCGGCGATGGCGTCCAGCACCGGCTGCTCGGCGAGGTAGACGGGCACACCCTCGGGCAGCGCGTCGAGAATGTCCGCCAGCTTCTCGCGCCGCCTGGCGGCGATCAGCACCGACAACGGACGGCAGCGATCCTGCCCGCTGAGCACGCGCAGCACCGTCTCACCCTCGGCGATGAAGCGGCCTTGCCGCCCGACGAGGTCGCGCTCGCGGATATCGCGGTAGGGCTCGATCCTCGGGTCGGCGGGATCGTCGATGGCGATGAAGTCGGGCACGGCGGAGCGATAGCCCGCGCTTGCCGAACCGCCTAGCCCTCCTCGAGCCGCTCCGGGTGGCTGAGGTTCAGCACGCTCGGCGCCGAGACAGGGTCGTCGACCACCCGCTCGACCACGTCGCGCAACAGCCGCGTGGCCTCGCGCAGGCGGTCCGGGTCGATGCCGTCGAGCGCGCGGCGCTGATCGGCGTAGATCAGGGTTTTGCCGGCATCCAGCATCTCGACACCGGCCGGCGTGAGCGACAGCTGCACCTGGCGGCGGTCCTGCGGCGGGGTGCAGCGCTCGGCCAGACCCTCGGACACCAGTTGGTCGATCGTGCGGGTCAGGGTGGTGCGTTCGACGGCGCTGACCCGGGCCAGGGCGTTCATGGTGCAGGGCTGCAGCCGGTCGATGATCAGCAGCGCGCGCCAGGCGGCGAGCGTCAGGCCGAGCGTCTTGAGCAGCTTCTCCGACCGCGTGTCCTGGCGACGGACGATCTGGAAGACCATGAGGTAGAAGTACTCGGGCGTGTCGGCCCAGAACTCACCCGCCGGGTCGACGGACGCCGTCTTCGACTGGGAACCGGTCATACGTCGGCGGCCTCGAAACGCAGGATGCTGGCCGCCCACTCCTGATCGTCGATTACGTTATGGATGACCTTGCGCAGCATGCTGTCCAACGTCCGCAGCTCTTCCTCGTTCACACCGCGCAGCGCCTTTTCGTTGAAGCCGATCACCGCGTCCTTGGCGACCTCGTAGACGTGCTGGCCGGTCGCGGTCAGGTCGACGTTGGTCTGGCGGCGATCGCGCGGATCGGCCAGTCGGGCGACGTAGTCGACCTCCACCAGCTGATCCATGATCCGGGTCAGGGTCGTTCGGTCGATGGCGCAGAAGTCCGCCACCACGCCCATGCTGACGCGGCCCAGACGGTTCAGGGTCGAAAGGATGCGCCACTTCGGAATCGTCAGATTCATGGCGTGCAGCATCTTGCCCAGCTCCACCTCACGCTGTTTCACGAGATGGTACTGAAGATAGAAAAAGTACTCAGGCGGCAGGTCCTGCGGACTGCTCGTCATCCCCGCCGCGTCCCCTGCAGCCACTCGAAAAATCTGACGCCCTCGTCACTGAGCATCGTTCGATGACTAGGTCATCATGTTCGTGGCGGAACTGCAAGTGCGATTGCACATACTGCAATTTCGAAATGTGCGATTCGCAATATATGCATTTGCACATTTTTCTTGACACCGGTGTTCGGCGAGCTAGAACGGCATAGCTGTTCGCGTATGAGCCTCCCTGGGACGCGGGGTTGCTCCGGTGAGTGCGTCGCGTCCGACCTTTTCGGGGAATAGCCGCCTTGCCGACCGCCTCCGCCTCGCCGCTCAGCGACGACGTCCGCGCCCGACTGGACGCGCTGGACATCGACGTCAGCTGCGCGCTGCGCTTCTCGCGCGCGACGCTGTACGCGCTGGCGGCCATGTCCAAGGAAGCGCGGGAGGCCATCGACCGCACCCTCGGCGAGGAAGCGGCGATCGTCCGGATCGACAATCTCGACGCCAGCGCGGCCATCGCCGCGAGCCTGAACGAAGCGCGCCGTCACATCGCCGCCGCCGCCGACGAGCGCTCGACCGCCGTCCGCGATCTGGAGCGCATGCTGGTGGAGAGCGCCGCCGATCTCGAGAAGCGACCCAAAGCAGCCTGCGGCTGATCGCTCCTCTTCCGTCACTGCTGTCCGGGCTCCCTCCCCCCATAAGGCCCGGACACGCAGAAGGGCGCGGCCTTCCCCCAGGCCGCGCCCTTTTTCCTTTGCCCGCCTGACGCGCTCTAGCCGGCGACGTCGATGCCTTCGAGGCGCTTGTTCATGTTCTCGAGCGAGGCCAGCACGGTCTGCTCCTGCTCGGGACTGTCCTCGCCTTCCAGCAGGCGGGTCAGCGCCTTGGCGTAGACCTCGGCGATCTCCTTGCGCCAGTTGTCCTTCATCACCGCGATGGCCTTCACGAACAGGCCGCCGCAGCGCGACAGGGTGGCCATGCCACAGGCGCTGGCGATGCCGAGCACGCCGTTGGCCAGCCAGTTCAGGCGGTCCAGGTCAGGCTCGGGATTCTCGCAGAGCACCGCGATCTCGCCCACCCAGGCGCGGGTGTTCTCGAGCATGTCGCCGGAGTTGCTGCGCACGGCGATGTCGGCGCGCTGCAGCGCGTCGGTCAGCGCGGTGCCGAACCTGACGTCGACGGAATCGGCGAGCCGGTTCTGGACTTTGATAAAGCGGGCGCCGCTCACAGTTTCACCTTCGAGGGTTTCATCAGCTGGTCGATTTCGTTCTGGGACATGTTCGGTTCCTTCGCGAAGCCGATCTTGCCGGAGACGTCGTCGTGGCGACGTCCGCGCATCCCGGCCGGCGGCCCGAACGCCTTGAAGCGACGATCCGGGCCGGAATAGTTGTCGGCCTCCACGAACAGGCGACGGTCGCGGCCCAGCCAGATGATCCGCTGCAGAAGCACCTGCGCGGTGACCGGCTTGGCCAGCACGAAATTGGCGCCTGAGTCGCGCGCCATGCCGACTTCTTCGAGACGCGTGCCGCTGGTCACGACCAGCACCGACGTCGTCTTGTTGGCATCGGGCGCCTCGCGCCGCAGCCAGCGGATGAAGTCGAACCCCTGACCGCCCTGAAGCGCCGCCTCGACCATCACCAGGTCGAACTCGGTATTCTGCACGGCCGCCTTGGCGTCGCGGATGGTCATGCACTTCGTCTGGCGCCGCAGGTCGAAGCCCGAGAGCACGTTGGAGAGCAGGCCCAGATGAATCTGGTTGTCATCGACCAGCAGGGCGCGCGCCCTGGTCAGGTCGATCTTCGCGTTCGACGAAGACGTATCGCTCATGGCGCCTCAGAACAGGTCGAAATCACCGTCAAGCTGGGGCTCGGCGGGCGGCGCCTGAAGACCCACGGAATGGGCTCCCAGGCGTTCGCCGAGATCGTGAAGCGTTACTGCGCTCAGGGCGGCGTTCAGATCGACCGCGGTGTCGTAGGGCAGCGCCCCCGCCAGATCGCGGACGAACGTCACCAGGACGCCCAGACGTTGGGAAATCAGGTCGAGGCCCTGGAGCTCGCGGATCACCGCCGGATCCAGGCCGCCGCCGAGGGCGTGCGGATGGCAGGCGTCCTGAAGACGCAGGGCGTGCGTCTGCAACAGGCCCAGCTCGTGGGCCACGCCCTCGAGGCTGCCGGCGAGGCCGTGCGGGAGATCGTTCTCGATCTGGGCGGCTGCGGTGGTCATCAGAAGAGCTCCAGGTCGCCGTGCGATTGTGCAGGCGGCGGAACCGCGAGCTTGCGCTCGCGAACGAACATGTTGGGGTCGTTGTCCGGCAGCAGCCGCTGCATCGCCTGGCCGCTGACCGGCCGGTAGCGGATGCGGCGAGCCTGGGTGCCGCCGGTGTCGCCGCCGATGACGGCGATCCCTTCGGCCTGCAGGAAGCGCTTGGCGAAGGCGGCGTTCTCCGCCCCGATGTTGCGCAGGCTGGCGAACATGCTGGCGCCGCCGAACAGCTTCGCCTGGAGGCGATCGCGTCGGGCGCCGGCGCGCAGCAGGCTGTTGATCAGGATTTCCATGGCGTTGACGCCGTAGCGCCGCGCCTCTTCCTCGCTGCCGGCGTCGTCGCCTTCGGGAAGCAGGAAGTGGTTCATGCCGCCGAGGCCGAGCTGGGGATCGCGGATGCACGCAGCGATGCACGAGCCCAGGATGGTGCTCATGACGATGTCCGGCGAGGACGAGACGTGATGGTCCCCCTGCCCGACATGTACCGTTCGTTCCATCCCAGCCGTCTCGATCATGTCAGGGCGCCGAACACCGCTTCGATCTTGTCTTTCAGGATCTGTACCGTGAAAGGTTTGACCAGATAGTTGTTGACCCCGAACTGCACCGCGCGCTGGACGAGCTCGGAGTCCGCGCGTCCGGTCAGCATGATGAAGGCCGTGCTCTTCAGCGGGGGGTGCGCGCGGACCGCGCGCAGCAGGCCCAGGCCGTCGAGCTTGGGCATGTTGTAGTCCGAGATCACCAGATGCGCCGACTGGGTGAGCAGCGCGCGCAGCGCCGCTTCGCCGTCCGGCGCTTCGCGGATGTCCTTGAAGCCGAGCTGCTGCAGGCCGGACCGCACGAGCGTGCGGATCGTCATCTGGTCGTCGACCACGAGGACGGAAATGGAGGCGGCGGCGGGCATTAGTTCTGTCCCTCGGAAGTCGCGGAGCAGGCGGCCAGCAGGTGCGCGCCGATGCGGGTAATGGGGTACTGTCGTTCAACCGCGCCGAGCTCGAAGGCGGCGCGGGGCATGCCATAGACGACGCAGGTCGCCTCATCCTGGCCGAAGGTGCGGCCGCCGGCCTCGCGCATGGCCAGCAGCCCCCTGGCGCCGTCCCGGCCCATGCCGGTCAGGATGGCGCCGACGGACTTGCCGCCCACCGCCTTCACCACAGAGTCGAACAGGACGTCGACTGAGGGGCAGTGGCCGTTGACCGGACCGGAGTCGACCAGCCGCGCGCGCATGACGCCGCCACGCTTCTCGACGGTCAGGTGACGTTCGCCGCCGGGGGCCAGGAACACACGGCCGGTCTCCAGCACCGCGCCGTCCTCGACCTCGGTGACATGCGCGGCCGAGGCGTTGTCGAGACGCTTGGCGAAGCTCTTGGTGAAGGTCGCCGGCATGTGCTGCGTGATCACCGTCGGCGGGCAGTTGGCCGGGAAGCCGGAGATCACCTGCAGCAGGGCTTCCACGCCTCCGGTCGACGAGCCGATGGCGCAGACATTGCCGTTGGGCCGGAACGGACCGGCCGCGCCGGAGGTCTGCGACGGACGCGGCTGGTCGCCGAGCGGGCGCAGGCGCGAACGGGCCGCGGCCTTCACCTTGTCGGTCAGGCCGGCGAAGGCCTCGGCGGCGGTCACGCCCGGGCCCGGCTTGCCGACGCAGTCGACCGCGCCGAGCGCCAGGGCCTCGATGGTGGTGTCCGCGCCCGCCTGGGTCAGGGTGGAGATCATGATCACCGGCGTCGGGCGCAGGCGCATGATCTTCTCGAGGAACTCGATGCCGTTCATGTTCGGCATCTCGACGTCGAGGGTGATCACGTCGGGGTTCAGGCGCTTGATCGCCTCGCGCGCTTCCAGCGGATCGCCGGCCGAGCCGACGACCTCGATGTCAGGATCGCGGCGCAGCACGGCGGCGATCACGCCGCGCATGGTGGCCGAGTCGTCGACGACGAGAACGCTGACGCGGCTCACAGCTGTCCTCCGATCTTGTAGACGGTCAGACCGTCGCTGGTCAGGCGGCCACCGTCGCCGGTCACCCGCTCGGAGTGGCCGATGTAGAGGCGCGCGCCCGGCGTCATGACGTCGATGAACTTGCGCCAGACGGATTCCTGCGTGGCGTCGTCGAAATAGATGACCACGTTGCGGCAGAAGATCACGTCGAACCGGCCCTTCATCGGCCACGGCTTGACGAGGTTCAGCTCGCGGAAGGCGATCAGCGACTGCACGTCCTCGGAGAAGCGGAACTGGTCCGGTCCGACATCGGTCGCCTTGCGCAGGTGCTTGCGATCGCCCGACGGGACCGCGTCCAGCAGCTCGCTGCTGTAGACGCCGGCGCGGGCGGTGGCGACCACGTTGGGGTCGATGTCGGTGGCCAGGATCTTGAAGTCGTAGCGGCCGGCGTCCGGCAGCGCGGCCAGCGCGCTCAGGGCCATCGAGTAGGGCTCCTGCCCCGTCGAGCAGGCGGCCGACCACAGGCGGACCCGGCCGCCGGCCTTCGCCCGCGCGGCCAGGGCCGGCATGACCGTGTCGCGCAGATGGTCGAAGTGATGCGGCTCGCGGAAGAACCGGGTGACGTTGGTGGTCAGCGCCGCCAGCATCGCCTGGCGCTCGTCGACGCCGTCCTGATGCTGCACCAGCGCGCAGTACTCGCGGAAGCTGGAGATGCCCAGCAGCCGCAACCGCTTGGCCAGTCGAGAATAGACAAGCGTGGCCTTGGTGTCGGGCAGGTAGATGCCGGCGTCGCCGTGCAGCACCGCCGCGATCGTGCGGAAGTCCTCGGTCGTGAAAGCGAATTCACGACCGCCGTCCGTCAGAGGGCGCTGGGAGACTTCTGCATTCGCCATATCGTCAGGCCGCTTCCGCGTGCTGCGCCTCGAGAACCAGCCCGAGGTCGATCAGGCTGATCATGCGGCCTTCGAGCGCGATCAGGCCCTTCACGAAGCTCTGCATCTGGTCGCCGGCGAGGTCCGGGGTCTTCTGGACCACGTGATCGGCCGTCGAGAGGATGTCGCAGACCGCGTCGACCAGCAGGCCGACGACCTTGCTGCCGATCTGGACCACGATGATCACGTGGCGGGCGGTCTCGACCGCCGTGCCCAGGCCGAGGCGATCGGCCAGGTCCACGACCGGCAGCACCGCGCCGCGCAGGTTGATCACCCCCCGCACGAAGCGCGGCGAGTGGGGAACCGGTGTCGCGGGCGTCCAGCCGCGAATTTCGCGGACCGCCATGATGTCTACGCAGAATTCCTGCTCGCCGATCCGGAAGGAGATCAGCTCGCTGCCGTCACGGCCATCGAGGGAGATGTCGTTCATGATGCTCATCCAGTCATGGCGAGGGGTTCGGTGCGCTGGCCGGGCGCCTTGCGGTGCGCCGTGACCAGGCCGTCGATGTCGAGGATCAGGGCGACGCGGCCGTCGCCGAGAATGGTGGCCGCGGCGACGCCGTCGGTCGGTTTGTAGTTGGTCTCGAGGCTCTTGATCACGACCTGGCGCTGGCCCTGGATGTGATCGACCATCAGGGCGACCTGGCCGGCCACGTCGCTCTCCACCAGCAGGGCGACGCCCTCGGTCGGATCGAACTGCGACTTGCCGAAGCCCAGCGCCGCGCCGGTGTCGATCAGCGGCACGAAGGCGTCGCGGATCTTGAGCACGAAGTTGTTCGGGCCCAGCGGCCGGACCTCGCCCGGACGGGGCTTGAGGCTCTCGATGATGTTGGTCAGCGGCGCGACCAGGGTCTGGTCGCCGACGGTGACGACCATGCCGTCCAGCACCGCCAGCGTCAGCGGCAGGCTGAGCGAGAAGCGCGAGCCCTGGCCGGGCGTCGAGACGATGGTGATCCGGCCGCCCAGCGCCTGGACCGAGCGCTTGACCACGTCCATGCCCACGCCCCGGCCGGAGATGTCCGACACGGCGGCGGCGGTGGAGAAGCCGGGCGCGAAGATCAGGTTGTCGATCTCTTCGTCCGACAGCTGGGCGTCGGGCGAGATCAGGCCCTTCTCGACGGCCTTGGCCTTGACCCGGACCCGGTCGACGCCGCGCCCGTCGTCGGCCACTTCGATGACGATCCGACCGCTGCGGTGCGCGGCGGTCAGGCGCACGACGCCCTCGGCCGGCTTGCCCGCCGCCTCGCGCTCGGCCGGGGTCTCCAGGCCGTGGTCGATGGCGTTGCGGATCATGTGGGTGATCGGGTCGGAGAGCTTCTCGACCACGGTCTTGTCGACTTCGGTGCCCTCGCCCTCGGTGACCAGGCGCACGCGCTTGTGGGTCGCCTCGCCGACTTCGCGGACCAGGCGCGGCATGCGCTGGAACACCGACTTCACCGGCTGGGCGCGGATCGCCATGACGCTGTCCTGGATGTTCCGGGTCAGCAGTTCCAGATCGGTGATGGCCAGGTTGACGTCGGTCGCCTTGCCGGCGCCGCTCTCGATGACCCGCTGGGCCAGCATGGCCTGGTTGATCACCAGTTCGCCGACCAGGTTGATCAGGCGGTCGACGCGATCGAGGTCGACGCGGATGGTCTGCGGCGCCTGGATGGCCGGGGCGCTCGCCTCGGCGGGCGGGGCGGCGGCCTTGGCGGCGGTGGGCGCGGCGGCGACGGGCGCGGGCGCGGGCGCGGCGGCCGGGGCCTCCACGAAGCCCGTCTGCACCGCGGCCTGGGCCATCAGGTTGTCGAGGAGCGCCAGCGGATTCTCCTCGACCACCGCCTCGGCGGCCGGAGCGATCGAAGCCAGCAGGCTGGCGACCGGGTCGGCCTCGCCGGCGGCGGAGGCGGAGGCGGAAGCGCCTTCGCGCACGATCTCCAGATCGCAATCCTCGTCCACGAAGGCGAAGGCGTCGCGGATGTCTTCCTCGCTGACGGTCGCCGGCAGGCGCACGCTCCAGCCCAGGTATGCAGCCGTCGGATCCATGTCCTCCAGCGGCAGCAGGGCCTCGTCGTCGAGGGTGATGGTGCTCTCACCCAGGCTGGCCAGTTCGCGCAGGACCAGGGCGGCGTCGTTGGCCTTCGCGTACAGCGTGGCGTGCGGCGCGAAGTTGACGATCCAGCCGCCGTCGCCTTCCGAGGCCGGAGCGTCACCGCCGCCGATGCTGGCCAGCAGGGACGAAACGTCGAAGTCGTCGGCCGGCGCCTCGGCGGGCGCGTCCAGCGAGATCATCTGGGGCTTGAAGTCGAGGCCTTCGATCTCGTCGGACTCGGGTTCGAACGAAGCGGAGGTGCCGCCCACGGTGTGGGACATGATCGCCTCGGCGATCTGCTCGGACCGCAACTCGTCGGCGACGGCGCCGTCACGGGCCGCCGCGACGTGGTCGGCCAGCATGTCGGCGGCGCGCAGCAGGGTCGCGATGACCGCCTCGGTCGGCTCGACCTGCGAGGACCGGATCTGGTCGAGCAGCGTCTCGAACACGTGGCTGAAACGCACGAGCGGATCGAGGCCGAAGGCCCCGCCCCCGCCCTTCACGGAGTGCACCGCGCGGAACACCGAGTTGATCGTCTCGGAGTCGGTCGCGCCCTGCTCCATGGCCATCAGGCCTTCCTCGAGCTGCGCGAGAAGCTCGTCGCACTCGATGAAGAAGGTCGTCTTGATGGCGTCCATCGGATCCATGCGGAAGTCCCCTTAGGCCTTAGGCCGCGACCCGGCGGATGGCGTCGACCAGCTTGACCGGGTCGAACGGCTTGACGATCCAGCCGGTGGCCCCGGCGGCGCGGGCGCGCTGCTTC
>JBIICO010000147.1:0-8547 GCA_044238855.1 Caulobacter sp.
CGTCACGCCCTTGGCCAGCACGGCGGCCAGCATGGCGTGCTCGGTCGCGCCGACGGACACGAACGGGAAGTCGATGGTCGCGCCCTTCAAACCGCCGGGGGCCGTGGCGTAGACGTAGCCCTCGTGCAGCTCGATCTTGGCGCCCAGGGCCTCCAGCGCCTGCAGGTGCAGGTCGACGGGCCGGCCGCCGATGGCGCAGCCGCCGGGCAGCGAAACCTTGGCGTGGCCGGTCCGCGCGATCAGCGGGCCCAGCACGTTGAAGCTGGCCCGCATCTGGCGGACGAGGTCGTAGGGCGCGAACGAGCTGACGATCTCCGGCGTGTGCAGGATCGTCTCGGAGCCGGTTTCGGTCTCGCGCTCGTCGACCAGCGTGCCCAGGCGCGTCAGCAGATGACCCAGAAAGCGGGTGTCGGCCAGGCGTGGCATGTTGGTCAGGTGCAACGGCTCGTCCGTGAGGAGCGAGGCGGCCATCAGCTTGATGGCGGAGTTCTTGGCGCCGCTGATCGGGATTTCCCCATTCAGCCGCGCGCCGCCGACGATCGCGATGCGGTCCATTCAGGCCCCTCGATACGCCGGCAGGGTCCCTCCTCCGGCGTCGGAATAGATGAGGGCGCGGTTCTAACGGGCGCAAGCCCCCGCGCAAGAGTCACTTGTACTTGATGCGCGCGTCATCGCGCCGGATCAAATCGAGTTTCGAAGGAGAAGTGGTCGGCTCCCGATCCATTTCAGGACCGGGAGCCGATGGTGCCGCCGGGCAGGATTGAACTGCCGACCTCAGCCTTACCAAGGATGCGCTCTACCACTGAGCTACGGCGGCGAAGGGGCGCCTGATACCCAAACCACCGGGCGAAGGGAAGCCCCTAATCCGCTTGACGGCAAAGTCCGTGTCGTCGCACCTCTCGCCGCATGGCCGAACAACCGCCCAAGCCCCTGTCCGACAAGGCCCTGCGCGAGAAGAAGCTGGCCGAAGCCCTCCGCGCCAACCTCCGCCGCCGCAAGGCCGCCCCGCGCGATCTGGATAAGCCGAAATCCGCCGGTTAGAGAATCGAGGCTCCCCCATATCCTCGCGCTATGGGACTCGGCATTCTTTTGGGCGTCGGCGGTCGCGGGGCCCTGCTATCCATTGCGGGTTCCGGCCGCTGGGCCGGCGTCGGCAAGGATCGCTCACGATGTCCCGTTTGAAGCTCGCCCTGTTTTCGACCGTGCTGGCGCTGGCCGCCTCGACCTCGGCCTTCGCGGCGCCGGTGACGGAGGCGGAGCGGACGCAGATCATCCGCACCGTCGACGAGGACGCGCCCCAGATCACGGACGCCGCGCGGAAGATCTGGGGCTTCGCCGAGCTCGGCTACCAGGAAACGAAGAGCTCGGCCCTGCTCCAGAAGCAGCTGAAGGCGGCGGGCTTTGACGTAAAGCCGGGCATCGCCGGCATGCCGACGGCCTTCCTGGCCAGCTACAGGAACGGCGACGGCCCGGTCATCGCGATCCTGGCCGAGTTCGACGCCCTGCCCGGCCTCGCCCAGGCCGCCTCGCCGGTGAAGACGCCGATCGCGGGCCAGGCCGGCGGCCACGGCTGCGGCCACAACCTGTTCGGCGCCGCCTCGGTCGGGGCCGCGATCGCGGTCAAGGAGTGGATGATCGCCAACAACATCAAGGGCGAGCTGCGCGTCTACGGCTCGCCGGCGGAGGAAGGCGGTTCGGGCAAGGTCTATATGGTCCGCGACGGCCTGTTCAAGGACGTGGACATCGCCATCCACTGGCACCCGGGAAACAGCAACAGCGCCGGCCAGGGCGTGTCGATGGCCAATATCAGCGGCAAGTTCCGCTTCCACGGCGTGTCGTCGCACGCGTCGGGCGCCCCGTCGCGGGGCCGGTCGGCGCTGGACGGAGTCGAGATCATGGACGCCGCCGCCAATTTCATGCGCGAGCACGTGCCGGACAAGACGCGGATCCACTACGTGATCACTAACGGCGGCGCGGCGCCGAACGTCGTGCCGGACTTCGCGGAAGTCTACTACTACGTCCGCCACCCCGATCCCGAGGTCGTGCGCAGTGTCTGGGGTCGTCTCGAGAAGGCCGCCCAGGGCGCCGCGATGGCGACGGAGACCACCGTCGACTGGGAAATCACCGGCGGGGTCTACGCCATGATGCCCAACGACACGCTGGGCCGGGTCATGGACGCCAACCTGCAACGGCTCGGCGGCATCGACTGGACGCCGGAGGAGAAGGCCTTCGCGCTCAAGCTCCAGGAGTCGATGACGAAGCCGCCGTCGATCGAGAGCGTCTCCAGGGTCGCCCGGTACGAACTCGACCTGTCCGGCGGCGGCGGCTCGACCGACGTCTCGGACGTCAGCTGGGTGGTCCCCACCGTGGGCCTGCGGACGGCCACCTTCGTCCCCGGTTCGGCGGGCCACAGCTGGCAGAACGCCGCCGCCGCCGGGACCAGCATCGGCGACAAGGGCGCGGTGCTGGCGGCCAAGACCATGGCCCTGACCGCCGCCGACATCTTCTCGGACCCCGAGCTCATCGCCAGGGCCAGGGCGGAGCTGAACGAGCGGCGCGGTCCGGACTTCACCTACCGGGCCATGCTGGGCGATCGCGCCCCGGCGCTGGACTACCGCAAGGCTTCGGGCGGCGGCGACGAGTAGCCTTCCCTCGCAAAACGGGGCTAGGAACTCGCCCATGACCAAGCCTCGCAAGGATGGCGGCCTGCCGCCCGCCGACATGCCCGTCCGCACCGTCCATTCCGGCTGGCTGGACCTGCATATCGTCGGGCTGAGGAACCCGGACGGCTCGGTCTACGACCGCTATGTCGAGGACCACGGCCGGGCGGTGGCGGTGCTGCCCTACAATCCGGCCACGCGGATGGCGCTGCTGGTGACCATGCCCCGCGCGGCGCTGCGCTTCGCGGGCGGCACGGACGTCGTGGAAGCACCGGCCGGCATCGTCGAGCCCGGCGAGGACCTGGCCGATTGCGCCCGGCGCGAACTGGTCGAGGAAGCGGGACTGGAGGTCGCGGACCTGGAGCCGGCCGGCTCGATCTGGGCCTCGCTCGGGATCAGCACCGAGAGGATCGACCTGTTCCTGGCCGCCTACGACGACGCCCATCGCACGGGCGCCGGCGGCGGCCTGGAAAGCGAGAACGAGAACATCACCGTGGTCGAACTGCCGCTGGCGGACCTGTGGGACGCCTGCCACGGCGACACCCCGGCCGACGCCAAGACCCGGATCCTCGTCGAAACCCTCCGCCTGCGCCGACCGGAGCTGTTCAGCTAGTCCGGGCGCTCAGCCTTCCCGCTTCGGAGCGCGGTCGCCGAACCACCAGGCCAGGGCGGTGGAGGCGGAGAAGGCGATGGTCTCCACGGCTGTGCGGACGACGCCGGCCGCGGTCTCCTCCTCCAGCGCGCCGCTCATCGCCGACACGAACAGCACGGCGAACAGCATCCACAGCAGCAGGGTCAGCGCCGGCCGCGTCAGGGCGCGGACGGCCGCGACCCAGGGCCAGCCAGACTCGACGGCCCGCTCGGCCCCGATCGAGGCCTCCAGACCGGCCCAGCTGCCCTGGGCGCCGATCTTCTCCAGTTGCTGCCTGGCCAGCTCGGCCTGGCCGATCCGCTGTTCGGCGGTCAGCTGCAGGTCGTGGGACCAGCGGTCCTTCTCGTGGGTCATCTCCAGCTGGCGGTCCTTGCGCTTCTCGCGCGTCTCGAAAATCGCCAGCCCCCGGTTCAGCACCGAGCCCAGCGCCCCGAACGCCGCGCCCAGCGCGCCGCCGGCCAGGCCCGTTCCCGCCAGCCCGGCGGTGGTGGTCAGAATGTCCATGATCGTTGCTCCTCTCAGCCGATCGCGATGATCCAGACCTCGCCGCGCGCGCCGTCGCCGCCCGCGCCCGAGGTGTACGCCTCTCTCGTGGCCCCGCCCGCGCCGCCATGGCCGCCCGCCCCGCCGCTCGCCGAGGCGAGGCCGCCCCCTCCCCCGCCGCCGGAACCGCAGCCGCGCTGCCAGGCCTTGGCGGCGCCCGCCGAACCGGCCCCGCCGCTCGCTCCGCCGGACCCGCGCGTGGCGCGCCGCCCCGTGGCCGAGCCGATCAGATAACCGTGGCCGCCCTCCCGGCCGGAGGTGGTCGCGCCGCCGGTGTTGAGCCCGCCGCCGCCGCCGCCCGCGCCCGGACCGTCGCCGCAGGCGCTGTCGCCCCCGGCGGTCGGGACGCCGGCCGTGCTGCCGGCCCCGCCCGCGGCGCCCTGGACCTGGCCGAAGCCGCCCGCGCCGCCGGTGCTGTTGCTGGTCGTCCCGGCCCCGCCCCCGAGGCCGCCGGTGGCCGCGAGCAGGACCTGGCCCCCGTCGGCGATACTGCTCTCGCCGCCCGCCGCGCCCGCCTGTCCGGACACCGTGCCGGTGACGCCCGCGCCGCCGGCGCCGGCCGCGCCGACCGCCACGGTCAGGGTCGCGCCGCCCAGTTCGGCGACGTCGATGTCCTCGCTGGCCCGGCCGCCCGCGCCGCCCCCGGCCCCGCCGCCCCGGTTGGCCGCGTTGGTCCCGGCCGCGCCGGAGCCTCCGCCGCCGCCCGCGCCGATGCAGACCAGCGTCAGCCGCCGCGCCCAGGCCGGGACCGCATAGCTCCCGCCCGCCGTGAACACGCTGACCTCGGCCGCTCGCAGCGGTGACAGGCCGAAGGTCGCCTTGCCGGTCTCCCGGGCGATGCTCAGCGCCTCGCGCCAGGTCGCGCCGTCGGCGGAGACCTTCAGCGCCAGGTCGTCGGAACCGGTCAGGCCGATCTCGGCCCGGCCGCCGTAGCCGCTCTGGAACAGCAGCGAGGCGGTGTCGCCCGCCGCCTCCTTGTTCAGGGTCAGGCGCAGGTCGCCGTCGCCGCCCTCGGCCGCCGGACGCGCGGTCAGCAGCACCTTGTTGAGCCTGGCGGCCAGCGGGTTGTCGGCGTCGGCGGTCGTCCCCACGCCCAGCAGCGGCACGTTGGCCAGGTCCGCGCCGCCGACCTCGACCCAGTCCTCGCCGTCGAAGACCGCCAGCCGCGCCTCGTCGGCGATCCAGGCCGCCTGTCCGGCGGACACCGGGAAGGCCAGCCAGCCGCCGGCCTCGAACCGCATCACCGTGCCGGCGGCGCGTCCGGCCCAGGCGACGCCGGTCGCGTCGTCGGGAAGGATGTAGAGCGCCCCGTCCTCCGGCTCGGCCGGCTGGTCGGCCAGGGTCCGGCTGGCCACCGCCGTCTGGACCAGGCCGTCGAGACGGCTCAGCGCCTCGTTCAGGATCACATGCTTCTGCGCCTGGCTGGCCGCCAGATAGGGCAGTCCCAGGCGGGGTGTGGCGTCGTCGGACACTTGAGGTCGCTCCCTGTCGTTCGTCGCGACAAGGATCGGCCCGGCCGGGGACCGGGTGGATCAAACGAAAACCGCCGGAGCCAAGCCCCTGGAAAGGCTCGACTCCGGCGGCGATGTCCGTCCGCGCTGGAAGCGGAAACTACTCGGCGGCGAAGGCCAGTTTCACGCCGCTGGTCAGCGCGGTCTTCGCGGCCAGCTCGGCCTTGGCGGCCTCGTATTCCTCGGCGAACTTGGCGACCAGTTCGCCGGCCGACAGCACGCTGGTCAGCGCGCCGATGCCCTGGCCGCAGCCCCAGATGTCCTTCCAGGCCTTGGCTTCCTGGTTGCCGCCGGAGCCGAAGTTCATCTTCGACGGGTCGCTGACCGGCAGGTTGTCCGGGTCCATGCCCGCCGCCACGATCGACGGCCGCAGGTAGTTGCCGTGCACGCCGGTGAACAGGTTGGAGTAGACGATGTCTTCCCCGCCGCTCTCGACGATCATGTCCTTGTAGCCCTGGACCGCGTTGGCTTCCTGCGTCGCGATGAAGGCCGAGCCGATGTAGGCGAGATCGGCGCCCATGGCCTGGGCGGCCAGGATCGAGCGGCCGCTGGCGATGGAGCCGGACAGCGCCACCGGGCCGTCGAACCAGGCGCGAATCTCCTGCACCAGGGCGAAGGGCGACAGCGCGCCGGCGTGGCCGCCCGCGCCGGCGGCGACGGGAATCAGGCCGTCGGCGCCCTTCTCGATCGCCTTGTGGGCGTGCCGGTCGTTGATGACGTCGTGCATCGTGATGCCGCCCCAGCCGCGCACGGCGGAGTAGAGGTCCTCACGCGCGCCGAGCGAGGTGATGACCACCGGGACCTTGTACTTGGCGCACAGCTCGAGGTCCTCCTCGAGGCGGTTGTTGGTCTTGTGGACGATCTGGTTCACCGCGAACGGCGCCGACGGCAGGTCGGGGTTGGCCCGGTCCCAGGCGGCCAGTTCCTCGGTGATCCGGTGCAGCCACTCGTCCAGCTGGCTGATCGGACGAGCGTTCAGCGACGGGAACGAGCCGACGATGCCCGCCTTGCACTGGGCGATCACCAGGTCGGGACCGGAGATGATGAACAGCGGCGAGGCGATCACCGGCAGGCGAAGGCGGTCACGCAGAATCGGCGGCAGGGCCATGGCAGAACGGGCTCCGTCTATGAATATACAGCGTAAGTAAAACGCCTGTTCGGTGGGCGCAAGTCGCTTTCTGACATGCCGCAGCGGCAGGTTGCCCGCAGGCCACAACGCGGTCCGCGCCCCGATGACGCGCTTGACGCACCTTACGGCAGGGGCGCATTGACGCGCGCGGAATGCTGCAATGCGAGAGCGCGATTTGTCGAACGGGCGACCGGTTCGGCGGACCGATCACGCTCCAGATCTAGGGGAGACGCCAAGCTTGTCCGGGACGATCCTGCCGCTGGCCGACGATTTCGCGCCACCCGCCCGCGAGGACTGGCTGAAGCTCGTCGAGAAGACGCTGAAGGGCGAGAGCTTCGAAGACGCGCTGGTTCGCCAGACGGCCGACGGCCTGGCGATCCAGCCGCTGTACACGGAAGGCCCGGAGACCTTCCGCGACCTGCGCCCGCGCGACGCCGAGCGTCCGTGGGACCTGCGCATGCGGGTCGCGCATCCCGATCCGAAGCAGGCCGGCGCCGAGGGCCTGAAGGACCTGGAGAACGCCGCCGCCTCGCTGCTGATCTCCATCGACCCGACCGGCAAGGACGGCGTCGCCGTCGGTTCGGTCGACGATCTGGCCAGGACGCTCGACGGCGTGCTGCTGGACCTCGCGCCGGTGGCGCTGGACGCCGGCTACCTGGGCCCCAAGGCCGCCGACTGGCTCGGCGCGCTGGCCAAGTCGGCACCGAACGCGCCCCTCGCCTTCCACATGGACCCGCTGACCGCCTTCGCGACGACCGGCGCCAGCGCCGGTCCGATCGAGAGCCACATCGTCTCGGCCGCCACGGTCGGCGCGCGCCTGTCGTCGACCTACGCCAAGGCGACGCTGTTCCTGGCCACCGGCCGCGCCGCGCACGAGGCCGGCGGTTCGAACACCGAGGAACTGGCGTTCATGGCCGCCTCGGCCGTCGCCTACGCCAAGGCCCTGACCCGCGCCGGCCTGCCGATCGAGGAGGCCTTCAGGCGCATCGTTCTGGGCGTCACCGTCGACGGCGAGTACTTCACCGGCATCGCCAAGCTGCGCGCCGCGCGCGAGATCTGGGCCCGCATCACCAGCGCCTGCGGCGTGGACGTTCCGGCCGCCGTCGAGGCCCGCTCCTCGCACCGCATGCTGGCCAGGGCGGACGCCTGGACCAACCTGCTGCGCCTGACCTCGGCCGGCTTCGCCGCCGCCGTCGGCGGGGCGGACGCCATCCTGCTCGGGACGTTCACGGACGCCATCGGCCTGCCGACCGCCTTCGCCCGCCGCCAGGCGCGCAACACCCAGCTGGTGCTGATGGAAGAGAGCCACCTGGGCCGCGTCGCGGACCCGGCCGGCGGCGCCTGGTACCTGGACACCCGCACCGACGAACTGGCCCGCGCCGCCTGGGGCGGCTTCCAGGCCATCGAGGCGGCCGGCGGCATCGTCGCGGCGCTCCAGTCGGGCGTGGTCGCCGAGGCGATCGCCGCCACCCGCCAGGCCCAGGCCGCGGCCTACGCCGACAAGTCCCGCAAGATTCTCGGCGTCACCGCCTTCCCGAACGCCGACGACAAGACCCCGGAGGTCCAGACGGTCGACGCCGCCGCCTTCGCGGTCGCCGGTCCCGACGTCCGCCTGCCCGGGCCGGATTCGTCCTGCCCGCCGTTGACCGCCATCCGTTTCGCCGCCGCGTTCGAGGAGGCCTGAGCCATGTCCGCCAACTTCCCGAACTTCGCCGAGCTGGACTTCACCGTCGACGCGCCCGCCACGACGCCCAAGAGCGACAGCCTCTGGCAGACCCCGGAAGGCGTCGCCGTCCAGAGCGCCTACGGCCCCGAGGACCTCGCGGGCATGGACTTCCTGGGCGGCTATCCGGGCCTGGCCCCGTTCGGTCGTGGTCCCTACCCGACGATGTACGTGACGAACCCCTGGACGGTGCGTCAGTACGCGGGCTTCTCGACCGCCGAAGACTCGAACGCCTTCTACCGCCGTAACCTCGCGGCCGGTCAGATGGGCCTGTCGGTGGCCTTCGACCTGGCGACCCACCGCGGCTACGACAGCGACCACGAGCGCGT
>JBIICO010000005.1:0-61090 GCA_044238855.1 Caulobacter sp.
TGTCGGCCGCAACTATCCCAACAGCGGCAACCCCTGCCTGGGCGCCCAGATCCTGCCGCTGACCAGCGACAAGGTCACGCTCAAGGCCAAGATCGACGGCCTCACCGCCCAGGGCTCGACGGCCGGCCAGATCGGCCTGGCCTGGGGCTGGTACCTGGTCTCGCCCAACTGGGGCTATCTGTGGCCGGAGGCCATGAACAAGCCGGCGGCCTACGGCGACAAGGACCTGCAGAAGGTCGTCGTGCTGATGACCGACGGGGAGTTCAACACCACCTACTGCAACGGCGTGATCAGCAAGGACGCCGGCAGCGGCTCGGGGACGAACAGCGAGCACATCAACTGCAACGCCACCAACGGCGGCGCCTTCGCCCAGTCCAAGGCCCTGTGCGACGCGATGAAGCTGAAGGGCGTGGTCGTCTACACGGTCGGGTTCGACCTCGACAGCGGGGGCGACGCCGAGGAGATCATGGAATACTGCGCCACCAGCGCCCAGCACGTCTTCCTGCCTGACACCGGCGCGGACCTGAAGAAGGCCTTCCGCGAGATCGCTCAGGATATCAACGCGCTGCGGCTCTACCGGTGAGGCGCGGGGTGCGACGCGGGTAACCCGGGATTCACCACGCGCGTTCGGCCTTTTCTTACCCTCCCGCGCGAGAATGCCGGTTCAATCGGGGTGAAGGACCATGAACCGCCAACCGACCCGGCGCCTTTCCAGGCTCGCGGACCTGCTGCCGCGCTTCACGCGTGACGCCCGCGGGGCCGTGGCGATCTGGTTCGCCGTGCTGGCGCTGCCGCTGGCCGTGCTGTCCTTCGCCCTGATCGACGTCAACCGCGCCAGCGTCGAGAAGCGCCACCTTCAGGACGCCCTCGACGCCGCGACCCTGCTGGCCGCCCGTTCGACCGCCAAGACCGAGGCCGAGATCCAGACCGTCGGCGAAGCCGCCCTGCTGGCGCAGCTGAGCGGCGTGAGCGACGCGGTCCTGAGCGGCTCCACCTTCAAGCTGTCCGGCACCAAGATCGTCGCCAGCGCCACGGCGACCGTCGATCCCTTCATCTCCGACCTGTGGCTCGACGGCCCCATGGACATCGGCGCCAAGGCCGAGGTCAGCCGCTCCTCGACCAACCTCGAACTGGCGCTGGTGCTCGACCTCACGCAGTCGATGTCCGGCACCAAGATCGCGGACCTCAAGACCGCGGCCAAGGACCTGCTCGACCTGGTCATCTCCGACGTGCAGTCGCCCTACTATTCGAAGGCGGCGCTGGTGCCGTACTCCTATGGCGTCAACCTGGGCTCGACCTACGCCAACGCGGGCCGTGGCACGATCGTCGGCTCCAAACCCGTGACGGCGACGGCCTGGCAGAGCGGCACGACCTCGAACACCATCAAGGGCGTCACAAACGCCAATCCGGCGGTGGTGACCACCCAGAACAACCACGGCTACCAGAACGGCGACACCGTCTACATCACCGGCGTCAGCGGCATCACCCAGATTAACGGCAAGGCCTTCGTGGTCGCCAACAAGGGCGACAAGACCTTCGAGCTGCAGGGCGTCAACAGCAAGAACTACGGCGTCTACAGCAACTCCAGCGGCACGGCGCGCAAGTGCATCGCGGCCGGCTGCGAACTGGCGCTGACCTCGACCGCGCATGGCAACCTGGCGGGTGAGGAAGTGTATCTCACCGGCCTGAAGAACAGCGTCTCCATCAACAACGGCTACTATACCGTCGGCAGCCGCGCGACGGACTGGTTCACCATCTCCGGCTTGTTCGGACCGACGGCGACCTCGAAGACCGGCCTCAGCGGTACGTCGCAGTGCACGAAGTACGGTTGCCAGATCTTCCGGTTCACCAACGACGATGGCGGAAAGAACGCCTACACGCCCAACACCTGCGTGACCGAGCGGCCGAAGAGCGTCATCGCCAGCTTCTACGACAACATCGACGACAACGACTACACCGACACCGCGCCGTCGACGCTTCCGGCCGGCATCCAGTATACCTCGGGCGGCTCGACCTGCCTGAGCGCCACCATCACGCCGCTGTCGAGCGACAAGGCCGCGCTGAAGAACACCATCGCCAACTACACGGTCAGCGGCAGCACCGCCGGCCAGATCGGCGTCGGATGGGGCTGGTACGCGGTCTCGCCCAACTTCGGTTCGATGTGGACCGGCAACAGCACCCCGGCGGCCTATGGAACCAAGGACCTGCTGAAGGTCGTGGTCATCATGACCGACGGCGCGTTCAACACGCCCTACTGCCGGGGCGTCCAGGCCAGCAACGCCGAGATCAGCGACGACGACGAGCAGATCGACTGCAAGGGCACGGACGGCATCGTCCAGGCCAAGGCGATGTGCGAGGCGATGAAGAAGCAGGGCATCATCGTCTATACGGTCGGCTTCGCGCTCGGCAACGACGAGGACGCCAAGGGATTGATGGCCTCCTGCGCGACCAGCGACAAGCACGCCTACCTGCCTTCGGGCGGCACCGCTCTCAAGGACGCGTTCTCGGCCATCGGCCGGGACATCACCAAGCTGCGGTTGTCGAAGTAGCGGCTGATGTCCGCCGGGGTGAGCGCTGATGGCGAGGCCGGCTGATCAGCCGGCCGCCGCTGTCGTCTCTTCCGCCCCGGCCTTCTCGCAGGCGTCCGCCAGCACGTCGTAGAGCGCGTTGGCGGAGACCGGCTTGCTCAGGTGGCCGTCCGCGCCGGCCGCCAGCGACGCCTCGACATGTTCAGGCAGGGCGTTGGCCGACAGCGCCCAGACCGGCGTCGCCGGCCTGGCCGCGGCCCGTTCGGCGGCGCGGATCGCGCGGATGGCGGTCAGGCCGTCCATGACCGGCATCTGCATGTCCATCAGGATCAGATCGAAATCCCCGCCGGCCGCCGCCTCGACGGCCTCGGCGCCGTTCTCGACACAGGTCAGCTCGACGCCGACCTGGCCGAGCAGCAGCTCGACGACCTTGCGGTTGATGGCGTGATCCTCGGCCAGCAGGACGCGCGGCGCGCGCTCGGGCGTGGGACGATCCGCGGCCCGGGGCGCTTCGACCGGATCGGACGCGGTCGCCCGCTCCAGCGGCAGGACGACCGCGAAGGCGGAGCCCAGGCCCGGCTGCGAGCTGGCTTCCAGCGAACCGCCCATGGCCTCGGCCAGGGCGCGGGAGATGGCCAGGCCCAGCCCCGTGCCGCCATAGCGTCGGGTGATCGAGCCGTCGGCCTGTTCGAAACGCTCGAACAGCTTCGACCGGACCTCGTCGGCGAAGCCGATGCCGGTGTCGGCGACGGTGATGGCGACCCGTGAACCGTCCTCGTCCTCGAGCATCCGCGCGGCCAGGGCCACGCGGCCGACAGCGGTGAACTTCACGGCGTTGGACAGCAGGTTGCAGACGATCTGCCGCACGCGGACGGCGTCGCCGATGAAGGTCCCCGCCGCCTCGGGCGCGATGTCCAGGTCGAAGGCCAGTCCCTTCTCCGCCGCCGCCGGCTGGAACAGCGCCGCGGCAGAGCGCACGCAGTCCGCCAGCGCGAAGGTCTCCGCCTTCAGCTCCAGCCGGCCGGCCTCGACCCGCGCCAGGTCCAGCACGTCGGCCAGAATGGCCTCCAGCGTCTGGCCGGAGGTCTCGATCAGTCCGACCATCTCGGCCTGGGCCGGCGTCAGCTCGGTGCGGGCCAGCGCCGCGGCCACGCCCATCACCCCGTTCAGCGGCGTGCGGATCTCGTGGCTCATGTTGGCCAGGAACTCGCTCTTGGCGCGGTTGGCGGCCTCCGCCCCGTCGCGGGCCTTGATGATCTCCGCCTCGGCTTCCTTGCGGGCTGTGATGTTGTTCAGCACGCCCAGCACGCCGTCGATGCGGCCGTCCTCGCCGTGGATCAGTTCCGCCGCCGAGAAGGCCCAGACGTCGCGGTCGAGCACGTTCATGCGGTACTCGGTGCGGAAGGGCGTGCCGTCGCGGACATGGCGGTCCCACTCGGCCTGGGCGAAGGCGCGGTCCTCTGGATGCACCGTCACCCAGATGTTCCGCGCCAGGTCGTTGTAGGTGTGGGTGGCGTCGAAGAAGCTGTCCGCCGCGCCGTCGAGACTCAGGGTCCTGTTGCGGTAGTCGAGCTCGTAGACGGAGACCTCGGCGATCTCGAGCGCCAGCTTCAGCCGGGCCTCGGACCGCTGGGCGCGCTCCAGACCGGCGACCAGGCCGCTGATGTCGTGGCTCATCGAGATGCAGCCGGCCACGTTGCCCTCGGCGTCCAGCCAGGGACTGATCGTGGCCTTCAGCCAGCGGTCGGGGCGATCGGGGATCGGTGCGTGGATGCGTTCGCCGGTCTGGGTCTCGCCGGCCAGCGCCTTGGCGTAGGTTTCGCGGAATAGGGCATAGGTGTGGGGAAACAGCTCCTCCATCGTACGGCCCAGGGCGTCGGCCTCGGCCACGCCCTTGTCGATGGTCCACTGCTCGTTGACATAGACGTAGCGCAGGTCGCGATCGAGCACGCCCAGCGAGACGGGCGAGTACTTCATCACAGCGTCCCGCACGGCGACGGCCGCACGCGTCTCGCGCTGGGCGCCCAGCCGCTCGATCGCCCCCGCCAGCAAGGCCGCCAGGTCGCCGAGGTCGGCCAACACCCGCTCGCTACGCGCGCGGGCTTCGTGGCCGGCCACGCAAAGGGCGCCCAGCCGGACGCCGTTCGACAGAACGATGGGCACGTTGCAGTAGAAGCGGGCGTGTGGCGCCCCGGCGACCCATGGATGGTCCGGCCAGCTCCGGAGCAGGTCCCCCAGCCAGACCGGGCCGTCCTTCAGGCTGCGCGCGGCCTCGGACAGCGCCAGCGGTCCATGCTTCTCGGGCATGCCTTCGAAGCCCGATGTCCAGACATGGTCTTCCTCGACCAGCACGACGTAGGCGATCGGCGCGTCGGCCGCGCTGCGGGCAAGGCGCGTCACGCGATCGATGACCGGCCGCAATGCGGCCAGATCGAGCGCGCGGAGTTCCGCCAGACGAAGAGCGTCTTCCTCGGGCGGCGCGAGCTGCGCCATGGGCTTCCCCCTTTTTTATCGTTGGGAAACCATGGGTTGCGCGCGGTTAATTTGGCGTAGCCGTCAAATGCGACGGTTAGCCGCTAGCGCACGCCCGGGTCCGATGGAATCATCCGACCGGACCAGCGCGCTCCAGATTTTCAGGTTGAAGCGCGTTCGGGCGGCGGAACCGACTGCACGCCCGCCTGACGCGTTCCAGCGGTCCTACAGCAGCTTGATCTCGCGCAGCCGCTGCTGAAGGAAATCGTTGGCCGTGATCGGCTCGGGATAGCGGTCGGGGTTCTCCGCCGTGGCGCAGCCGGGCAGGGTTTCGACCAGATAGTCCGGCTCGAAATGCAGGAAGAACGGCGTGGAATAGCGCGCGAAGCCGCGACGCTCCGGGGGCGGATTGACCACCCGGTGCACGGTCGAGGGCAGGACGTTGTTGGTCGCCCGCTCCAGCATGTCGCCGATGTTGACCACTAGGCAGCCCGGCGGCGGGTTGATCGGCAGCCATTGGCCGTCGCGATCCAGCACTTCCAGCCCGCCTTCCTCGGCGCCCAGCAGCAGGGTGATGGCGTTGATGTCGCCATGGGCGCCGGCCCGCACGCCGGTCGCGTCGGCCGGGATCGGCGGATAGTGCAGCAGGCGCAGCACGCTGTTGCCGTACCGGATGGCGTCGTCGAACTGATGGCGCGGCAGGTCGAGGTAGGCGGCGATGGCCTGCAGCACCTTGCCGCCCATGCGGTCGAGCGCGCCGTACAGCCAGGCGATCTTCTCTTGGAAGTCCGGCGTCTCGGACGGCCAGACGTTGTCGGCCATGACCGAGCGGTGACGATGGCCCTCGGGCAGGTCCCGTCCCATGTGCCAGAATTCCTTCAGGTCATGGTGCGTGGCGCCCTTGGCGGTCTCGATGCCGAAGGGGATGTAGCCGCGCTGGCCGCCCTGGCTGACCGCGTACTGCTTCTTCACGTCCTCGGGCAGGGCGAAGAACCGCTTGGCCGCGTCGATGGCGCCGTCGATCTTCGACTGGTCCAGGTCGTAGTCGGAGATCACGGCGAAGCCGTATCGCTTGAAGCTGTCGCCCAGCGCCTTGGAGAAGGCGTCGAAGTCGGTCTCGTAGGCCTTGAACGAGACGGGCTCGATGGCGGACTTGGTCAGGGTCGTGTCGGTCATGCTCGCCTTTTACACCCAGGTCCGCACCCTTGCACCTGACATGGATCAAGGGGTTGGGATCAAGCGGTCGGCGAGGCGCGGCGTCGCATCAGGTCGCGGCCCAGGCGGAACCACAGCAGGACGAATCCGCTCAGGGCGATCGCCAGCGACAGGGCGGCGGCGATGACGATGATCGGGTGATTGAAATCCTCGCCGTTCTTCCAGTCCATGACGTGCAGCTTCCAGAAGAAGTCGTAGAACCGCCACAGGCCGGATCGGCGGGACACCGCCTCGCCGGTTAGGGGCGACAGGTAGAGCGTCGTCTTCTCGGCGTCGTCGAAGTCGACCCGCCACAGGGGGCCGGTCTTTCGGGTCTCCCGCGGCGCCGCGGAGAGCAGCCGGGCGGAGACGGGCTTGCCGTCCCCGACATAGGCGGTGCGGGCGAAGCCCCGGGCCTGGGCCGCGTCGATGGCGGCCAGGCGCGCGCCGGTGCGGGCGTCCAGCAGCACGGGGTCGCCCTCGGCCGGCGCCAGGGCCCAGACCGGTCCGCGCGGCGTGGCGCGAAGCTCGGCCTTGACCGGCGCCACGGCGGCGCGCTCCGCCACGACGGCGAGGGGCAGGATCTCGGAAACGGGCAGCGGCGCGGCGGACGGTTCGGGGGCGTGATGCTCGCCGCGCACCTTCTCGATCGGCAAGACGGTCATCACCAGGCCGCCGCCGACCCAGAACAGGATCTGAATCCCGACCAGCAGCGACAGCCATTTGTGCGTGGTCACGGCCCAGCGCAGCAGCGCCATGCGACATCCCCCGGTTCGTCCGGGCGCCATTGGGCCTCAAGCCGCGGTCCGCGTCGAGATCAGTCCTTCGACGGCGGTTTCTTCGCGGCGTGCTTGCGTTTGACCACCTCGACCACGCCCACGACGTGATCCTGTTCGGGCAGGACGGCGGTCTCGAGCGGGATCGCCGGCTCGACGTGCTCCAGCTCGCCCTTCTTGTCCTTGCGCGGCTTGAACAGCGGGGCGGGGACGGGGGCGTTGCCGTGCAGCAGGCCGACGCCGGCATAGATGCCGCCGGTCATCTCCAGCGCGAACCGCTCCTGGTCGCGCTCGCGGATGTCGGCGCTGGTCTCGGCGATCTCCTCGGGCGGCACGCCCAGTTCCTCCAGCGCCTGGGCGCCGAAGGTCATGGCGGACTCGAACGTTTCGCGGATCTGGTAGTCGACCTCGGCCTTGATCAGGTCCAGCGCATGGCCGCGGTCGAAGGCGCGGACCATCAGCTTGGCCTGCGGGAACTCGGCCTTGGCCAGCTCGACGATCAGGTCGGCGGCCTTCCGGTCGTCGAGGCAGATGGCGATGATCTTGGCCTTGTGCGCTCCGGCGGCGCGCAGAATCTCGGGCCGCGAACCGTCGCCGAAGTAGATCTTGAAGCCGAACGGCTCGGCGTTGCGGATGCGGTTGGCGTCGACGTCCAGAATGCTGACGTCCACGCCCCGGGCCAGCAGCGCCTGGCTGACCACCTGGCCGAAGCGGCCGAAGCCGATCACCAGCACGCTGCCGGTCAGGCCGTCGGGGGCCTCGACGCCGTCGGTGTCCTGAACCTCGGCCGGGGTCAGGGCCCGCACGCCCATGACGACGAACGGCGTCAGGATCATCGACAGGATGACGGCGGCGGTGAAGACCGCGTTGTCGCGGCCGTCGATAACACCGGCCGCGGCGGCCGCGGAATAGAGGACGAAGGCGAACTCGCCGCCCTGGGCGAACAGCGCCGCGCGGTTCACGGCCTCGGAGTTCCTGGCCCGGAACAGGCGGGCGACGAGGAAGATGCCCAGCCCCTTCACCACCATCATGCCCAGCACGACGGCCGCCAGCATCATCCACTCGCGGGCCACGACGGACAGGTCCAGGGACATGCCGACGGCGATGAAGAACAGGCCCAGCAGCAGGCCGCGGAACGGCTCGATGTCGGCTTCCAGCTGGTGGCGGTAGGCGGACTCCGACAGCAGCACGCCGGCGACGAACGCGCCCATCGCCATCGACAGGCCGGACAGGTCGGCCAGCCAGGCCGCGCCCAGCACCACGCCCAGGGCGGCGGCGGTCATCACCTCCCGCGCCCGCGCCGCCGACAGCAGCCGGAACAGCGGGTTCATCAGGTAGCGGCCGGCGACGTACAGGCCGGCCAGCGCGGCGAAGGCCAGCAGCAGTCCCAGCAGCCAGTTGCCGTCCGTCGCCTGGCGCGGCGACAGCAGCGCCACGACGCCGAGCAGCGGCACGATCGCCAGGTCTTCCAGCAGCAGGATCGACACCGCCCGCTGGCCGAGCGGCGTGGCGATCTCGCCGCGCTCCTCCAGCATCTGCATGATCACGGCCGTGGAGGAGAGCACGAAGCCCATGGAGCCGATGAAGGCCACGACCGGATTGAAGCCCGCCGCGACCAGCGCCAGGGTCATCGCCGCGCCACAGCCGATCACCTGGGCCGCGCCCAGGCCGAAGATGTCCTTGCGCATGCCCCACAGCCGCGCCGGCCGCATCTCCAGCCCGATGATGAACAGGAACATGATCACGCCGAACTCGGCGATGTGCAGGATGGTCTCGGGCTCCTCGAGCACCTTCAGGCCGAACGGTCCGATGGCGACCCCGGCGACGAGGTAGCCGAGGATGGAGCCGAACCCGAGGCGCTTGAAGATCGGCCCGGCGACCACGCCGGCGCCGAGCACCGCCACCACCTGGGCCAGGTTCATGCCTGTATCCGCCGCCATTCCGTCCCCGTCGCCTCGATCCTGCCGCTCCTTCTGGCATCGTCGCGCCCCGGGGTCGATGTCTGTTCGCCTTGTCCCGGCGCCGGTGGCCGCCATCTGACGCAGATGTTAGCGTCAGGGCAGTCCGCGCCGATAATTCATCAAGGGTTGAATTTCTGGCCGTTCTCGGCGAGATCGGCGCCGGACGCTCTTTGGAGGACCCATGGTCGACAAGGTTGTGCAGGCCGCCGCGGACGCCCTGGACGGGGTGCTGTTCGACGGCATGACCATCATGGCCGGAGGCTTCGGCCTCTGCGGCATTCCCGAGAACCTGATCGCGGGCATCCGCGAGCACGGCGCCAGGGACCTGACCGTCATCTCGAACAACTGCGGCATCGACGGCTTCGGGCTGGGGATCCTGCTCGAGAACCGGCAGATCCGTAAGATGGTCAGCTCCTACGTCGGCGAGAACAAGCTGTTCGAACAGCTCTACCTGTCCGGCGAGCTGGAGCTGGAGTTCAATCCGCAGGGCACCCTGGCCGAGCGCATCCGCGCCGGCGGGGCGGGCATCCCGGCCTTCTTCACGAAGACCGGCGTCGGCACCCTGGTGGCCGAGGGCAAGGAAGTCCGCGAGTTCGACGGCGAGCTCTACGTCATGGAGCGGGGCCTGACCGCCGACCTGTCGATCGTGAAGGCCTTCAAGGGCGACCACGAGGGCAACCTCGTGTTCCGCAAGACGGCCCGCAATTTCAACCCGATGATGGCCACGGCCGGCCGCAAGACGCTGGCCGAGGTCGAGCAGCTGGTCGCCACCGGGACGCTCGACAAGGACAACATCCACACGCCCGGCATCTTCGTCGACCGCATCTTCAAGGGCGCGACGTTCGAGAAGCGCATCGAGCGCGTCACCACCCGCGCCAAGGAGTCCGCGTAATGCCCTGGACCCGTGACGAAGTCGCCGCCCGCGCGGCCCGTGAACTGCGGGACGGCTTCTATGTGAACCTGGGCATCGGCATCCCGACCCTGGTCGCCAACTACATTCCCGAGGGCGTCAACGTCACGCTGCAGAGCGAGAACGGCATGCTCGGCATGGGCCCGTTCCCGTACGAGGGCGAGGAGGACGCCGACCTCATCAACGCCGGCAAGCAGACGATCACCGAGCTGGACAGCTCGTCCTACTTTTCGTCCGCCGACAGCTTCGCGATGATCCGGGGCGGGCATATCGCCCTGTCGATCCTGGGCGGCATGCAGGTCTCCGAGAAGGGCGACCTCGCCAACTGGATGGTGCCCGGCAAGATGGTCAAGGGCATGGGCGGAGCCATGGACCTGGTCGCGGGCGTCAAGCGCGTGGTGGTGGTCATGGACCACTGCGAGAAGACCGGCGCGCCCAAGCTGCTCAAGCAATGCAGCCTGCCGCTGACCGGCGCCGGCGTCGTCGACCTGCTGATCACCGAGCTCGGCGTGTTCGAGATCAACCGCGGCAAGACCCCGGTGCGGCTGATCGAGCTGGCCCCCGGCGTGACGGTCGAGGACGTGAAGGCCAGGACCGAGGCGGCGTTCGAGGTCGCGGTCTAGCAAAGCCTCCAGTGTCATCCCGGACGCCGCAAGCGATCCGGGACCCAGTTGATGCCGTGCGCCGGCCCTCTGGGTCCCGGCTCTTCGCTTCGCTGCGGCCGGGATGACACCCTTGGGTGGTTAGTCCCGCGCCACCGGCCGGAAGCCCTCGCCGAGGAACAGGCCGACGCGCCGCACGCAGCGGTGCTCGTACTTCTGCTCGCTCTCGCCCGCCTTGCCCTTGCAGGGCACGCTGAGCGTCAGGCGGTGGGTGTCGATCGCGGTCAGCGCGCCGAAGTCGGCGGCGATGCGCGCCTGCTTGTTCCCCTTGCGGTCGTCGAGGATGGCCACGATCACGCGGCCGCCCCTGTCCGCCGTCAGCGGGGCCTCGGCCTCGGCCTGGTTGCCGGCCTTGTCACGCACCCAGATGGTCAGCGGCGCGGCGCCCGGCTCGGCGAAGTAGTCGCGGCCGTAGTAGGAGATGGAGTTGAACAGGAAGCGGTCCTCGACCGCGATGGCGGTGACGCCGCCGTTCAGCGCCTCGATCCGCACCCGCTCGATCACCGCCTGGCTGGCGTCGTCCCAGCCGCGCAGCCGCTTGATGCTGTTCGACTGGCCCAGCTGGTCGACGATCTTCGGATTGGCCGCGGCGAACACCACGAACAGCGCGAACGCCCCCTGCAGCGCCAGCGTCGCCCAAAGGCCGCCGCGCGCCGCCGTCTTCCAGCGCCCCGACCAGTCCCGCGTCAGCAGCGCCGCCGCCAGCACCGAGCCGGCGACATAGGCGCTGGCCGCCCAATTGGCGTTGGCCCGCGACACCAGCGCCTGGACGATCATCGCCGCCAGCGGCGGGATGGTCAGGCAGGCCAGCAGCAGGTCCTCTTTCCGCAGCCGCTTGCGCACCGCCAGCGTGATGCCCGCGCCGGCCAGTACGCCGAAAGGGATCGGTCCGAACACCCCGAACTGCTCGCCGATGAAGCTCAGCATGCTGCCGGGGTTGAACAGGCTGCCGCCCAGGTCGGCGTTGGCGGCGGTGTGGCCGACGGTGGCGAAATGGTGGGTGGCGTTCCAGATCAGGTTCGGCGCGATGACCACGGCCAGCGCCGCCGCCGTCGCCACACCCCGGCGCACCGTCCAGACCGACCGCGCCTCCTTCGACAGCGCCAGATGCAGTCCGATGCCGATCAGGGCGTAGAGCGCCGCGTACTTCGACAGCAGCGCCAGCCCCAGCGCGGCGCCCAGGCCGAGCGCCGGTCCGAGCCCCTTGCCGTCGCGCAGGCCGACATAGGCCAGCAGCGCCAGCGACAGGAAGCACAGCAGCGGCGCGTCGGTGGCGATGATGAAGGACGACAGCGCCACGCCGGGCATCAGCAGGTACAGCGCCGCCGCCGCCGTTCCGGTCCAGGCCCCGTAGAGCTTGCGGCCGACGGAGAACAGCGCCGCCGCCGCCACGCCGTGGAACAGCGGCCCGCTCATCCGCACCCAGCTTTCGGCGTCGCCGCCGATGTGGGTCGTCGCCCAGATGGCCCAGGCGATCATCGGCGGCTTGGAGAAGTAGCCGAAGTCGAAATGCCGCGACCAGACCCAGTACTGGGCTTCGTCCGGATACAGGTTCAGCGGCGAAGAGAAGATCGCGATCAGCCGCAAACCCGTCAGCACAATGAGCAGCGACAGGGCGAAGCGCGCGGCGCGCGTGTCGTCGGCGGAGGGTGTCTGATTCGAAGCGGTCATTTCGCGCGGCACGCTCGACCCCTCGATGTCGCCTGTAAAGCGATCACCTGCCCACAGGTGTCGCATTCTTGCGACTCCTCGACCGAAAAGATGGCCATTCGTTAATGAATCTCGCCCCTGCGACACGCCGGACAGTAGATGTTGTGTCGGAGTTCACATACGGACCCAAGAGACGTCACCGAAGCTTCGCAATGCGGCGCTAAGCGGGCGGAAAGATGCCAGTTCGGAGTCCTTGTCGGGTCAACGGCGTCGGGATGAGAGGGGATACTCATAATATGATGAAGACGAAGCTCGCCTTTGTGGCGACGACCGCGCTCGCGGGCAGCCTGCTGCTCGGTTCCGCGGCTTACGCGCAATCCACCGGCACCAACGAAGTCGAAGCGGTGGTCGTCACCGCCGCCCGCGGCCAGCCCAGCATCGACGGCGTTCTGACCGCCGAGTCGGCGCCGAAGGCCAAGGCCTCGATCGACCAGGAGTTCATCTCCACCCAGGTCACCGGCCAGACCATCGTTCAGAGCCTGAACCTGACGCCGGGCCTGAACTTCACCAACAACGACCCGTACGGCTCGTCGGGCGGCAACCTCCGCATCCGCGGCTTCGACGGTAACCGCATCTCGCTGACCTTCGACGGCGTGCCGCTGAACGACACCGGCAACTACGCCATCTACACGAACCAGCAGCTCGACTCGGAGCTGATCGACCGCGCCAGCGTCAACATGGGCACCACCGACGTGGACAGCCCGACCGCGGCGGCCTCGGGCGGCACCATCAACTACATCAGCCGCAAGCCGGCCAGCGAGTTCGGCGGCCGCGTCGTCGGCGCCGTGGGCGAGTTCAACTACCGCCGCATCTTCGGCCTGATCGACACCGGCGAAATCGGCCCGTGGGGCACCACCGCCTACTTCGCCGCCTCGTACCAGAAGTACGACAAGTTCAAGGGCCCGGGCGACCTCGAGAAGTGGCAGATCAACGGCAAGATCTATCAGCCGTTCGGCGACAACGGCGACTTCGTCTCGCTGGCGTTCCACTACAACGAGAACCGCAACAACTTCTACCGTACGGCCTCGATGGCGAACTTCGAGACCTACGGCCGTGACTTCGACAACCTGTCCAGCTGCACGCTCGACGCGCCGACCGCCGGCGTCGCGGACAACGACAACAACAGCGCCACGATGTACGACGCCTCGCTCGACAACGGTCGTCCGGCGGCTGAAAACCCGGCCTACACGGCGTCGTGCGGCAACTACTACGGCCTGCGCATCAACCCGTCGAACACGGGCAACATCCGCGAACAGGCCAAGTGGTCGATCAGCGAGAACCTGACCCTGACCGTCGACTCGGCGTTCCAGTACACGCTGGCCAACGGCGGCGGCTCGCAGCTGCTCAGCGAAGTCGTCACGGCGGGCTCCTACGGCCGCGTCACCGGCGCGAACGTCTCGGCGGCCTGCGCCGGCGGCGGCGCCGGCTTCGACCTGAACGGCGACGGCGACTGCCTGGACACCAACGTCCGCTTCTACGCGCCCAGCAACACCAACACGCGTCGCTACACGATGCTGTCGTCGCTGATCTGGGACTTCGCTCCGGACCAGACGCTCCGCCTCGCCTACACCTACGACAAGGGCAACCACCGTCAGACCGGCGAATTCAGCCGGATCAACTCGTCGGGCAACCCGTCGGAAGTGTTCTCGGCCAAGGACGGCTGGGCCAAGCCGGTCTACGACGCCACGGGCTACTTCTTCCGCACCCGCGACCGTCACTCCTACGCGATCCTGAACCAGATCTCGGCCGAGTACCGTGGCCGCTTCTTCGAAGACCGCCTGTTCGTGACCGCCGGCGTCCGCGCGCCGTTCTTCAAGCGTGAGCTGAACCAGCACTGCCTGACGACGAACAACTCCAGCTCGGTCACCTGCACCAGCCAGCCGGTGTTCTACAACGTCGACATGGACCCGGTGACCGCCGGCCTGCAGGCGAGCGACACCCTGGTCACCCTGAGCACCGCGGCGAGCGTGCCGTATGCGACGGGCTCGACCAAGTACATCGCGCCCTTCTCGAAGGAAGTGAAGTACGACAAGGTCCTGCCGAACGTCGGCGTGTCGTATGAGTTCTTCGACAACAACGTCGTCTACCTCAGCTACGCCGAAGGCCTGTCCGCCCCGCGGACCGACCAGCTGTACACCGCCGGCGTCGCCGCCGACGGCGTGCTGCGCCTGTCGGACGTGCAGCCGGAAACCAGCAAGGCCTGGGACCTCGGCTACCGCTACAGCACCCGTCGCCTGATCATCTCCACCGCCGTGTGGAAGAACGACTTCAGCAACCGTATCGTGACCTCCTACGATCCGGACTTCGGCTTCTCGATCGACCGCAACGTCGGCGACGTGAAGCTGTGGGGCTGGGACGCTCAGGTCGGCTGGTCGCCGTCGGAAGCCTTCACCCTGTACGGCTCGCTGAGCTACACCAACAGCGAACTGCAGGACGACCTGCTGGTCGGCCGCGCCCTGACGGCGAACAACGGCTACGCCGTCGGCGACGAGCTGTACCTGCCGACCAAGGGCAAGTCGCTGGTCGAGACCCCGGAATGGATGGCCGGTGTCCGCGCTCAGTGGAACGTGACCGAGGACTTCAGCGTCGCGCTGCAAGGCAAGAAGGTCGACAGCCGCTTCACCACGGACGTCAACGACGAACAGACCCCGGGCTACATGGTCTTCGACTTCGACGCCCGCTACGAGCTGCCCTGGATCAACGACAAGGGCGCCTACATCCAGCTGAACGTCACCAACCTGTTCGACGAAGACTACTACTCGACGATCAGCTCTTCGAACGCGAAGAACCTGATCCCGGGCGTGGTCTGGTCGTCCTCGACCCTGGCCAGCACCAACGGCGGTATCTCGTCGGGCGTGGGCTTCGTCGGCATCGGCGCTCCGCGCACGATCCAGCTGACCTTCAGCGGCCGCTTCTAGATCGAAGCCGGTCTCTGACCTGAACCGAGGGAAGGGCGGCCCGAGCGATCGGGCCGCCCTTTTCCTTTGTGCGTTTCACTTGACGTGGACCCCCTCCCGCATCACTTCCCCGGCCCATGACCAGCACCCCCATCGTTCCCGCCGAATGGTCCCCGCATCGCGCCATGTGGCTGGGCTTCCCCAGCCATGGCGAGCTCTGGCGGGAGGATCTCGAACCCGCCCAGGACGAGGTCGCCGACCTGGCCCGCGCGCTCGCCGGTCCAGGCGAGGAGCGGGTGCGCCTGATGGTTTGCGGCGATGAGGCCGAACAGGCCGCGCGCGCGCGCCTGGACGGCGTCGCCGGGGTGGAGATCGTCCGCGGCCTGTTCGGCGACATCTGGCTGCGCGACACCGGCCCGATCTTCCGCGAGGACGGCAAGGCCGCCGGCTTCCGCTTCAACGGCTGGGGCGGGAAGTACGAGCTGGAGGGCGACGACCAGGTCGCGGCCCAGGTCGCCGCCGCCTCGGGCGCGCCGCTGCTGGCCAACGACTTCATCCTGGAGGGCGGCGCGGTCGACCACGACGGCTACGGCACCGTGCTGACCACCCGCCAGTGCCTGCTCAACCCCAACCGCAACCCCGGCTGGGACGAGGCCTCGGCCACCGCCGCCCTGGCCGCCTCGCTCGGCGCCCGCAAGGTGCTGTGGCTGGGCGAAGGGCTGCTCAACGACCATACCGACGGCCACGTCGACAACCTGGCCCGCTTCGTCGCCCCCGGCGTCGTCGCCTGCCCGGTCGCCTACGGTAAGACCGACCCCAATGCCGAGCTCTATGACGAGACGGCCCGCCTGCTGTCGGCGATGACCGACGCGCGCGGCAATCCGATCCAGGTCATGCGGATCCCCTCGCCGGGCCTGGTGAAGGGCGAGGACGGCCCGGTCCCGGCCAGCCACATGAACTTCATCGTCGCCAACCGCGCGGTGATCGTGCCGCTCTACGACGACGAAAAGGCCGGCGCCTTCGCCGTCGACGCGGTCCAGAGCCTGTTCCCCGAACGCAAGGCCATCGGCCTGTCGTCGAGCGCCATCCTCACCGGCGGCGGCAGCTTCCACTGCATCACGCAGCAGGAACCGGCCTAGGCGGGTTAGCCGGGGACTGCTTCTGGTGTCCCTTCAGGGACATCATTAGCTGTTCCCTCGCCAACCTCTGACGCGGTTGAGGGGACTGGAAGCATGTCCAGGTGGGCACGATATCCCGTCCCCGATGCGGGACTCTCGAGACATATAATCACGCGACAAAGCGAGACATTTGGAGACAATCGACCCCGGCGAAGTTGGCGCCTTCCGTGCCGTGCCGAGGTCTGCACCGCCATCCTTCGCGGTCGACGTCTCGCTCCAGGCGCAGGGTTTTCCCGAGCCAACCGGCCGATTTCCCAACGGTTCTCGCCGCGAACTCACCCGTCTCCGAACAGCCCCATACTGGTTGGATGACGCCCGCCGACCCCGCCTTCCACGCCGCCGTCGCACCGCTCGCGCGCCGGAATGAAGACATTGACCCGTTCGCCGCCTCCGACGCGGCCTTTGCTTTCGGCGGCGCGTTCCTATATCCGCGCGCCGACCCGTCCCCCTCGCTCCAGCAGGAGTTCGCCCGCCCATGGCCCGGACCCTCTCTCTCGCCGCGATCCAGACCAGCTACGGCCTGGACATGGACGCCAACATCCGGAAGACCGAGGCCTTCATCCGCGAGGCCGCGGCCGGCGGCGCGCAGGTGATCCTGCCGTCGGAGCTGTTCCAGGGGCCGTACTTCTGCGTGGCGCAGGAGGAGCACTGGTTCCGGACCGCCTATCCCTGGCGCGAGCATCCGGCCGTCAAGGCGCTGGCCCCGCTGGCCGGCGAGCTCGGCGTGGTGATCCCGATCTCGATCTTCGAGCGCGAGGGGCCGCACTATTTCAACAGCCTGGTGATGGCGGACGCGGACGGCTCGCTGATGGGCGTCTATCGCAAGAGCCACATCCCCGACGGCCCCGGCTACATGGAGAAGTACTACTTCCGGCCGGGCGACACGGGCTTCAAGGTCTGGGACACGCGGCACGGCCGCATCGGCGTCGGCATCTGCTGGGACCAGTGGTACCCGGAGGCGGCCCGCGCCATGGCGCTGATGGGCGCCGAGGCGCTGCTCTATCCGACCGCCATCGGCAGCGAGCCGCATGACGCCTCGCTCGACACCGCCCTGCCGTGGCGGCGCGCGATGCAGGGGCACGCGGTCAGCAACGTCATTCCGGTGGTCGGCGCCAACCGCATCGGCTTCGAGCCGTGGGAAGGCTATCCGAACGGCGGCCAGCGGTTCTACGGCTCGTCCTTCATCGCCGATCATCGCGGAGACCTGGTCTCGGAGCTCGGCCGCGACGACGAGGGCCTGGTGAAGACGACCGTCGACCTCGACTTCCTGCGGACGCATCGCGCGGCCTGGGGCTTCTTCCGCGATCGCCGTCCGGACCTCTACGGCGCGCTGGCCGGCCCGCGCCCGACCGCTTGACCATGATCGGGACCGAGCGCCTCATTCTTCGGAACTGGAAGCCCTCGGACATCGAGCCCTGGGCCGCGCTGAACGCGGACCCGGCGGTCATGGAGCACTTCCCCTCGACCCATACCCGGGCCGAGAGCGAGGCGATGGCGCACATGAACCAGAGCGTGATCGACCAGAACGGCTGGGGCCTGTGGGCCGTGGAGCGGCGCGAGGACGGGGCGTTCCTCGGCTTCACCGGCCTGATGACCCTGCGCGACACCAACCCGCTGGCGCCGGGCGTGGAGATCGGCTGGCGCTATGCCCGCCACGCCTGGGGCGCCGGCTACGCCAGCGAGGCGGCCCGCGCGGCCCTCGGCCACGGCTTCGCGGTCCTGAAGCTGCCCCGGATCGTCGCCTTCACCGCGAGCGAGAACCTTCGCTCGCAAGCGGTGATGGACCGCGTCGGCATGACCCGTCGTCCGGACCTCGACTTCGACCATCCGGCGCTGCCCAAGGGGCACCGGCTGGAGCGTCACGTGACCTGGGCGGCGGAGCCTAGCTGACGGGGCAGTGCTGCGGCGGGCCCAGCTTCCGCGCCGCTTCGATCTCCGAGCGGGCGGTCGCCAGGTCGGACTGGAAACCGGGATCGGCGTGGAGCCGGGCGACCAACGCCCCGGCCAGGGTCCGGCCGGCGTCGATGTCGCTGGGCCAGTGGACGCCGCAGATCACCCGGCTGTCGCCGAACTCGCGGCCACGCGTGGTTATCTCGGTCGCCCGGTCGGGGACCAGTTCGGCCAGGATCAGCGACCAGCTGTAGCCGATCAGGCTGTGGCCCGACGGGTATGAGCCGTTGGTCTCGATCCAGTCCTCGCGCGGGACGCAGATCGGCCTGGTGTTTCCCGCCGCCGGCCGCCGGCGGGCGTAGAAGTCCTTGGCGGGGTTGTAGACCGGCCGGGCGTCGTCGATCGTCCGCAGCAGCATCTTCGCCAGCACGGGCGTGGTCTGCGGACCGATCTTCACGCCGGCCGCGCACGAGAAGCCGTGGAAGCCCTCCTTGCCCGACAGGTCGGCGTCGCGGAGCGCCTGGGTCCAGCGCGGCGTGCCCTGCAGCGCGCGGGTGGCCTCGAAGTTGGCGAGCTCGGCCTTCTGGACGTCCGAGCCGACAGCCGGCGGCGGGGCGAGGATCTTCATCGCGTCGGGAGCCGCGCCGGCGGGCAGGTAACCCTTCGGCGGCTCCTTCCAGCTGGCCGAGCCGACGGGAGTCGGAGGCGGCGGCTCCAGCTGAGAGCGCCAGCCGTCGGCCAGCGAGCAGGCGGCGAGGGCGGTCGTCGCGATGATCGCGATGAGGGCGGGCGTGGCGCGGCGGATCATCTGCCTGGTTTCCATGCAGGAAGGTCGGCAGGCGACAAGGCATCTTCCCCCGGCCGCTCGTCAAGTGGGCCCCGAGCGAAGATCGCTTGACGTGATGATATGTTATTTCATAACACTTCATCCGCACTCGTCCTCCCCCACTGCTGGATTGCCCCATGTCCCTTCGTCGCTTCCTGCTGGCCGCCGCTTGCGGTCCCGTTCTGCTCGCCGCCGCCCCGGCGCTGGCCGCCGACGACAAGCCGAACGACGCCAACGAGGTCGAGCAGCTGGTGGTCACCGCCGCGCCCTACGCGGTGTCGATGGACTCGGCGACGACCAGCGTCGACATCGTCACCCGCGACGAACTGGACCTGGCGCCGCCGGCCGGCCTGGGCGACACGCTCGCCAACCTGCCGGGCCTGCGTTCGACTTCCTTCGGGCCGGGCGCCAGCCGTCCGGTGGTGCGGGGCCTGGCGGGGCCGCGCGTGCTGGTGCTGAACAACGGGGTCGGCCTGATCGACGCCAGCGCCCTGTCGCCGGACCACCAAGTGGCCTCCGATCCGGGCGAAGCCCAGCGGATCGAGGTGCTGCGCGGGCCGGCGGCGCTGCTCTACGGCGGCTCGGCGATCGGCGGGGTGATCAACGTCATCGACGACCGTATCGCCCGCAAGACGCCGACCAACGCATTCTCCGGCCGCCTGAACGCTTCGGCCAGCAGCGTCGACGACGGTCGCTCGATCTCTGGTTCGCTGGCCTGGGCGACCGGGCCGCTGGTGTTCACCGTCGACGGCATCCACCGCCAGAGCGAGGACTACGAGATTCCGGTCTATCCGGAATCACGCCGCCAGCTGGCCGCTGAAGGCGAGACGGCCGAGAGGCCCTATCCCAAGCGGCTCGAGAACAGCGCCGTCGATCTGGACGCTTATGGCGCGGGCGTGTCCTGGATCGGTTCCGACGGCTATCTCGGCATTGCCGTGAAGCATACCGAGACCACCTACGGCGTGCCCGGTCATGAGCACGAGGAACCCGCCGTGCCGCCGCCGGTCCCGGCCGAGGAAGAGTTGGTGACCATCGGCCTGGAGCAGACCCGGGTCGACCTGCGCGGCGAGTGGAACGCCGCGATGGGTCCGTTCGAGAAGATCCGCTTCAGCGGCGGCTGGGCCGACTACACCCACACCGAATTCGAGGGCGACGAGGTCGGCACCCAGTTCTTCTCGGACGGCTGGGAGGGCCGGCTGGAGCTGGTGCAGGCCGAGCGCGACGGCTGGAACGGCGCCGTCGGCCTGCAGGTCGTGAACCGCAACTTCGACGCCAAGGGCGACGAGGCCTATGTGCCCAAGACCGAGATCGGCGAGGTCGGCGTGTTCACGATGCAGCGTCTCGACCTCGACCGCTGGGGCATCGAGGGCGGCCTGCGCGTCGATCGCCGCGAGCTGAACAGCGTGCCGGGCGACCGCGACTTTACCAACGTGTCGGGTTCGCTGGGGATGTTCTTCCGCCCGGACGGCAACTGGTTCCTGGGCCTGAGCCTGTCGCGCACGGCCCGCGCCCCGACCGAGGCCGAGCTGTTCGCCGATGGTCCCCACGTCGCCACACGGGGCTACGAGATCGGCGATCCGACGCTCGACAGCGAAGTGGCGACGTCGCTGGAGGCGACCTTCCACTATGGCGGCGACCGGCTCGAGGGCGACCTGCACCTGTACGCGGTCCGCTACGACGGCTTCATCGACCTGATGCCGACCGGCGCCGTGATCGATGACCTCGACGTGTTCGCCTATGTGCAGACGGACGCGCGCTTCCACGGCCTGGAAGCCGAGGTCAGCTACCGGCTCTGGGAGCAGGGCGAGCGCAGCCTCAAGCTGGACGTCGGCGCCGACTATGTGCGGGCCGACAGCGACCTGGGCGCGCCGTCGCGCATCCCGCCCTGGTCAGTCAGCACGAAGCTGACTTGGCAGGGCTCAACGCTGGGCGGCTGGGTCGAGGCCCGGCACGTCGGCGGCCAGGACCATGTTTCCGAGTTCGAGCTGCCGACCGACGACTACACGACGCTGGCGGCCGGCGCGGCCTGGTCGCCGAGCCAGCTCGATGGCGTGAAGCTGTTCGTCGAGGGGCGGAACCTCGGCGACGTCGAGATCCGCGAGCACGCCTCGTTCCTGAAGGACATCGCCCCCCAGCCGGGCCGGAACTTCCGGATGGGCGTCAGCTACCGCTTCTAGCCGGGGCATCGGGGCGCGTAAGCGCCCCGTTCTCCTAGCCCAGAACGGTCTTGCCGTTCTTCACCACGGTCACGCCGCGCTCCTTCACCCGAGCCTCGAACGAGACCACGTCGCCGTCCTTCCAGAGGTCGACGCTGATGGTCTCGCCGGGGAAAACCGGGCTGGAGAAGCGGACCTGGTGGCTCTTGATCTTCGAAGGGTCGAAGTCGGCGTAGGCCTGCAGCACCGCGCGGCAGGTGATGCCGTAGGTGCACAGCCCGTGGAGGATCGGGCGGGGGAAGCCGGCGGCCTTGGCGATGCCCGGGTCGGAGTGCAGCGGGTTGCGGTCCCCGCTCAGCCGGTAGATCAGCGCCTGGTCCGGCTTGGTCGGGATGTCGATGGTCAGATCGGGCGCGCGGGTCGGGACCTCGTGGGCCTCGGGCGCGCCGTCGGCCGGGCCGCCGAAGTTACCGTCGCCGCGGGCGAAGGTGGAACCGGTCAGGGTGGCGATCTTCTCGCCGGTCCTGGCGTCCTTCAGCACCGTCTCGTTGTAGATGACCGCGCCCTTGTCGCCCTTGTCGTAAGCGCCGATGATCCGGCCCTCGGCGAGAATGGAAGCCTCGGTCGGGAAGGTCTTGTGGAACTCGACCTTCTGTTCGCCGTGCACGACCAGCAGGAAGTTGATGCCCATCTTGCCGACGCTGGGGCCCGCGCCCCAGGCGACGGTGGTGGCCATGGTCGGCACCGCTTTCAGCCCGCTCTCGTAGACGAACTTCAGCTCCTGCTCGTTCATCGGATCGTTCCCGAGGCCGATGCCCAGGGCGTAGAGCATCGACTCCTTCTCGGTCCAGCTGAACGCCTGCGGCTCGCTCGTCAGCGACAGGATCTCGGGATAGGCGATCGGCATGGCGTGGCTTCCTCGGCGCTCTGTTCTGGGACAGGTTTCTTGCGGGGATTGAACCCCGCTGCCCCTAGGGAGCGCAAGACGGGTGGTCGCATTGCCGCGTTCGGCCGGATCGGCTAGAAGCGCCGGCTCCACCTTCCCGTGCGGCCGGGGCCCGCCCGCGCACCTCACAAGAGTCCAGAATGGCGAACACCCCAGCTAACGACAGCCCGGTCTCCGGCCAGCTCCTGTTCTACACCACGCCCGAGCCCCTGAGCCGCGAGCAGCATGGCGACGTCGCCGTGCGCCAGCTCGAGCGTCCGTTCAAGTTCGCCGAAGGCGGTCATGTCGTGCCGCTCACCGTCGCGGAGTTTCCGTTCTCGGCCGTCAGCTACCCGATCATCTTCGGTGGCGACCAGCGGATGCCGCTGGCCGTGATGGGCGTGAACGCGGGCGAGAACCTGTTCATCAACAACGGCGGCAGCTACGTGGCCGGCAACTACGTCCCGGCCTACACCCGCCGCTTCCCGTTCGTGCTGGCCACCGACGAGGCGCAGAACCGTATGGTCGTCTGCATCGAGCGCGGCGCGGAGATCTTCTGCCCCAAGGGCACCGAGAACAGCCAGCCGCTGTTCAAGGACGACGGCGAGCCGTCGGACTACACCGCCAACGCCATCAAGTTCTGCGAGGACTTCGAGACCGAGCGTCGCCGGACCGAATCCTTCGTGAAGCTGCTCACGGACCTGGACCTGTTCCACACCCGTGAAGCCATCTTCCAGCAGCCCAACGCCGACGGCACCACCACGCCGGTCAAGCTGGCCGACTACTTCGCCGTCTCGGAAGAGAAGCTGGCGGCCCTGTCGGCCGAGAAGCTGGTCGAGCTCCGCGACTCCGGCGCGCTGGAGAAGATCTACAACCACCTGACCTCGCTGGTCGCCTGGGATCGCCTGATCGCGATCGCCACCGAGAACGCCGTGAAGCGCGGCGAGGCGACCGCCGGCTAACGGCGGGCGAGACGAGACGACGAGGGCCCCGCCGGCGACGGCGGGGCCCTTTTCGTTTCAGCGGGCGAAGACGCTGCGGGTCAGGCAGGAGAAGACCAGCCGGCCGGCTTCGTCGAGCAGGTCGTGCTGGGCGATGACGATGCCTTTGTCCTCGCCGACCGGATCCTTGCCCATCACGGTCATCCGGCCGCGCAGCAGCTCTCCGGGCGGCGGGTTGCGGGCCCAGCGCAGGGCGTCCACGCCCAGGCGCTTGGTCTGCGGCCAGTCGGCGCTGGCCTGTTCGTCGAGCTTGGCCCAGATGGCGAAGAGCATGGCGTCCGGGGCCCCGCCGTCGACGTCCCAACCAGGGGCGAAGGCGCGGCAGAAGGCGGCGAGGGCGTCGGGGTCGACCACCGTCGCCCCCAGGTTCACGACCTGACCGATCTGGATCTCGTCGAAGCTTGCGGGCACGAATCAGGGCTCCGGTGAAATGCGCACCAGAAGCTTGCCGTCATGGTCGCCGGTGAAAAGGCGTTTCACCGCCTCGGCCGCGTTTTCCAGTCCGTCGACCACGTGCGCCTTCCATTTGATCTGGCCGCCCATCACCCAGGGCGCCAGTTCGGCGAAGGCTTCCGGCGCGCGTGGCAGGTAGTCGATGACGATGAAGCCCTTGATCAGCAGCCGGTGCATCAGCACGCGTGCGAAGTCGGTCGGGCCCGAGACCACGCCCTCGCTGTTGTAGCCGCTGATCATCCCGCACAGGGGCACGCGGCCGAAGTTGTTCATTCGGCTGACCACCGCGTCCATGATCGCGCCGCCGACGTTCTCGAAGTTCACGTCGATGCCGTTCGGGCAGAGGCGGTCGAGCGCCGCGCCGACATCCTCGTTCTTGTAGTCGATGGCGCCGTCGAACCCGAGTTCATCGGTCAGCCAGGCGCATTTCTTCGGGCCGCCGGCGATGCCGATGACCCTCGCTCCCTTCAGTTTGGCGATCTGGCCTGCGATCGAGCCCACCGCGCCGGCCGCGGCGGAGACGACGACCGTCTCGCCGGGCTGCGGCTTGCCGATGTCCAGCATGCCGAAATACGCGGTCAGACCGGTGGCGCCCAGCACGCTCATGAAGGCCGTCAACGGGATGCCGGGAAGCGGCGGTACGGGGCTCAGGGTGTTCTCGTGCCCGATGGTATAGCTCTGCCAGCCGGACAGGCCGGCGTTGACCAGGGTCCCCTCCGGAAAGCGGTCCGACCGGCTGGCCTCGACCACGCCGATCGTGCCGCCGCGCATGACCTGGCCCAGCTCGACCGGCGGCAGGTACTGATCCTGATCGCTCATCCAGATGCGGTTGGTCGGGTCCAGCGACAGGTAGACGTTGCGGATCAGGACCTCGCCCTCTTCGAGCGGGCGGATCGTCGTCTCGACGAACTCCAGATCGCCCGGCGCGATCTCGCCGACCGGGCGCTTCTTCAGGATCCACTGGCGATTGACCGGCATCGTCTTCTCCCTCGTTTTGGCGACGATCATGGCGCGGACCCAAGGGAAGTCGAGCGCCGTTCTCTCGGAGACAGGTGCAGGACCGACCAGGAGGCCATATAAACGAGCCATGAGCCGTCTCCTCGCCGCCGCCGCGGCCGCCTTCGCGCTTCTGGTCCCCGCCGCCGCCCAGGCCGAGCCGGTCGATACCGGCCATCTGGTCGCCGAACTGGTCCCGCAGGAGCAGGGCGCGGTTCCGGGCAGTACGGTCTACGTCGCCCTGCGCCAGCAGATCGACGCCGGCTGGCACACCTACTGGCGCAATCCCGGCGACTCCGGCCAGGCGACCCGGATCACCTGGACCCTGCCTGAGGGCTGGCAGGCGGGCGAGATCGTCTGGCCGACGCCGACGCGCCTGCCGATCGGGCCGCTGCTGAACTACGGCTATGCCGGCGAGGTGCTGCTGCCGGTTCCGATCCAGATTCCGGCCACCGCCAAACCGGGCTCGACGGTGACGCTTAAGGCGGAGGCAGCCTTCCTGGTCTGCGAGGAAATCTGCATCCCGGAAGACGCGTCGCTGACGCTGGACCTGCCAATCGTGGCCGGCCCGCCGAAGGCCGACGCGACCTGGGGCGAGCGCATCGCCCAGACCCTGGCCGCCGCACCCAAGTCCGCCGGACTGAAGGGCGCCTACGCGGTCGACGGCGCGACGTTGAAGCTGACCATCGTGGGCGCGCCGCTGAAAGGCCGGGACCTTTCCAGCGCCTACTTCTTCGCCTTCGAGCCGACGCTCGTGGAACACGCGAAACCGCAGCCCGTCGCCTACGGTCCGGAGGGCGTGACGCTGACCCTGCCGGGCGGGTACGCGGTGACGGCGGGCCAGGTCCCGGGGACGGTGGCCGGGGTGCTTGCGGTCGGCGACGACGCCTGGGAGGTCTCGGCCGTGGCCGGTCCAGGGCCCGCCGGCGCGACCGGAAAGGGCGGGGGCGGACATGGGGATGTCGGGGGCGGCACGGCCGGGCTCGGCCTGCCGCTGGCGCTGCTGTTCGCGTTTCTGGGCGGCCTGATCCTGAACCTGATGCCCTGCGTGTTCCCGGTCCTGTCGATGAAGGCGGCGGCGCTGGCGAGCCACGCTCACGATACGAAGGCGGCTCGGGCCCAGGGCATCGCCTACCTGCTCGGCGTGCTGGCGACCTTCCTGGCGCTGGCCGGGCTGCTGATGGCGCTCAAGGCCGGCGGAGAGGCGATCGGCTGGGGCTTCCAGCTGCAGTCGCCGATCATGGTCGGAGCGCTGGCGCTGATCATGCTGCTGGTGGCGCTGAACCTGTCGGGCGTGTTCGAGGCCGGGACGTCTCTGCAGGGCGCCGGCTCCGACCTCGCCTCGCGCGGCGGGCTGGCCGGCAGCTTCCTGACCGGCGTGCTGGCCGTCGTGGTCGCCGCGCCCTGCACCGCCCCGTTCATGGCCTCCGCCATGGGCTATGCCCTGACGCAGAGCGCCTGGGTCTCGCTGCCGGTGTTCGCGGCGCTTGGCCTGGGTCTGGCAGCGCCGTTCCTGCTGCTGTCCTTCGCGCCGGCGTTGCTGCGGCGGATGCCGAGGCCGGGGCCGTGGATGGATACCCTGCGGCGGGCGCTGGCCTTCCCGATGTACGCCGCCGTGGCCTGGCTGGTCTGGGTGCTGGCGCAGCAGACCGGACCCGCTGGCCTCGCCTATGCCTTGGCCGGCGGGGTGCTGGCCGCCTTCGCCGCCTGGCTGTGGGGCCGCGCCCAGAGTCACCCGCCCGCGCCGATCGTGAAGGCCCTCGCCGCCCTGCTGGCTGTCGGAGCGATCGCCCTGACCGGCCTGCTGGCGCTGGAGAAGCCGCCCGCCGCCGGCGCCGCCGCTTCCGGCGCGACCGCCGAGGTTCCCTACGAAGCCTGGTCGCCGGAGCGGGTCGCCGAGCTGCGCGCCGAGGGGCGGCCGGTGTTCGTCAACTTCACCGCGGCCTGGTGCGTGACCTGCCAGGTCAACGAGCGCACCTCTCTGGGCGCGAAGACGGTCGCCGACGCCTTGTCACGCAACAACGCCGTCTACCTCAAGGGTGACTGGACCAACCGCGACGGAGCCATCGCCGCCGCCCTGGCCGAGCACGGCCGGGCCGGGGTGCCGCTCTATCTTGTGTATGGCGCGGACGGCGCCGAGCCGGTCATACTGCCTCAGTTGCTGACTGAAGGACTGGTCGCCGAAGCGCTCGACAAGGCGGCCGCCTCCAAACGATGAGGAGAACCGTCGTGACGCTGACCCGCCGCACTGCTCTCGCCCTGCCGGCCTTCGTGCTGGCCCCCTCCGTCGCCCTGGCCGCCAGCGCGGCGCCAGCCTTCTCGCTGAAGGACGCCGACGGCCGCACCCGCACGCTGGGCGAATTCAAGGGCAAGGTCGTGGTGCTGGAGTGGATCAACGAAGGCTGCCCCTATGTGAAGAAGCACTACCAGGGGAACATGCAGTCGACGCAGCAGGCCGCGCGGGCGGCCGGCGCGGTCTGGCTGACCGTCTGCTCCTCCGCGCCTGGCAAGCAGGGCCACGTGGACGGCGCGGGCGCGAAGGCGTTCATCGCCGCCAAGGGGGCCTCGCCGACCGCCTTCCTGCTCGACCCGACGGGCGTGGCGGGCAAGGCCTACGGCGCCAGGACCACGCCGCACATGTACATCGTCGATGGCGGCGGTCGGCTGGTCTACCAGGGCGGCATCGACAACAAGCCGACCAGCGACGTCGCCGACATCGCCACCGCGACCAACTACGTGAAGGCGGCGCTGGCCGACCTGAAGGCCGGGCGGCCGGTGAAGACGGCCTTCAGCCAGCCCTATGGCTGCGGGGTGAAGTACGCCTAGGTTCCGCTGGTCACGGTCGGCGGCGTGGTGATCACCTCGACGTTGTCGCGCAGCAGATAGACCATTTCGTTGAGGGCGGTCTGGCGGGCCTTGGGATCCGTCGCCGCCTCGACCTGGCTGAGCCGGACGGGGAGATCCTGGGCGATGCCGCGCAGGATGCACTTCAGGTCGCCGTCCGTGCCGCGCGACTTCAGCACCTCATGGCCCTTCATATCCAGCTCGGCGAGGGCGCCGAGATCTGTCTTGAAGGCGGCGAGGCCGGGCAACTCGCCGGTCTGGCCTTTCCAGCCCTCGACGACGGTCTTCAGAGCGCCGGCACGGGCGACGATCTCGGCGAACAGCGGCTCGGCCGTCAGGGGCGCATACGCCTCGGCGACGGCAGGGACCGGTCTGGCGGCAGAAGCCGCTTGCGGATCAGCAGCGCTCAGCCAGAAGATGGCGGAGAGGGCGATAGCGTCGCAGGACATGGTTCGCCTCGTTCGTACCGTTTCCCCCGTTGGGTAAGCGGATTGTGGTAAACGGCGCTTTACCGCCGGAGTTTGAATGACCGACCTCACCGCCGCCTGGGACGCCTTCGAAGGCGCCGCTCGCACGGACGCCGAGGGGCGTATCGTCGACCTGTTCGCCGCGGAGCCGGACCGGCTGGAGCGGCTGACGGTCAATGCCGCCGGCCTGTCGCTGGACCTGTCGAAGCAGCCCTGGAGCCGCGCGAGTTTCGAGGCCGCCCTCGCGCTGGCGCGCGCGGGCGAGGTCGAAGGCCGGCGCGACCGCCTGTTCGCCGGCGAGACGGTCAATGTCACCGAGGGGCGGGCGGCGCTGCACATGGCGCTGCGCGCGCCCGCCGGCTCGAACTTCGAGGCTCGGGGCAAGCCGGTTTCCGAAGGCGTCGAGACAGTCCGCGCGGCGATGCGGGCCTTCGTGATGAACGTGCGCGGCGGCAGGCTGCGCGGTGCGACCGGGAAGATGTTCCGGGCCGTGCTGCACATCGGCATCGGCGGCAGCGACCTGGGGCCCCGCACGATCTGGCAGGCGCTGCGGCCGCTGCAGACCTCGCTGGAGGTCGGCTTCGTGGGCAACGTGGACCCGGCCGACATCGCCGGGGCCATGGCGCTTCTCGATCCGGAGACGACCCTCGTCGTGGTGGTCTCCAAGACCTTCACCACCCAGGAAACGATGGCCAACGCCTCGACCGCCAAGGCGTGGCTGGCGGAGACCTTGGGCGAGGAGGGGGCGGCCAAGCACTTCGCCGCCTGCTCGACCAACCTGGAGGCATGCGCCGCGTTCGGCATTCCGGCCGAGCGTGTGTTCGGCTTCGAGGACTGGGTCGGCGGTCGCTACTCGATCTGGTCGTCGGTCGGGCTGTCCGTGGCCATCGGCCTGGGCTGGGACGCATTCGAGGGCTTGCTGGCCGGCGCCGCGCGGATGGACGAGCACTTCCGCACCGCGCCGCTGGAGCGCAACGCGCCGGTTCTGCTGGCGCTGGCGCACCTCTACAATCGCAACGGTCTCGGCCGGCCCGTCCGGGTCGTCGAGCCCTACGCCGAGCGGCTGGGCCTGCTGGCCGCCTATCTCCAGCAGCTGGAGATGGAGTCCAACGGCAAGCGCGTCACCGCCGACGGCAATGCCGTCCCCCGCGCGACCGCCACCGCCGTGTTCGGCAATGCCGGCACCAACGACCAGCACGCCTTCTTCCAGATGCTGCATCAGGGCACGGACGTGATCCCGGTCGACTTCGTCGCCGTGGCGAAGGCCTTCGAGGGCCCGTCGCGTCAGCATGCGATCCTTCTGGCCAACGCCATCGCCCAGGCCGAGGCGCTGATGACCGGCAGCCGCAACACAGCCGAACCGCACCGCGACTTCCCGGGCGACCGGCCGTCGAGCTTCATCCTGCTCGACAAGCTGACGCCCCAGACGCTGGGCGCGTTGCTGGCGTTGTACGAGCACAAGGTCTTCGTCGAGGGCGTGCTCTGGGACATCGACAGCTTCGACCAGTGGGGCGTGGAACTGGGCAAGTCGCTGGCCAACAAGGTGCTGGCCGAACTCGAGGGCGGTCCGGAGGGCGAGCATGATCCGTCCACGGCGGCGCTGATCCGACGCCTGAAGGGCTCGCCGGCCCGGTAACCACTGCGGCGGCGATACGGCGGACACGCGCCCTGCTTTCGCCACCCGATGCGCCTCAGATACCGGTCATCGGGAGAGGCGGGCGACATGATCCGAACCTTACTGGCGCTGTCCGCGGCGTTGCTGAGCATGGGCGCCGACGCCGGTGGCGACACGACGACCGACCTGCTGTCGGGCCGGATCGATCCCATCACCTTCGATTACGGGACGCTGCGCGACCGTCCGGACGCCGACGTCTGGCTGGCGGAGGCCGAGACGAGGGCCCGGCGGGAGATCATGCGTCGTCAGGGTGTCGCCGACGACGTCGCCTGGGAAGACGCGGGCCTGAAGATCTGCATGACCGAGGCCGAGCTGGCGACGCTCAAGGGGCTCGCTTCGGCTCGCAAGGTGAAGAGCCGCGATGAATGGCGGCTGGCTCGTGTGCAGGCCGACGACGCCCTGGCCAAGCGGGAGTCGATCCAGCGCATCGTCTTCGCCGGCGAGGCCGCTCCTTATGACGAACTGAAGGGCGCGGCGACGCGGCTGAAGCTGTCGAAGGAGGCAAAGGACCCGGTCGTCGCCGAACTCTTCCGTCGGCAGGCGCAGGACAACTTCTCACGGCTCAGCATCGGCTTCTCGGCGCGCAACTTCATGCTGGAGGGGATGTCCGACGCCGCTCTCGACCTCTACGACGCGACGATCGTCCGCGAGACCTGCCTGATCGACGCCGCGAACCTGGCCTGGATCAAGCCCGTGATCGCCGAGCGGGGGTGGTTCCGGATCAGCCGCGACGGGCCCCAGGCCGACGCCGCCGCCCGCAACATCGTCCAGCACGCCGACGACGACCCGGTCTTTCAGCAGCGGGTGCTGGCGCTGCTCGAGACGGAGCTGGCGGCGAACGAGACAGAGGCCAGCGGCTACGCCTACCTCTACGACCGGGTGGCGGTGAACACCGGCAAGCCCCAGCGTTACGCCACCCAGGGGCGCTGCGCCGGGCCGGGCGACTGGCGGCCGGACACGCTGGAGGATCCGGCCAACGTCGAGAAGCGGCGCGCCGAGGTGGGCATCGACTGGCCGATGCCCGACTACATCGCGAAGATGAACACCTTCTGCCGCTAGCCCTGCCGCTGGTCTTCCTTTATAGCGCCTCCCCGATGACCTGTGCCTCGCACCATCACCACGCGCACCACCACACCTTCCCTCGCGGGACGGAACGGGTTCGCGCGGCCTAGAGCCAAGGCGCACTCCCTCCGACCCCGCCCGACGCGGATGGGGTCAGACGGCTCCATCCGGCCCCGCAAGCGACCGAATGTAGAGCCGAGCGAATGACCGAACAGACCTTCCGACCCGAAGCGCGCGCCCCGCGCGGTTTCGCCGACAAGCGCGCCGCCACCCTACGGGCCGAGCGCCGCATCGTGGAGGCCGTCTCCAAGGTCTACGAGCAATGGGGCTTCGAGCCGCTCGACACCGGCGCGTTCGAGTATGCCGACGCCCTGGGCAAGTTCCTGCCCGACAGCGACCGGCCCAACGAGGGCGTGTTCGCGCTGCAGGACGACGACGAGCAGTGGATGGCCCTGCGCTACGACCTGACCGCTCCGCTGGCCCGGTTCGCGGCGCAGAACTGGGAGACGCTGCCCAAGCCGTTCCGCCGCTACGCGTTCGGTCCGGTTTGGCGCAACGAGAAGCCGGGCCCGGGCCGGTTCCGCGAGTTCATCCAATGCGACGCCGACACCGTCGGCTCGGCCCGCCCCGAGGCTGACGCCGAGATCATCGCCATGGCGGCGGCCGGGCTGCGGGCGGCGGGCCTGGCGCCGGGGCAGGCGGTTCTGAAGTTCTCCAACCGCAAGATTCTCGACGGCGTGCTGGAAACGGCGGGCGTGGCCGACGGCCGCCAGAAGCTGATCGTGCTGCGCGCCCTCGACAAGTTCGACCGACTCGGCCGGGACGGGGTTCGTGACCTGCTCGGCAAGGGGCGGCTGGACGAGTCAGGCGCCTTCACGCCAGGCGCGGAACTGTCGACGGCCTCGGCCGGGCTGGTGCTCGACTTCCTCGACATGGCCGTGGCCGGCGCGCCGCTCGACCAACTGGCCGACGCGTCCTTCGCCAAGGCGGAGATCGCGCTCCAAGGCTTCAACGAACTGGCCGCCATCCTGGCCGCGCTGAAGGGCCTGGGCGTCGACGAGGCCGCCGCGCGGTTCGACCCGTCGATCGTGCGCGGGCTGGAGTACTATACCGGCGTGGTGTTCGAAGCCGACCTGCTGGCCGAGACGCTGGACGAGAAGGGCAACGTCGTCCGGATGGGCTCCGTCGGCGGCGGCGGCCGCTACGACGACCTGGTGGCGCGGTTCACCGGCGAGCGGACGCCAGCGACGGGCTTCAGCTTCGGCGTTTCGCGCCTGGCCGCGGCGCTCAAGGCGGCGGGCCGCGAGAACGCCGGCGAGAACCGAGGGCCGGTGGTGGTCATCGCCTTCGATCAGAGCCGCATGGCCGACTACTTCGCCGTCGCCGGCGAACTGCGGGCGGGCGGGGTCGCCGCCGAGGTCTATCTCGGCACGTCCGGCATGAAGGCCCAGATGAAGTACGCCGACCGTCGCCTGTCGCCCGCCGCCGTGATCATCGGCGAGGACGAACTCGCGGCCGGTACGGCGACCGTGAAGGATCTCGACCTCGGCCGCGACCTGGCCAAGGGCATCAGCGACAACGCCGCCTGGAAGGCCGAGCGGCCGGGCCAGCAGACGGTCGCGCGCGCCGACCTGGTCGCCGTGGTCCGCAAGATTGTCGAGGCCACGAAATGAGGCTGGAGCCGCCCGTTCCCCTGGCGGCGCTCGCCGCCATCCGCGCGCCGCTGGCCGAGGCCGGCGCGACGCAGGTCGAGGTTCCGGTCCTGCAGCCGCTGGCGCTGCTGCTGGACCTGACCGGCGAGGCCATGCGGCCGCGCCTGTTCGTCGTCCAGGCCGAGGGCGGCGAAGAGCTGGCCCTGCGACCGGACTTCACCATCCCCGTGGCGCGCGCCCACATCGACGGCGGCGTCCTCGAAGGGCGCTATGCCTACGAGGGCAAGGCCTTCCGCGCGGCTCCGGCCGGCAGCGGTCGGGCCGAGGAGTTCCTGCAGATCGGGGTTGAAGTGTTCGGCAACGGCGATCCGGCCGTGTCCGATGCCGAGGTGGCGGCCCTGGCCTGGCGGTCGGCCTCCGCCGGTGGTCGCGCGGACCTCAGCATCACCTTCGGCGATATCGGCCTGTTCGCCGCCTTCGTCGACAGTCTGGCCCTGGCGCCGGCGCTGGCGGCGCGGCTCAAGCGGCTGTTCACCCGTCCGCGCCTGCTGGCAGCCGAACTGGAGCGGGCCGAGGCGGGCGAGACTCCGGAGCGCATCGTCAATCCGCTGGACGGCGTGCCGGAGGGGCACGGCGCGGGCGCCCTGCGCCAGCTGTGGGCCATTGCCGGCATCGAGCCGGTCGGCGCGCGGCCGCCCGAGGAGATCGTGCGCCGCCTGGCGGAACGGGCCGAGGCGTCGCGGACGCCGAGCCTGTCGAAGGCCGAAGCGGCCGCCGTGCGCGGCTTCCTGGCCGTGTCGGGCCCACCCCGGCAGGCGTTGGCCCAGGTCCGCGCGCTGGCCGGTCCGGCCGTCGAGGCGCTCGATGCGGCCTTGGCCGGCTGGGAGCGGCGTCTGGCGGGTCTGGCCGAGCGGGGCGTGCCCGCCGACCGGCTGACCTTCGCGGCAGGCTTCGGCCGGGCCTTCGGTTACTACGACGGCGTGATGTTCGAGGTGCGCAGCGCCGCCCTGGCGCCGGAGCGGCCGCTAGCCGCCGGCGGCCGCTACGACGGGCTGCCGGCCCGGCTCGGGGCGCCGGCCTCGCTTGGCGCCGTCGGTTGCATGGTGCGCCCCGCGCGCGCGTTCGCGGGAGGCGTGGAATGAGCGCTCTGATTCTGGCGATACCGTCGAAAGGGCGGCTGAAGGAGCAGGTCGACGCCTGGCTGGCCGACGCCGGCCTGCCGCTGTCTGCGCCGTCGGGCGGCCGGGGCTACACCGCCCGCATCGACACGCTGCCGCGGATCGAGGTCCGGCTGCTGTCGGCGTCCGACATCGCCTCGGCGCTCGACAGCGGCGAGGTCCACCTGGGCGTCACCGGCGAGGACCTGCTGCGCGAGCAGATCGCCGATGTGGACAGCCGCATCGAGCTGCTGCGGGCGCTGGGCTTCGGGCGAGCCGACCTGATCGTGGCTGTGCCGAAGAGCTGGCTGGACGTCGAGACCATGGCCGACCTCGAGGAGGTCGCCCACCTGCATCTGGTCCGCACCGGCCGTCGTCTGAGGGTGGCGACCAAGTACGTTGTCCAGACACGCGCCTTCTTCCAGCGGCATGGCATCGCCGACTATCGCATCGTCGAGTCCGGCGGCGCCACCGAGGGGGCTCCGGCTTCCGGCGCGGCGGAGATCATCGTCGACATCACCACCACCGGCGCGACCCTGACGGCCAACCACCTGAAGATCGTTTCAGACGGCGTGATCCTGAAGAGCCAGGCGCGGTTGGCCGCCTCGCTGACGGCAGGCTGGGACGCCGACAAGCTCGCGGTCGTCCGCCAACTGCTGTCGGTGGTCGAGGCGCGGTCTCGAGCCAAGGGGTCGGTGATGCTGGTCTGGCCGGCCGAGCAGGACGCCGCCGCCCGGGCGGCGCTGTCGACGCTGGTCGAGGGCGGCGCGCGGGCGCGGGCCAACGGTCTGTTGCTGGCAGAGGGGGACCTGCTGACCGCCCAGCGGCGTCTGGCGGACGCGGGCGTGGGTCCGGTCGCGGCGAGTCGGCCCGAGCACCTGTTCGAGCCCGTTTCGGCGGCGGCGGAATCCCTGGCGACTCGCGTGACAGCGTAAATTTGACGAGCGCGTCAAAGATATTGCCGAAATGGCCGTTCTTTTGACCCCAGGGTCCATTGATCGTCCATTTTTTCGGCGGATGACCACAAAATCTTGCGCGAAAGGCCTCTTGGGTTGCTTGACAGAGCAAGGGGAATGCCGTCTTTTGACGGTGCGCGAGGAACAGAAACCCACAAGAGTTTCGGCCTCACGGCGTTTCGGGGAGGAAACGCCCGCTTGGATCGAGTGATCGAGGAAAAAGCTGAGCCCGCCGCGATTATCCCCCGCGGCGGGCTCAGTCCTTTCTGGACCAAGCCCTAAATTCTGACTCTTCCGTCAAAAGTTTATTTGAGCGTTCTGCCTGGTTCGGGGCGCGGCTTCGCCGCTCCTCTCCATGACGAACTCCGCTTGCGTTCCACCGCGTTCGTCATCCTGAGGAGCGAGCCTCAGGCGAGCGTCTCAAAGGGCGCACGGCCTCTCCACCAATCCCAGGAGCTTCCGCATGGAAGACGCCTACGACCCCGCGCTCGCGGCGCGCGATACGGATCGCTTCGTGGTCCTGACCGGCTGTTCCGGCGGCGGCAAGTCCACGCTGCTGGCCGAGCTGGCGCGACGGGGCTTTCCGGTCTTTCCGGAAGTCGGGCGGCAGATCGTCAGGGAGCAGGACTGGACCGGCGGCGATGCGCTGCCGTGGACCAATCCCGTGAAGTTCGCCGAGCTGGCGGTGTCGCGGGCGCTGCACTTCCGAATCCTGGCGGTCGGCCTGCCCGGGCCGGTGTTCTTCGATCGTGGCCCGATCGACCAGTTGGCGGCGCTGGAGCGGCTGAGCCTGCCGACGCCGGCGGCCGTGGCGGGCGCTGCCGAGCGCCTGGGCTGGAACCCGACGGTGTTCGTCACCCCGCCCTGGCCCGAGATCTTCACCGGCGACGCCGAGCGTCGGCATGGGTTCGAGGCGGCGGTCGAGGAGTACGGCCCGCTGGTCGCGGCGTATGAGCGGCTTGGCTACGAGGTGGTCGAACTGCCGAAGGTCGATGTCGCGGCGCGGGCGGACGTCGTGCTGGAGCGGCTCAGACCGGCTTGCGGCCCACCACGATGCAGGAAATGCTGAGATTGAACTTCAGCGCCCGTTCGATCGTCGCGCCCGTGACCGGGAACAGCTCGAAGGACTCGATCTCGAAACCCTGATCGGTGACAAAGGTCCGGAACTCGTCCGGCGTCCGCCACAGGTAGATGTGGTCCGGCGCGGGGCTGTTCAGCGGCGCGTTGATAAAGATGCGGCCGCCGGGCTTCAGCGCCGCGTGCAGCGACCGGAGGGCCAGGTCCGGGCGCTCCAGATGCTCCAGGACCTCGCTGATCACCGCGCCGTCGAACTCGTCGTGGCGCGAGGGCGCCTTCAGGACGTCCTGCTCGATGATCTTGATCTCGCGGGTCGCGCCGAGCGCCTTCAGGGTCGAGTGGGTTTCGGCGATGCTCGAGGCGCTGACGTCCCAGGCCTCCAGAATATCCAGATTGGCCGCCTGCGAGGCGAAGTAGAGGAACAGGCCGTGGCCCGGGCCGACCTCGAGGTAGCTGCTGTGCTCCGGCAGGCGGGTCAGGAACTGGGTGCGGTAGTAGTCGAACGCCTGGGCGTGCGGCTTCCAGATCAGCTGCGAGATCAAGATGCCCCGCACGTAGCGCGACATGTAGGCGTCGACGCCGTAGACCTCGGCATAGGCCTCGTCGAACGTCGACAGGCGATAGCTGCCTTCGCGGCGGAAGAAGATCTCCTCCTTGAGGAACTCCTCGCACATCCAGCGATAGTCGTTGCAGTACAGCTCCAGCTCGTCGCCGACGATGGTGAGGATCAGGCCCGAGACCTGCTCCATGCGGGCGAGGAAGGCGGCGTCGTCGCCGGCGAAGCGGGTGCGGACGTACTTCTCATGCTCCGGCCAGATGGCCAGCAGCCGGTCGACGATCCTGCCGATGTTCGGGTAGCCGGCGATCTCGCTCACGGCGTCGGCGCCGACCGTCTGTACATCGCTCATCGTCAAATTCCTGAACAGCACTGTTCCCGGCGCGGCCGGATGCCGCAGGCCTAGCATCCCGGACGAACATCGTCATCAACAACGCGCCCCGCTCCCCCGGGAACCCGCGCGGGATGAAGAAAGGGGCGCCGCGATCGCTCGCGACGCCCCTCCGATCCTCAGGTCGTGTCCGCGACTACCAGATGCGGACGCGATCTTCCGGCTTCACATACATGGCGTCGCCTTCCTTCACGCCGAACGCCTCATACCAGGCGTCGACGTTGCGGACGGTGCCGTAGCCGCGGAAGTAGGCCGGCGAGTGCGGGTCGGATGCGACCTGGGCCTTCACCTGCTCATCACGCATCTTGCCGCGCCAGATCTGGGCGAAGCCGAGGAAGAAGCGCTGGTCGCCGGTGAAGCCGTCGACCACCGGGGCCGGCTTGCCGCCCAGCGACAGGTGATAGGCGTCCAGGGCGATCAGGATGCCGCCCAGGTCGCCGATGTTCTCGCCCATCGTCAGGTCGCCGTTCACGTGGAAGCCCGGCAGAGGCTCGTAGGCTGAGTACATGGCGCCGAGGCGCTTGGTCTGGCCCTCGAACTTGGCGGCGTCTTCCGGATGCCACCAGTCGCGGAGCGAGCCGTCGGCGTCGTACTTGCGGCCTTCGTCGTCGAAGCCGTGGCTGATCTCGTGACCGATGACCGCGCCGATGCCGCCGTAGTTGACGGCCGGATCGGCCTCCGGATCGAAGAACGGCGGCTGCAGGATGGCGGCCGGGAAGACGATCTCGTTCAGGGTCGGGTTGTAGTAGGCGTTCACGGTCTGCGGGAACATGCCCCACTCGTCACGGTCGACCGGCTTGCCGAGCTTGCTTGTCTCGAACGCCCAGTTGAAGGCGTTGGTCCGCTCCACGTTGCCGTACAGATCGTCCGCCTTGATCGTCAGCGCGCTGTAGTCGCGCCACTTGTTCGGGTAGCCGATCTTCACCGAGAAGGTGGACAGCTTCTTCTGGGCGCGGGCCTTGGTCTCCGGGCTCATCCAGTCGAGCTTGTCGATGCGGCCCTTCATGGCGACCAGCAGGTTGTCGACCAGCTTTTCCATCGCCGCCTTGGACTCAGGCGGGAAGTAGGCCGCGACATAGAGCTTGCCGACCGCCTCGCCGAGCGAGTTGCCGACCAGGCCCGTGCCGCGCTTCCAGCGGGCGCGCTGCTCGGGCTGGCCCGACATGGTCTTGCCGTTGAAGTCGAAGGCGGCGTCGACGAAGCGCTTGGACAGGTAGGGCGCCGCCTGGTTGGCGGTGTGGAACGCCTGCCAGGCCTGCAGAGTCTCGACCGGGGTCTCGGCGTAGATGGCGGCGATCTTCGTGAAGGCGGTCGGCTCGCCGACGATGACGCGGCCGGCCTTCTCGAGGGCGGCGCCCTTCAGCCAGGCCTTCCAGGGGAAGCCGGGCGCCAGGGTTTCCAGCTCGGCCAGGGTCTTGGGATTGTAGGTCTTGTCGGCGTCGCGCTGCTCGACCTTGGTCCAGCTGGCCTCGGCGATGCGGGTTTCCAGCGCCACGATGGCGTCGGCCGATTTCTCCGGATTGGCCCAGCCGGCCATGGTCAGGGTCTTGGCGATGTAGGCGCGGTAGGCCGTCTTCTTGTCCCCGAACTTCTTGGCGTCCAGGTAGTAGTCGCGGTCCGGCAGGCCGAGCCCGGCTTGCGAGACGTAGACGGCGTACTGGGTCGGGTCCTTGGCGTCCTGCCAGATGTAGGCGCCGAACACGCTTGAGCCGAAGCTGCCCTGGGTGCGGCCCATCAGCTCGGCCTGGGCTTCGCGGGTCTTGGCGGCCTTGATGCGCGCGAAGTCGGCGGCCAGAGGCTTGGCGTCCAGCGCCTCGAGGCGGGCCTCGTCCATGAAGCTGTTGTAGAGGCCGCCGATCTGCTGGGCCTCGCCGGTCGCGTTCGGGGTCTTGGCGGCGGTGTCGATGATCGCCTGGGTGCGGCTGTTGGACAGCTCGGCCAGGGCGACGAACGAGCCCCAGCTGGTGCGGTCGGCGGGGATCGTCAGGCCGTCGAGATACTTGCCGGTCGAGAAGCGGACGAAGTTGTCGCCGGCCTTGGTCGACCGGTCCATGCCAGCGACGTCGAAGCCCCAGGGGCCCATGCGCTCGGCGACGGTGCTGCCGACGGCCGGGGTCGCCGGGGCGACGGCGGCCGGGGCATCGGCGGCCTGGGCGAAGGCGAACGCGCCGGCGGCGGCGGTCAGCGCCAGAGCCGCGACGGCGGAAAACAGGATACGTTTCATGGGCAAAGTCCGCAGGTGGAAAATTGGCGCGGACCATGCACCCGCGTCCGCAACCGTGCTTCTTACAAAAAGTTCATGTCACCCGGATTGGGTACAGCCGCCCGCTAGCGGCGCGTCTGGCCGCCGGCTTCCTCCGGCAGGTCCGGGGACACGGACTGGAGCGCATGTCCCCGACAGTCGGTCAGGCCTCGACCCCGAGCGCCGCCAGCGCCTGGGCGCGGACGGCCTTGTAGTCGACCTTGCCGTTGGCGGCGCGCTCGACCGGGGCGACGACCAGGGAGCGCGGGGTCTTGTAGTCGGCGAGGCGGCCCTTCAGGTGGGCGGCCAGGTCGGCCAGGCTGGGCGCTTCGGCCGCACCCACGTCGATCACCGCGCAGACCCGTTCGCCGAAGCGGCTGTCCGGCACGCCGACGACGACCGCGTCGCGGACCAGCGGGTGGGTCTTCAGGGCTTCCTCGACCTCTTCGGGGAAGACCTTCTCGCCGCCGGTGTTGACCACCTGCGAGCCGCGGCCGAGCAGTTTGATGACGCCTTCCTCGGTCACCTCGGCGAAGTCGCCGGGCACCGACCAGCGGCGGTCCTCGAAGATGCGGAAGGTCTTCGCCGATTTCTCGGGGTCCTTGTAGTAGCCCGACGGAATGAAGCCGCCGACCGCGACCAGGCCGCGCTCGCCGCTGCCCGGGGTCACGCGGCGGCCATCCTCGGTGAAGACGGCGGCGTTCGGACCGACCAGGAACTGGGCGGTGGTCGCCTCCGCGCCGGCGACCGACACCGATGAGCCCAGGCCCACCGCCTCGGACGAACCGAGGCTGTCCATCAGCATCGCGCCCGGCGGCAGGTGGCGGAGCAGGCCCTGCTTGTTGTCATGGTTCCAGACCGTGCCCGACGAGCCGATGCGGATGATGCTCGAAAGGTCCCAGCGGCCGGGGTTTGCGTCCAGCACCTCGAGCATCGGGGCGGCGAAGGCCAGGCCGACGATGGAGACGCCCGTCGCCTTCAGGCGCTCGACCTCGCCCCAGAGCTCCGCCGGATCGAACTTGCGCGAGGGCAGGCTGGCGATCGCGCCGCCGGCGTTCATCAGGGCGAAGCTGCCGAACTGCGCCGTGCCGTGCATCAGCGGGCAGGCGACGATCGAGGTTCCGGGCGGGGGCAGCGGGATGTCGCCGACCTTGCCGGTGCGCAGCCGCTCGCCGGCTTCGGCGGGGGTTTCGAACGGGGGGATGCCGGCCAGGGCGTTGCCGCCGGCGCCGAGCACCTGGAACAGGTCGTCCTGCCGCCACATCACGCCCTTGGGCATGCCCGTTGTGCCGCCCGTATAGAGAAGAAGCAGGTCGTCGCCCGAGCGGCCCCATGGCGCGACGAAGTGGGCCGCGCCCGAGCCGGCGACCGCTTCGTAGCTGGTCGCCCAGTCCGGGACCGGCGCGCCCTCGTCGGCGACGGCCAGCCAGGTCTTGACCCTGGTCAGGCGGTCGCGGATCGCCTCCAGCTTCGGCGCGAAGCCGGCGTGGAAGACGATGGCCTCGGCGTCGGCGTTGTCGAAGAGATAGAAGAGCTCTTCCGGCTCGTAGCGGTAGTTGGTGTTGACCGGCGCCAGCCCCGCCTTGAAAGCCGCGAAGTAGCTCTCGAGGTACTCGGGCGAATTATAGAGATAGGCCGCGACCTTGCCGCCCCGGCCGATGCCGGCCTGCACCAGATGACGCGCCACGGCGTTCGCGCGGCGGTCGAAGTCGCCCCAGCGGACCACGCGCTCGCCCTGGATCTGGGCGGGGCGATCCGGCGCCGCCGCGGCGACCTGTTCCCAGACGTCGGCGAAGTTCCACCCGGCCATGCGCTCGTTCCCTCTTCCCGCGATCTCTGACGGATCGTCGGGCGGAAGTTAGCGGCGTTCGGCAAGGTCGAGTCAACGCGGACGCGACGTCATGCCGACGCTACTTCGGCGGCGTCGGCGACACCGTGAACCGCACCTGGACCTTGCCGGCCTTCTGGAAGGTGAGCGTGGCGGGGAAGCTTTCGCCGGCTTTCAGCGGCTGCTTCAGGCCGATCAGCATCAGGTGCCAACCGCCGGGCTTCAGCTCGGCCTTGCCGCCGGCCGGGACGGCGAGGCCGCCCGGACGCGGATGCATCATCGCCTGACCGCTCATGACCATCGACTCATGGATCTCGACCCGGCCTGCGACCGGGCTGCTGACCGAGACCAGCTTGTCGCCGGCCGTGCCGCTGTTGGCGAGGGTGACGAAGCCGGCGCCGTTGCCGCCCTGTGGGGCGGGGCGGCTCCAGGCGCCGCTGGCGGCGATGGAGGGCGCAGCGGCCTGGGCGACGGTGGCGAGCGAGACGGCCGCGAGGGCGGCGATGAAGAGACGGCGGTGCATGGAGAACTCCTTCAGCGGAAGAAATAGCAATTCTAGAAGGCGATCGTGAGGCCGGCGTACAGCGACCGGCCGTCGCCGGGCCAGTAGGCGGCGGTAGCGGGCGTGGCGAGGATCGCGGCCTGGACGTTCGAGACGTAGGCCTCGTCCGTGAGGTTGCGCGCGTCGACGAAGACCGAGACCTCCGGCGTGATCTCCCAACCGGCGCCGAGGTTCAGGATCGCGTAGCTCGGGGCGAAGGTCGTGTTCCGGTAGTCCACCCAGATGTCCGAGGCCGACCACTCGACCGAGGGCGCGACGTGCCAGCCGGCCGGCGAGTCGTAGCGGAGCTCGGCGCGGTAGAAGCGCTCCGGCACGATCGGCAGGCGGTTGTCGCCGTACTGGGCGTCGCCGTCGAAGCGGAAGTCGGACCAGGTCCAGGTCTGGCGCAGCCGCCAACTTTCGGCGAACCGCCAGTCCAGCGCCGCCTCGATGCCCTGGTGAATGGTGCGGTCGGCGTTGAAGGTCGAGGCGGGAATGTCCGGCGCGACCGTGAACTGCAGCATCTCGCCGTCCAGCACGGCGCGATAGTATGTGACGTCCCAGGTGAAGGGGCCGCGACGGCCGCGGGTCCCGATCTCGGCGGTCCAGGCCTCCTGCGCCTCGACCGGCGCGAAGCCGGCGTTGGTCGGCGACATCGAGCCAAAGTTCGGCGGCTCGACCGACTTCGTCACGTTGGCGAACACCTGAACCCCGCCTTCGCCTTCCCAGAGGAGCCCGAGGCGCGGGGCGAACCAGTCGTAGTCCTTCGAGGCCTTCAGATCGAAGGTCGAGGCGACGCCCGGAACCTTGAAGCTCTCGTAGTCGCGGCGAGCCGCGCCCCAGGTCGCGCCGGCCACCACAGCGAGGCGTTCGGTCACGAACAACCGTCCCTCGCCGAAGACGTCCGTCGCGCCGGCGTTCTGCTGCGTCCGGGAGGTCGGGGCGCCGCGGGCCGTGCCCAGGTTGGCGTAGAAGTTGGAGTCCATGTCGCCGGCGCGGATCCAGGCGCCGGCGTAGGCGTCGGCGCGGAGGCCTGCGATCTCGCCTTCCCAGTCGAGACGTCCGAAGGCGCCCCAGTTGCGGCTCTGCTGGTCGATGACCTGGAAGATCGGATGGTCGAGGTCTTTCCAGAGGCCATAGACGGAGCCCTCGAAGACCGTGCTGTCGTTCAGCCGCCAGGTGGTGCGCAGCGAGGCGCGCAGCGAGCGCTGATTGCGCTGGTAGTCGAGATTGTAGTCCCCCGCCGCGGTCTGGCGCGGGTCGGCCTGGAACTGCGCCCAGGTCAGGGCGCCCGGAATCTCCTGGTTGATGTTCGAGCCGTTGATCACCAGCCGGACCTCGCGGTCCTCGCCGAAGGATCGGCCGAGGTTCAGCGAGGCGAACTGGATGTTCTGCTGGCTCTGCGAGCGCCAGCCCTGGGCCGTCTGGTTGGTGGCCGAGGCGTAGACGTCCCAGTCACCAAACTGGCGGGCGACGGCCAGGTTCTCGCGCAGCAGGCCGAAGCTGCCGCCGTCGATGCGGAGGCGGTTCTCGAAACCGGCGTCGCGTCCGGTCGGCGTCACCAGGTTCAACGCACCGCCCAGCAGCGAGCCACCGAAGCGGAGCGCGTTGCCGCCGCGCCAGACCTCCAGGTAGCGGGTGTTCAGCGGGTCGGCGTCCTGGCTGTCGCCGTAGCCATCCGCCTCGTTCAGCGGCACGCCGTCCCGGGCGATCAGCAGGCCGCGGTTGTGGTTGGCGTTGCCGATACCCGAGCCCCGGATCGAGATGCGGACGTCGCCGCCCCATTTGCGCTGAGCGTAGACGCCGGGGGCGTCGCGCAGCATGTCGTCGAGCGCCAGCGCCTCGCGGCCGATGAAGGCCTCCTGCGAAATCACCGAGACGCCCCCGGGGGTCTCCGACAGTCGACGACGCGCGTCGGCGACGACGGTCGGCTCCTCGGGATCGGGTTGGGCGGTGACGATCACCGAGTCGACGGTGTTGGGGGTATCGGCCTCGTCCGCCGCGAAGGCGGGCGAGACGAGGGCGGCGCTCGCCGAGGCGAGAAGGAGGGCGCGCAGGCTGGCGCGTTGGAAGATCTGCAAGGTCTTTGGCTTTCCACAAACGTGACGGAGCGGACGCGCGTGGGCGCGTCCGGCGAGGGTCAGGCGTTCGTGGGAGCGGGCGGTGCGGTCGAGGGCGGCCGGGGCGGATCGCGGGCGCTGGTCCCCGGCCGGTCGCTGCCGGGACGGGCGAGCTCGATGCGGGCGGCGTAGCGGACCGGCTCGACGACCGGCGCCTCGGCGGCGATGGCCGTGACGCTGGCGATGACGCAGCTGTGGCACTTGAGGCCGGCGAAGCCCTTGTGATGCCCGCCCGAGTCCGGGACCGTCATCGTCACGGCGCCGTCCGCGGTGCACATCACGACCTGGCGGGTCTGGTCGGCGCGGGCCTCCCAGGCCATCGCCGCGGCCGGGATCATCAGCTGGGCGGCCATGGCGAGCGCGGCCAGCACCGCGGGAAGGATCCCGAGGCTCCGGTTCTGCCGAATTTGGCGGCCGCGACGCATGGCGGGGCGCTTAATCCCGTCCGTGGGGTTCCGCAAGGCGGTTCCGACCGTCCATAATGTCCGCAGGTGATTTGGAGACCCGATGACGGCTGAAGTTCAACCCGGCGAATACAAGGACGTCGTCCTCTTTCTGGCGACAGCGGGCGTCGTGGTCCCGCTGTTCCGGCGCTGGAAGATCAGCCCCATCCTCGGGTTCCTCGGAGCCGGCGTCCTGCTCGGCCCATTCGGCCTCGGCGCGCTGTCCGACAGCTTCCCCTGGCTGTCCGTCGTCACCATCGACAAGCCCGAGGACGTGGCCCAACTGGCCGAGTTCGGCGTTGTCTTCCTGCTGTTCATGATCGGGCTGGAGCTGAGCTGGGAACGGCTGCGGCTGATGCGGCGGCTGGTGTTCGGCATGGGCGGGCTGCAGGTGACGCTCTGCACCGTCGGCATCGCCGCCGCCGCCATGGCCCTGGGCCAGCCGCTGCCGGCCGCCGCCGCGATCGGTGCGGCCCTGTCGCTGTCCTCCACCGCGATCGTCATGCCGCTGCTGGCCGAGAGCAAGCGCCAGCACAGCCAGGCCGGGCGGGCGACCTTCTCCGTGCTGCTGTTCCAGGATCTGGCCGTCGCCCCGATCCTGATCACCCTGGCGGTGATGGGCAGCAGCGAGGCCAACGCCTTCTCGCCGCGCCTGCTGCTGACCTTCGCCCCGGCCGCGCTCGGCATCCTGGCCCTGGTGGTCGTCGGGCGGCTGGCCCTGCGGCCGATGATGCGGTCGGTGGCCAAGGCCAAGAGCGAGGAGCTGTTCATGGCCGCCTCGCTGCTGATCGTCATCGGCGCGGGGCTGATCGCCGCCCTGACCGGCCTGTCCATGGCGCTGGGCGCCTTCATCGCCGGCCTGCTGCTGGCCGAGACCGAGTACCGGCACGAGGTCGAGGTGACCATCGAGCCGTTCAAGGGGCTGCTGCTGGGGCTGTTCTTCGTCTCCATCGGCATCGGGCTGGACCTGTCGCTGCTGGCGGCCAAGCCGGTGACGATCCTGGGTATCGCCGTCGGGCTGCTGCTGCTGATCGGGTCCGTGGTGTTCGTGCTCGGCCTGCTGTTCGGGCTGAAGTGGCGCAAGGCGCTCGAGGCCGGCCTGCTGCTGGCCGCCGGCGGCGAGTTCGCCTTCGTCATCCTCGACAGCGCCATGGGCAGCGGCATCGTCCGGCGCGACATCGGCCAGACCATCCTCGTCGCCTCGACCCTGACCATGTTCTGCATCCCGTTCCTGGCCATGCTGGGCGCGCGACTGGGCGGACGGCCGATGGCCAATCCGGCGGCCAACACGCCGGTCGAGCCGATCGAGCTGCCGGTCGCCACCGAGGAAGGCGCTCCGGCTGTACTGGTCGTCGGCTACGGCCGGGTCGGCAAGCTGGTCGGCGACATGCTGAACCGCCACGAGATCCGCTGGGTCGCCGCCGAGCGCGATCCGCGACTGGTCGAGGCCGGACGCCGGGCCGGGCAGTCGATCTACTTCGGGGACGCTTCGCGGGGTGAGTTCCTGCGCCGCTGCGGGCTCGATTCCGCCCGGGCGCTGATCGTCACCATGGACAGTCCCGAGGGGGCCGAGGCCATCGTGGCCACCGCCCGTGAGCTGCGTCCCGACCTGACCATCGTGGCCCGCGCCCGCGACGCCCGCCACGCCAAGCGGCTGTACGAGCTGGGCGCCACCGACGCCGTGCCCGAGACCATCGAGGCCTCGCTGCAGCTTTCCGAAGCGGCGCTGGTCGAGATCGGCATTCCGATGGGCCTGGTCATCGCCTCGATCCACGAGCGCCGCGACGAGTTCCGCAAGGAGCTGAACCGGCCGGACGCGCTGGGCGGCCGACGCCGGCTGCGCGACGCGACGCGGTAGGCGTCCCGCGTCCTTCGAGGAAGCGCTTCGAATTTCGTCATGGTGAGGCGCGGACGGCAGGTCCGCGTCTCGAACCACGCGCCGCATAACCGCGCTCGTTGACTCATATCTGACCGAAGAGTAAGTAACTTAGCAGTCAGTTATGAGGTTTTCATCCCATGCAGGCCGGCCAGCCCAAATGGCGTCGCCGCAAGGACGCCCGCCCGCAGGAGATCGTCGAGGCGGCCCTGGCGGTGTTCGCCGAGAAGGGCTTCGCCGCGGCCAGGCTTGAGGATATCGCGGCCCGGGCGGGGGTGAGCAAAGGCGCGCTCTACCTCTATTTCGAGACCAAGCAGGACCTGTTCCAGGCCGTTGTGCGGGAAGCGATTCTGCCCAATCTGGACGCGGTGGAAGCGATCGCGAGAACGGTGGAGATTCCGTTCGCGACGCTGGTCCGGATGCTGCTGACGCGGATGGCCGAGCTGCTGAGCACCACCAATCTGGGCGCGGTGGCCAAGATGGTGATCGCCGAGTCGCGCAACTTCCCCGACCTCGCCCGGGTCTGGCACGACGAGGTCGTGATGCGGGCGCTGCCGATCGTGTCGCTGGTGGTCGAGCGGGCCCAGGCGCGGGGCGAGCTGAAGCCGGGCGCGCCGCGCTATCACGCCTTCTCGCTGATGGGGCCGATGCTGCTGGGCGCCCTGTGGCAGGAGACCTTCACGCCGGTCGGGGCCGAGCCCGTCGACCTGCGCGCGCTGGCCGCCCAGCATGTCGAGACCGTGTTGCAGGGGATGCTCGTCGAGGGAGCCCGCCCATGAACCCGAAAATCCGCATCGCCGTGATCGCGGCCGTCGTCGTCGCCGGCGCGGCCGCGGCCTGGTGGGCGTGGGGCCCGAGGGACGAGCGCGGCCGGGCGCTGTCCGGCTATGTCGAGGGCGAGGCGTTGTACCTGTCGTCGTCGACGCCCGGCGCGGTGTCCGCCGTCCATGTGAAGCGGGGGCAGCGGGTGACGGCCGGCCAGCCGCTGTTCGCGCTCGACGCGGCGCCGCTGGTGGCCCAGCGCGACCGGGCGGCGGCCGCGGTGGCCGAGGCCGAAGCGCGGCTGGAGGACGCCCGCAAGGGGCAACGGCCGCAGGAGCTGGCCGTGTTCGACGCCCAGCGCGCGGCGGCCAAGGCGCAGTACGACCAGGCCAACGCCGAGTACAACCGCATCGCCCCGCTGGTGCGGCAGGGCATCTACGCGCCGGCACGGCTCGACACGGCGCGGGGCGCCCGCGAGACGGCGCTGGCCAACATGCGCGCGATCGAGCGGCAGCGCGGGGCGGCGACGCTGGGCGCGCGGCCCGACGCCGTCCGCGCGGCCGAGGCCCAGGTTGACCAGGCGCGCGACGCCCTTGCCGAGGCCCAGGCCCAGCTCGACCGGACAGGACCTTCCGCCCCGTCCGCCGCGCGGGTCGAGGAGGTCTACTTCCAGGATGGCGAATGGGCGGCGGCCAACCAGCCGGTCGTGTCGCTGGTCCCCGACGACCGGGTGCGGCTGCGGTTCTTCGTGCCGGAGCAGGCGCTGTCCAGCTATCGCGTCGGCCAGAGCGTGAGCTTCACCTGCGACGGCTGCGCCAAGGGGCTGTCTGCGATCATCGACTACATCAGCCCGAGGCCCGAGTTCACCCCGCCGGTCATCTACAGCCGCGAGAGCCGCGACCGGATGGTGTTCCTGGTCGAGGCGCGGCCGGCCGATCCGCGGGCGCTCAATCCCGGCCAGCCGGTCGACGTCGCCCCCGCGGGAGCGGGGAGGTGACCGAGCTCGCCGTCGATGTCACCGGCCTCGACAAGAGCTTCGGCGACAAGCACGTGGTCCAGGACCTGTCGATCCAGGTCGAGCGCGGCAGGATCACCGGCTTCCTGGGGCCCAACGGATCGGGCAAGACCACCACCCTGCGGATGCTGTGCGGGCTGCTGACGCCGGACGCGGGCGAGGGCGAGGTGCTGGGCCTGGACTTCCGTCGCGAGGCCGAGCTGGTCAAGCGGCAGACCGGCTACATGACCCAGAAGTTCTCGCTCTACGAGGACCTGTCCATCGAGGAGAACCTGGCCTTCGTGGCGCGGGTCTACAGCCTGCCCGACCGGCGCCGGCGGGTGACACAGGCGCTCGAGCGGCTGGGCCTGGAGAACCGGCGGCGGCAGCTGGCGGGGAGCCTGTCCGGCGGCTGGAAGCAGCGGCTGGCCCTGGCCGCCTGCGTGCTGCACGAGCCGCGGCTGCTGCTGCTCGACGAGCCGACCGCGGGTGTGGATCCCAAGGCGCGGCGCGAGTTCTGGGACGAGATACACGCCCTGTCCGCCGAGGGGCTGACCGTGATGGTCTCCACCCACTACATGGACGAGGCCGAGCGCTGCCACGACATCGCCTACATCGCCTACGGCCGGCTGATGGCGCGCGGGACCGGGGCCGAGGTGATCGCGGCGTCGCGCCTGACGACTCTGCGGGCCGAGGGGCCCGGCGCCGATCGGCTGTCGCGGGAGCTGGCGGGACGGCCGGGGATCGAGATGGCCGCGCCGTTCGGGGCCGCCCTGCATGTCAGCGGCACGGACCGCGCCGCGCTGGAGGCGGCCGTCGCGCCGTTCCGGAAAGCCCCGCTGGTCTGGACCGAGGTCGAGCCGACGCTCGAGGACGTGTTCATCCACCTGATGAACCGGTCGACGGACAACTTCCGATGAGCGCCGCCTTCTCGCTGGACCGGGTGATGGCGGTGATGGTGAAGGAGTTCACCCAGCTGAGCCGCGACCGGCTGACCTATGCCCTCATCCTGCTGATGCCGATCGTGCAGCTGCTGCTGTTCGGCTACGCCATCAACAACGACCCCCGGAACCTGCCGGCCGCTGTGCTGGTGCAGGACAACGGCGCTTTCGCCCGCTCCACCCTGGGGGCGATCCGCAACAGCGGCTACTTCGACATCACCCGGGTCGCCCGCACGCCGGCCGAGCTGGACGCGGCCCTGGCGCGGGGCGAGGTGATGTTCGCCATCACCATTCCCGCAGACTTCACGCGGCGCGTGGTGCGGGGCGACAAGGCGCAGATCCTGGTCGAGGCCGACGCCTCCGATCCCGGGGCGACCGGCGGGGCGGTCGCGGCCCTGGCGGCGCTGCCCGACAACGCGCTGGCGCACGACCTGACCGGGGCCGTGGCGCGAAGCCCGGGGGGCGGGCCGCCGTTCGAGGTGGTCGTCCATCGCCGCTACAATCCCGAGGCCATCACCGCCTACAACATCGTGCCGGGCCTGCTGGGGGTGATCCTGTCGATGACGCTGGTCATGATGACCGCGCTGGGGGTCACGCGGGAGTACGAGCGGGGCACGATGGAGGCGCTGCTGGCGACGCCGGTGCGGCCGCTGGAGGTGATGGCCGGCAAGCTGGCGCCCTACGTCCTGGTCGGGCTGGTCCAGACCGCCTTCATCCTGGTGCTGGCCAAACTGCTGTTCGACGTGCCCATGAGCGGGGGCTGGGGCGCCCTGTCCCTGGGCATCATGCTGTTCATCGTGGGCAGCCTGGCGCTCGGCTTCCTGATGTCGACCCTGGCGCGGACCCAGCTTCAGGCGATGCAGATGTCGTTCTTCTACATCATGCCGTCTATCCTGCTGTCCGGATTCATGTTCCCGTTCAAGGGGATGCCGGAATGGGCCCAGGCGTTGGGAACCGTCATTCCGGTTACGCATTTCCTGCGGGTGGTGCGCGGTGCGCTCCTCAAGGGACTAGGGGTGGGCGATTTATGGCCGAGCCTTGCGGCGCTCACGGTATTCGTCGTGATCGTGGTTGCACTGGCGATGGCGCGTTACCGGACAACTCTAGACTGAGAAACTCGCCGTTCAGGGTAGGTGGGCCGACATTTGACGAATGTGTGGCTTCACCGACACTTTGCTCGACGAACTTGGTTGATATAACACAAGGAAGCGGCTCATCGCCGCATGGGCTAGGAGAGGGCTCTCAAACATGAAACTCAAGCTTCTGGCGGGAGCAGCCCTGGCTGCAGCCACGCTCGGTGCTTCCAGCGCGCAGGCGCAGGACTGGTACGGCGCGCTCGACGTCGGTTACCACTGGTCGGAAGAAATGAACTTCGGCGATCCGCTCGGCTTCGGCGTGCCGATCGTGATCGATCCCGATGACACCTGGGTCGCCTTCGGCCGGGTCGGCTACCGCTTCTCGCCGAACTGGCGCGTGGAACTCGAAGGCGGCTACCGCCCGGGTGAAACGCCGTCGGGCTCGCTCGGCTCGCCGGGCGACGTCGAGATCTACTCGCTGATGGGCAACGTCATCGTCGACTTCATGCCTGAAGGCGACCTGCATCCCTTCATCGGCGTCGGCGCCGGCATGGCCAACGCGAAGGTCAACGTCGACGTGTTCGGCCTCGGCGACGTGGTCGACGATTCCGACAGCGTCTGGGCGTGGCAGGCGATCGCCGGCTTCACCGCCAAGGCCACCGACAAGATCAACGTCGACGTGACCTACCGCTACTTCCAGACCGGCGATTTCGACATCGACGGCGGCGTGTACGGCCCGGTCAGCCACGACTACCGCGACCAGTCGGTCACGGTCGGCATCCGCTACGCGTTCGGCGCCGAACCGCCGCCGCCTCCGCCGCCGCCGCCGCCGCCGCCGCCTCCCCCGCCGCCCCCGCCGCCGCCGCCGCCTCCGCCGCCGCCGGCCTACGAGGCGCGTGAGTTCATCGTCTACTTCCCGTTCGATCAGTACGTGCTGACGCCGGAAGCCCAGACGGTGGTTTCGGAAGCGGCCCAGTACGCCACGGGCGGCGGCGCCACCCGTATCGTCGTGGTCGGCCACACCGACTCGTCGGGCTCGCCGAAGTACAACGTCCGCCTGTCGGAACGTCGTGCGAAGGCCGTGGCCGACGCCCTGGTGGGCCAAGGCGTCAACGCCGGCGCCCTGTCCGTCGACTGGAAGGGTGAAAGCGAACTCGCGGTCGCCACCGGCGACGGCGTGAAGGAACCGCTGAACCGTCGCTCGACGATCTCGATCAACTTCTAGGATCGACGATCCCGGCGTCAGTTAGCTGACCCAAGCGAAGCCCCGGCCGAAAGGCCGGGGCTTTTGCTTTGCGGGGAGGGAGCCGGGTCGCGGACACGGCTTCGCCGCCTCACGGGTTTCGCCCTGAAGGTTGGGGAGGTGGTGCGGAGCGCTCCGGGCTCACCCCGGAAGTCTGCGGTGTGAACGTGTGAACGGTGGCGTGAACCAAAGCGCTCCGCGAAGCTCGTTATCCAGAAGCAGCCGGTAGGCAGCCGTAGGGCTTAGCCGCCATGCCTCCGACGGGCGGGCAGGGCAGCAAGCCTTGTCCCGGACCGCGTGAGTAACCCCCTCATCCTTGTCCCGTTCGAACCCCGTCTCGTCGCCGCAAGGTCGCTGGCCATGCGCCCTCCCCGTGCTTCGAGACCCGTTGAGGATGGCTTGGACCGGAAAGGGGGGATGAGTTTCCGACTCCCGGCCGGCGGTTGCCCGCAAAGCCGAGCTGAATCAGCGAGTTATACCTGCGCATCTCAATTATCCGCCGACCATCCTCCCGGAACCGAGGACTCTGGCTTCGGATTCGCCGCATTGATGGCGGCGCTCCGTCCTGATGGACTCGCGGCCATCAAGCCTGGGTCCCCGCTTTCGCGGGGATGAGCGGATGGGGTGCGTGGACGGGCATGCGAGGGGCGGGTTCCCGTGCGGAACCTCGGCTTGCCTCCGGAGGTTCCGGAGACCGATGATTCCCGCCTGTTCCCGGGGGCTAAAAAGATCCAACCTATTCAACGGCTTACATATAATTCGCCCAACCTTGACGCACCGCAGCGCGATCTGTAGGTTCCGCCGCGATCAAACAGGGCCCGTGGGGTTTTCCCGTCGGGCCGGTGTCGGACCTACAGCCCCCATGCCTAAGGCCCCTGACCCGCGCGAAGAGGCGCTCCGCAGCCTCGACGAACGGGCGAAGGCGCTCAAGGCGAGAACGACGCCCGCCCCGTCCCCGATTACCGGGGCGACGGCGACCAGCCAGGCCTACCGCATCCTCGCGGAACTGCTCGGCGGCGTGTTTCTGGGGCTGGGTGCGGGCGCGGCGGTGGACTGGTTGTTCCACACCACGCCCTGGGGTGTCATCAGCGGGGTCCTTCTGGGCTTCGCGCTGTCGATATACATGGCGCGCCGCACGGCCAAACGGCTGATGGCGCAGGCTGAGGCGGAAGAAGCCGCGCGCAGAGCGCAGGCTTCCGACGCCAGGAAAGACTAGGAGCGAGAAGGCCCGTGGCCAGCCCGTTGGAACAGTTCGAAATCCGCAAGCTCGTGGATTTTCCCGACGTTACCCTTCCGGTCATCGGCAAGGTCGATCTCGCGTTCACCAATTCCCACCTGGCGATGACGATCGTCTTCGTCGTGATCGTCGGCTTCCTGTGGGCCGTCACCTCCAAGGCCAAGGTCGTCCCGGGCCGTCTCCAGACGGTCGGCGAGGGCGTCTTCGGCATGATCGACAACCTGACCGACTCGATGATCGGTCATGAGGGTCGCAAGTACTTCCCGTTCGTGTTCACGATCTTCCTGCTGATCCTGGGCATGAACCTGCTCGGCATGATGCTGACCTTCACCGCCACGTCGCAGCTGGCCATCACCGTGACCTTCGCGCTGCTGACCTTCGGCCTGGTGATGGTGATCGGCGTCGTCAAGAACGGCTTCGGCTTCCTGAAGCTGTTCTGGCCGATGGGCGCGCCGCTGGTGATGCGCCCCGCCGTCGGCGCGATCGAGCTGATCTCCTTCTTCCTGCGCCCGCTGACCCTGTCGCTTCGTCTGTTCGGCAACATGATGGGCGGCCACGTCGCCCTGAAGGTGTTCGCCGGCTTCGTCGCCGCGGCCGCCGTCGGCAGCCTGGGCCTGCTCATCGGCCCGCCGGTCGGCGTCGTGTCGATGGCCATGGTCGTGGCCCTGACCGCGCTGGAGTTCCTGGTGGCTTTCCTCCAGGCCTTCGTCTTCGCCATCCTGACCTGCATCTATCTGAACGATGTGGTCAATCTGGATCATGCCCACTAAAACGCGGGCCAATCCGGACATTCCAACCCAACTTCTGACCAACTAGGACAAGACAATCATGGACGCTGCAGCCGCCAAGTACATCGGTGCGGGCCTCGCCACCCTGGGCATGATCGGCGCCGGTATCGGCGTGGGCACCATCTTCGGCAACTTCCTGTCGGGCGCCCTGCGCAACCCGTCGGCCGCCGCCTCGCAAATCGGCAACCTGTTCGTGGGCGCCGCCCTGGCCGAAGCCCTGGGCATCCTGGCCTTCGTGCTCGGCTTCCTGATCTTCTCGGCCCAGGTCTAAGGACCGGATGTACGGCGGCGTCCATCCGGCGTCGCCGAACCTTCCACGGGACGAGTAGGTCATGGCAGATCCTCACGGGGCCGCGGCCCCGCACGGCGCTGACGGCACGCACGAGTCGACCGAGCATGGCTCGGGCGGCGGCGGTGGCGTTCCGCAGTTTCAGTTCGAGCACTGGGGCGGTCAGATCGCCTATCTGCTCGTGCTGTTCGTCATTCTGTACGTGCTGATCTCGCGCGTCTTCGCCCCGCGTATGCGGAAGGTGATCGACGAGCGGGCCAGCACGATCGCCGGCGCTCTGGAAGCGGCCAAGCAGGTTCAGGCGGAAGCCGAAGACCAGGCCAAGGCCGCCGCCGCCGAAGTCGCCGACGCGCGCGCCACGACGCAGCGCCTCGCCGCCGAAGCCCGCGCCAAGGCGTCGGCCGAGGCCGCCGAGCGCACCGCCGCGGCGGACGCCGAGACGGCCGGCAAGGTCGCCGAGGCCGAGACGCGGATCGCGGCCATGCGTGAAAGCGCCATGGCCAACGTCGGCGCCATCGCCGAGGAAACCGCCAAGGCGATCGTCGAGAAGCTGACCGGCAAGACGGCCACGGCCGCCGAGCTGAAGGCTGTCGGAGGAGTCGCCTGATGCCCGCTTTCCTCGAAGGCCACTTCTGGAACCTGTCCAACCCGGAGTTCTGGGTCGGGGTCGGGCTGCTGCTGTTCTTCGGCGTGGTCTGGTGGAAGGCCCGCGCCATGATCGCCGGCATGATCGACGCCAAGGGCGCGGCCATCCAGCAGAACCTCGACGAGGCCGCGCGTCTGCGCGCCGAGGCCGAGGCCATGCTGGCCGACATCCGCGCCCAGCGTGACGCCGCCGAGCGTCAGGCCGCCGAGATGCTCAAGGCCGCCGAAGCCGACGCCGTGCGTCTGGCGGAAGAGGCCAAGATCAAGCTCGACGAGCAGATCACGCGTCGCGCCGCCCTGGCCGAGCGCAAGATCGCCTCCGCCGAGGCCCAGGCCACCGCCGAGGTGAAGGCCGCCGCCGCCGAGCTCGCCGCGCAAGCCGCCGAGCAGGTGCTGGCCGCCCGCGCCGCGGCCGCCAAGTCCGACCCGTCGGTCGACGAGGCGATCAAGGGCCTGGCCGGTCGCCTCCAGTAGGCGAAACGGCAAAATCCAACGGAAAACCCCGCCGAGCGATCGGCGGGGTTTTTTCGTTTCGCGGCGCCGCCCGCGCGGCTAGGCTCCGGGCGAGTGGAGGGCCCATGATGTTTCGCAAGGTGATCGCCGGGAGCGTGCTCGCGGTCGTGGTGTCGGCCCTCGCGGCCGGCCCGGCGCTGGCCATCGATGGGCCCTGCCTGTGGCGCGAGCTGCCGGCCGCCAAGCGCGCGGCGCTGCAAAAGGTCATGGCCGAGCGTGAGCTGGCGGACGCCGACTTCGAGGTGAGCGAGGCCGACTTCGTCGGCTGGAAACGGTGCGGCGTCCAGGACGATGTCGACACCACAGCGCTCGGCACGCTCTACGGGGCCGTGCTGATGGAAAAGAAGAGCCTGGCCAACCTGAGCAAGCGCGGGGTCTCCGAGCGCCAGCTGCAGACGGCCTGGGACGGACTGGCTCCCGAGGCGCGCAAGGCCTTCCTGGCGGTCGGAACCGGACTGATCGACAAGAGCCAGATCGCCCCGGAGACCGACACGGCCGCGCGGAGCGCCGCGGCGGCGGCGGCCCAGACGCTGGGCGTCGGGGACGCGCAGGGCAACATCCAGCTGGCGCTCTATCTGGCCTCGCGCGCGACGGCGGCCGTGGCGGAGCAGCGGTTCGACTGAAGCCGTCCGGGGGCGATCGGACGATGGGGGACGGGGAATGACGAAGACGAAGACGAAGATCCTGACGGCCGGCGGCCTGATCGCCGCCCTGGTCCTGGCGGCGAGTCCGGCCGGCGCTGTCGTCGACACCGGCTGCATGTGGAGCACGCTGAGCGCCGCCCAGAAGACCGGGACGATGGACGCGATGCGCCGCAACGACATCGCGTCGGTCCACAAGTATCTTGGCCAGCCCGACTTCGACCTCTGGGCCAAGACCTGCGGCATCGGGGACGAGGAGTGGCGGGAGGCCGGGGAGCGGTTCGCCTATCGCGCCGGCCTCGAAGCGAACACCGTCGACCTGGCGTCCGGGTACGGCGCCGATCGCGCCGCGCTGTCGCGGGCCTGGAACGCGCCCGCCCTGGCCGGCAAGCTGACGGCGGCCCGCGCGGAGACGGTGGATTACCGGCGCGACCAGAACACCGCGCTCGACGACGTCGCCGTCTTCGCACGGTCGCTGCAGACCAAGCTGAAGCTGCCCGAAGAGGCGCTGGAACTGGTGATCAGGTACACGTCGGCCCGGCTGCTGCTCGAGATGAACGAGAGGCCCTAGCCCGACTCGCTGCGGCTTCCTGGGTCTGGAGCGCGTTCGGGCGGCGGAACCGCGTAGCCATCCGCCTGGCGCGCTCTAGCGACGCGCCTTGCGGAAGCGGCGGCGCAGCTTCTTGAAGAAGCGACGGTTCTTGCCCAGCACGACACGCTCAGTCCGCAGGATGCCCTGCCAGAAGACCGGGAAGACCTCCGGCTCGCGGCGCAGCAGGCGACGGATCGGGAACACCGTCTTCGGATGCGCGCGCTGGAAGCGGACGAACTGGCGCTTGGCCCAGAAGCTGTTGCGCAGAAGGATCATCAGCCCGATGACGATCACCGGCAGGCCGCCGGGACCCGGCAGCGGGGCGATGGCGATGCCGGCCAGCACCAGCACCGCGCCGAGCGTCATCAGCGCCCAGCGCGTCACGCGCGTCACCAGGACACGGGCGGCGTCGTCTGCGGACGTGAAGGCGCGGGGCATCGTCAGGACGAGGGACATCTTGGACCGGAACACGGGGCGGAGAAGCGCCGCATTCGGTGGGGCCGCGTCGCTGCACTTCGATATGTGCAGCCCGTAGCGCGGCGTAAAGGGGCCGGGTTCCTCTGTGACAGAGACTTAATCGACCCTCGACAGGTTCTGCATGTCGCAGTGGCCGAAATGTCTCAGGTTGTGACCTCAGAGTGAAGGAACGGCGGCAGCAGGATGGCGCCGCCGCCCTTCGGCAGTCAGGCTTCCGGCTTCCAGCGCAGCTTGGGCTTGCGGGCCGCCAGGGTCTCGTCGAGGCGACGCAGCGGGGCGTGGAACGGCGCGCCCTTGAAGCGGTCGACCTCGCCGGCCTTGGCCGCTCCGGCCAGCAGGCGCAGCGCCTCGACGAAGCGGTCCAGCTCCTGCTTGCTCTCCGTCTCCGTCGGCTCGATCAGCATCGCGCCATGGACGACCAGCGGGAAGTACATGGTCATCGGGTGGAAGCCCTCGTCGATCATCGCCTTGGCGAAGTCGAGCGTGGTCACCCCGGTGCCTTCCAGCCAGCTGTCGTCGAACAGGGCCTCGTGCATGCAGGGGCCCTCCGGGAAGGCCGGGGTCATCAGGTCGCCGAGGCGGGCCTTGATGTAGTTGGCGTTCAGCACCGCGTCCTCGGCCACCTGGCGAAGGCCGTCGGCCCCGTGGCTGCGCATGTAGGCGTAGGCGCGGACGTACATGCCCATCTGGCCGTGGAAGGCGCTGAGGCGACCGAAGGCGGCCTCGGCTTCGTCGACCGCTTCCTCGACCAGCCTGAAGCCGTCCGCGTGATGCACGACCCAGGGGGCCGGGGCGTAGGCCGCCAGGGCCGCGCTCAGCACCACCGGACCGGCGCCCGGACCGCCGCCGCCGTGCGGGGTGGAGAAGGTCTTGTGCAGGTTGATGTGCATGGCGTCGACGCCCAGGTCGCCCGGGCGGACCCGGCCGACGATGGCGTTGAAGTTGGCGCCGTCGCAGTAGAAGTAGGCTCCCGCCGCGTGGGTCAGGCGCGAGATCTCCAGAACGTCGCGCTCGAACAGGCCGCAGGTGTTTGGGTTGGTGACCATGATCGCGGCCACGTCCGGGCCGAGCTTGGCTTCGAGGTCGGCGAGGTCGACGCGGCCGTCGTCCGTCTGGGCGATCTCGACCACGCTGTAGCCGACGAAGGCGGCGGTGGCCGGGTTGGTGCCGTGGGCGCTGGTCGGGCAGAGCACCGTCTTGCGGTGGCCCTGGCCGTTGGCCTCGTGGGCGGCCTTGATGGTCAGCAGGCCGCACAGCTCGCCGTGGGCGCCGGCCTTCGGCGTCAGGGCGACGGCGGGCATGCCGGTCAGGGTCTTCAGCCAGTGGGCCAGCCGGTCCATCAGCGCCAGCGCGCCCTGCACCGTCGACTGCGGCTGCAGCGGGTGGATGTCCGCGAAGCCGGGCAGGCGGGCCATCTTCTCGTTCAGGCGCGGATTGTGCTTCATCGTGCACGAGCCGAGCGGGTAGAGGGCCAGGTCGATGGCGTGGTTCTTCTGGCTCAGGCGCACGTAGTGGCGCACGGCCTCCGGCTCGCTGAGGCCCGGCAGGCCGATCGGCGCGTCGCGCAGCAGGCCGTCCAGGTCGTCGGCGGGGCGGTCGGCGGTCGGCATGTCGACGCCGGTCTTGTCCCAGCCGTCGCGTTCGAAGATCAGCGCCTCGTCCTGCAGCAGGCCGCGGCCACCCGTCAGGGTGGCGTGCAGATCGTTGGCGGCGGTGGTCGCCTCGGGGCGGGTCGGGCGGCCGACGGTGTTCATGCTGCTGCTCACGCCATCACCTCGGTCAGGGCGGTCTTGAAGGCGGCGATGTCCTCGCCGGTCACGGTCTCGGTGGCGGCCACCAGCAGGACGTCGTCCAGGCCGGCGGCGGGGGCCAGGCGGCTGTAGGGCACGCCGCCCAGCACGCCCTTGTCGGCCAGCGCCTGCACCACCTGGGCGGCGGGCTTGCCGAGCTTCACGGCGAACTCGTTGAAGAAGCGCGGGGTGAGGATCTCCACGCCCGGCACGCCTTCCAGCCCGCCTTTCAACTCGCGGGCCTTCTGGTGGTTGATCGCCGCCAGCCGGCGCAGGCCCTTCTCGCCCAGCAGGGTCATGTGGATCGAGAAAGCCAGGGCGCAGAGGCCGCTGTTCGTGCAGATGTTCGAGGTCGCCTTGTCGCGACGGATGTGCTGCTCGCGGGTCGACAGGGTCAGGACGTAGCCACGGCGGCCCTCGGCGTCGACGGTCTCGCCGCAGAGGCGGCCGGGCGCCTGGCGGACCAGTTTTTCGCGGCAGGCGAACAGGCCGACGTAGGGGCCGCCGAAGTTTAGGGCGTTGCCGATCGACTGGCCCTCGGCCACGGCGATGTCGGCGCCCATCTCGCCGGGCGACTTGAGTAGGCCGAAGGACACCGCCTCCGTGGTGACCACGATCAGCAGGGCGCCGGCGGCGTGGGCGGCCTCGGCGATCTTGGTGACGTCGGTGGCGGTCCCGAACACGTTCGGGGTCTGCACGACGACGCAGGCCGTGTGCTCGTCGATGGCGTCGATGACCGCGGCCTCGGCGTCGACGGCGGCGGGCAGGGAGACGACCTCCATGCCCTCGGCGCGGGCCAGGGTCTCGGTGGTGCCGACGTAGTGCGGGTGTAGACCGCCGGAGAGCACCGCGCGCTCACGCCGAGTGACGCGCTGGGCCATCATCACCGCCTCGGCGGTGGCCGTGGAGCCGTCGTAGAGCGAGGCGTTGGCCACCTCCATACCGGTCAGGGCGGCGACCTGGCTCTGGAACTCGAACAGCACCTGCAGCGTGCCCTGGGCGATCTCGGGCTGGTAGGGCGTGTAGCTGGTCAGGAACTCCGACCGCTGGATGATGTGGTCGACCGTGGCCGGCACATGGTGGCGATAGGCGCCGGCGCCGACGAAGAACGGGACCGAGCCGGCGGCGACGTTGCGGCCGGCCAGAGCGGCCATCTCGCGCTCGACCTCCAGCTCGCCGGCCACATGCGGCAGGTCGACGAAGCCCTGGCGGCGGGCGGGGGCGGGCACGTCCACGAACAGGTCGTCGATGGTGTTCACGCCGATGGCGGAGAGCATCTCCGCGCGGTCGTCGGGCGTCAGGGGGAGGTAGCGCATGTTGTTACCGATCGTCCCGGCCAAGGCCGGGATCCAAGCTGAGGCGGCCGTGTGGACCCCGGCTTCGCCGGGGCGCCCGGGTACTAGAGGGTGGCGAGGTAGGCTTCGTACGCCGCGCGATCCATCAGGGCCTCGACCTGCGAGGCGTCGCTGACCTTGATCTTCGCGAACCAGCCACCGGTTTCCGGCAGGGCGTTGACCGTCTCGGGCGTGTCGCCGAGCTCGGCGTTGGCCTCGAGGACCTCGCCGGCGACCGGGGCGTAGACGTCCGAGGCGGCCTTGACGCTCTCGACCACGGCCAGACTGTCGCCCTGCTTCAGCGTCTTGCCGACATCGGGGACTTCGACGAACACGACGTCGCCGAGCTGTTCTGCGGCGTAGGCGGTGATGCCGACGGTGGCGACGTCACCGTTCAGTTCGACCCACTCGTGATCCTTGGTGAAACGCATGGCTGGCTCCTAGACCTTGCGGACGTAGCGGTTGGGGACGAAGGGCATGGCGACGACCTCGGCCGCGCCGGACTTGCCCCGGACAATGACGTTCAGGCTCGTGCCGACCGCCGCGAGCGCGGGCGGCACGAAGCCCATGGCGATGGGATGGCCGAGCGAGGGAGCGAAGCCGCCGCTGGTGACCACGCCGACCACCGCGCCGTCGGCGTCGGCGATCTCGGCGCCTTCGCGGGCCGGGGCGCCGCTCAGGATCTTCAGACCCACGCGGACGCGCGACGGGCCCTCGGCCAGTTCCCTGACGATGCGGGCCGCGCCCGGGAAGTCCTGGGCGTCGCGGCGCTTCTTCGACACGGCGAAGGTCAGTCCGGCCTCGACCGGGCTGACCGTCTCGTCGACGTCGTGGCCGTAGAGCGGCAGGCCGGCTTCGAGGCGCAGGCTGTCGCGGGCGCCGAGGCCGATCGGACGCACGCGCTCGTCGGCCAGCAGGGTGTTCCAGACAGCCTCGGCCGCCTCGGCCGGAACGGAGATCTCGTAGCCGTCCTCGCCGGTGTAGCCCGAGCGGGAGATCAGCACGTCGACGCCGAAGCCGGTGGTGGCCCAGCTGTCCATGAACACCTTGCCGGCGGCTTCCGGAATGTGGGCGGCCAGCACCTCGGCGGCCCTGGGCCCCTGCAGCGCCAGGAGCGCGCGGTTCTCCAGGCGCTCGATCTGGACCTGCGGGGCCAGTTCGTCGTCGATGACGTGGAAGTCGTTGTCCTTGCAGGCGCCGTTGACGATCACGAACAGACCGTCGTCGTCGGGCCGCGAGGCCATCAGGTCGTCGATGATGCCGCCCTTGCGGTTCAGCAGAAGGCTGTAGCGCTGCTTGCCGGGGGCGAGGCCGATGAAGTCGCCGGGGGTGACCTCCTCGAAGGCGGCCAGCGGCGCGACGCCGCGCAGCCGGGCCTGGCCCATGTGCGAGACGTCGAACAGGCCGGCGCTCTCGCGGGTCCACAGGTGCTCCTTGAGCACACCGTCCCTGTACTGGACCGGCATCGAATAGCCCGCGAACGGGACCATGCGCGCGCCGGCGGCGACGTGCGCGTCGTAGAGCGGGGTCTTCTTGAGATCGGCTTCTGCTGACACGCTGGGCTCCGGCGGGGTCGATGCGTCTCGCCCGGTCCAAGACCGTGCGATTCGCCCCCGCTGTCTCCGAGCCTGAGAGATTTCGGGCGGCGAAAGCCACCCTTGCTCCTTCGGCGGCCGCTGATGCGGCGCTTTCCAGCGTTCCTAAGTCGCGCGGTCCGTTTGCCTGAGCGTTTCCGGGGCGGTTGCGCCTTCGGCCTCGGAGGCGAGCCCCCGATGTCTCCCGCGAGACGAGGCGTTAAGTGCGGGAGGTCGGGCGGGGAGTCAATCGCCCATACCTGCATCGTCTTCCTCGCCCCCGTCCCGAGGACCCCTGCTCCAGCTCCCGCGTGGGAACGTGATCGCGTTCTCCCCTGCGAACCGAGACAGGAGGCCTCGCCACGAGGGCGAGGATGACGTTGTTGGAGAGGGCTACAGCCCCAGATCGCCGAACCAGTCTGTCTCGCCGCCGATCGGCGGGCCGGGCGGGGTGCGGGGGGCGGTCTTCCCGGCCTTGGCGGCCAGAGAGCCGGGGTCGGCCGCGAGGGCGGCGAGGTCGCGGTTGAAGGCGCGGTCGGCGGCGTCCGCGCCCTTGGCGCCCGACAGCTGGCGGCTGTAGTCGGTCAGGCCCGAACGAATCAGCGCGGCGGCGGTGGGCGACAGGTCGTCGTCCGCCTGCGTCTCGGCGAGGGCCGCGACGAGCCGCCAGCGGACCACACGCGCCAGTTCCGCCTGACGGCCGCTCGCCGGCCTGGAAACGGCGGCGAAGGTCTTGCTCAGCAGCTCCTCGACGCCCGGCTGGGCCTGGTCG
>JBIICO010000017.1:0-35204 GCA_044238855.1 Caulobacter sp.
CCTCGAACACCTTGCCCGCGACGACGTCGGCGGCGTCGTTGATCGAGAAGATCGGGCCGTCGCCGAAGGTCTCTACCGTCGTCCATTTGACCGGCGTGGTCGCTTCCGCGCCGCTGAGCAGATCGAGCAGGCCGTCGCTGAGGTCCAGCTGGGCCGGATCGACCACGGCGAGCAGGGCGTCGATGGCCTGGCGCTGGCGGTCGGCCGCAACGGGCTTCGAAGGCTCGCGACCGTCGCCGCCGACCGCGTAGGTGAAGTCGACGCCGCCGACCAGCTTGGCGGTCGCGTCGATCTGGTAGCGGTGGAACAGGTAGATCGGGACCAGGCGGCGGCGCAGGTCCGAGGCGGAGGTTCCGGCCGGCAGGCTGCCGAGGCCGAAGCGCGACAGGGCGATGCGCCGGACCTCCAGCAGATGGGCCAGCTCGGCGACCGGATCGGCGCCGTTGTCCCAGACCGCGCCCAGCGGCTGGGCGGCATCGGCCGAGCGCGCGTCGTCGTCGGAGACGAAGCGCAGGCCGTCGGCGGCGGCCTTGTCCACGATGGCGTCCAGCTGGCGGCGGCCTTCCGCGCCCGGCGCGACCGGCGCGTAGAGCCAGGTGATGGCGAACTTGTCCCATGCCCCGGCGCCGGTGGCGTAGGCGTCGGTCAGGTCGATCTCGCCGTCACGGATCCCGATCTTCGGGCCCGGGTAGTCCATCACCGAGCCCCGGTCGTAAGTGCTGGCCGCGAAGTTGTGCTGCAGGCCGATGGAGTGGCCGATCTCGTGGGTCGACAGCTGGCGGATGCGGGCCAGCGAGGCCTGGATCGGGTCGTTGGGTCCGCCCTTGCCGGTCTTGTCGGCGCCGACCAGGCCCTCGAAGATTAGGCGGTCCTGACGGATGCGGTCCGAGCCGAGCAGGACATCGCCCTTGACGATCTCTCCCGTGCGCGGGTCGATCACCGAATGGCCGTAGGACCAGCCGCGCGTCTCGCGGTGGACCCAGTTGACGACGTTGTAGCGGGAGTCCAGCGGGCTGACGCCGTCCGGCAGGACCTCGACGCGGAAGGCGTCGATGAAGCCGGCGGCCTCGAAGGCCTGGTTCCACCAGCGGCCGCCCTCGACCAGGGCCGAGCGGACGGGCTCCGGCGCGGCGTTGTCGATGTAGAAGACGATCGGGGTCTTCACCGGCGAGCGGGCGGCGGTCGGGTCGGTCTTCTCCAGTCGGAAACGGTGCGCCAGGCGCAGGGTCATCGTCTCGTCGAGCGGAGCCGAGTAGTCGATCACCGGATGGTCGAGGACGCCGACGCGCGGGTCGGCGAAGCGGGGCTCGAAGCCGGGCTCGGGCAGGGCGACGAAGGCGTGGTGAAGCGTCAGGGTGATGTTGCGCGGGTCCGGCAGGATGCCGCGCACCTCCCCGCCGGGGTTGTCGCCGACGAAGGTCTGGGTGGCTTCCAGCTCGATGTTCTTCGGGAAGGCCCGGACCGTGTCCGTGTCCGGGAAGCTGAGGTCGGCGGCCAGGCGGAAGTCGCCCTGGTCGGTCTGCTTCAGCCGGCGGGCGACGCCCTGGGCGTCGCGGGTCAGGAAGCCGGAGATGTCGACGAGCACAGAGCCGTCGGCGTCGCGCGAGGTCACCTCACCCGACCAGACGGTCGAGATGGCGAACGACTCCCGCACCGCCTGCCGCTCGCCGACCGAGCCGCGCGGGGCGATGAAGCCGTGGTTCTCGAACTGGACGACGACCTTGTTCCCGGCCTGGCGGAAGACCAGCACCTGCGTATCGCCCGGCGCCGAGCGGTCGAGACCGACCGGGTTCGAGCCGAGGCCCGAGCGCAGGTAGGTCTGGTAGAGGTAGCGGCCGTGGATGCCGTCCTTGTCGGCGGTCGGCAGCTTGAGGAACACCTTGCCCGACTTGCGGTCGACGAAGGTGGTGATCAGGCCGTCGAGCTTTTCCATGCCGGCGGTGGGGCTGGACGTGGCGGCGGCCGGCGCGGCGAGGGCGGGCGCGGCGGCGGCGGCCGAGAAGGCCAGCACGACGGCGATGGCTGTGGACCTGAACACGATGGACGCCCCCTAACGAAATGAGGGCGCATGATGCGGCGGCGCGGGGGTGTGGGCAACGGGGCGCGCGTCCTTCGAGACGCTCGCTCGAAGCTCGCTCCTCTGTGGTGTTTCCAGAAAAGCCGTCATGGTGAGGAGCCGGCCTTCAGGGCGGCGTCTCGAACCACGCCGTGCGTCTACATCCGCTCCGGCGTCTCGATGCCCAGGAGGTCGAGGGCCAGTTCGAGCTGCTTCAGCGTCGCGCCGGCCAGGGCCAGGCGGGAGCCGGCGGTCTTCTCGTCCACTTCGCGGAAGATCGGGCAGGCGGCGTAGAACTTCGAGAAGGCCTGGGCCAGCTTGTAGGCGTGCTCGGCGATGAAGTTCGGGGCCTTCTTGTCGTAGGCCTCCGTCAGCGCGCTGTCGAAGCCGTCCAGCAGCAGGGCGAGGTCGCGTTCGGCGGGTTCGGACACCTGGATGCGGCCGGGCTCCAGCCGCTCCTCGCCGGCGCGGCGCAGCAGCGATTTGATCCGCACCGCCTGGTACAGCAGGTAGGGCCCCGTCTTGCCCTCGAAGCTGGAGAAGCGGTCGAGGTCGAAGATGTAGCTGGTGCCGCGGTAGTTGCTGAGGTCGGCGAACTTCAGGGCGGCGACGGCCACCTTGTGCGCGGTTTCCTCGAATTCCTCGGGCGCCAGTTCGCTGCCAAGGTCCGCTTCCTTCAGCCGTTCGCGGGCCTTGGCGCGGGTCATCTCGATCAGGTCGTGCAGCTTCAGGACGCCGCCTTCGCGCGTCTTGAAGGGTTTGCCGTCCGGGCCGTTCATGGTGCCGAAACCGATGTGCTCCAGCTCGCCCGGCTGGGCGTAACCGGCCAGGTAGGCGGCGCGGAACACCTGCTCGAAGTGCTCGGCCTGGCGCTGGTCCACGCAATAGAGGATCAGGCCCGGGTCGAACGATCTGCGGCGGTCCAGGATCGTCGCCAGGTCGGTCGTGCCGTACATGGCCGAGCCTTCCGAGGAGATCACGATCAGCGGGTCGGGGCTCGGCGCCTCGTAGACGCTGCCGTCCGGCGCTTTCTTCTTCTTGGTTTCGCCCGGCCTGGCGAGGTGGATGACGCGAGCGCCCTGGTCCTCGACCAGCAGGTTCTTGTCTTCCAGCTCGCGCACCATCGGCGCGATCAGGCCGTCGACGTCGCTTTCGCCCTTCCACAGGTCGAAGTCGACGCCCAGGGCGTGGAACTCGCGTTCCAGCGCCACGCGGCTGACATTGACGAAGTGCTTCCAGAGCAGGCGGTAGCCAAGGCGTCCGCCCTGCAGCTCGGCCGTGGCCTTGCGGGCGCGGTCGCGGAACTCGACGTCGGTCTTCGCCTTGCCGGCGGCTTCCGGATAGAGGCGGTCGAGGTCGGCCAGGCTGACGTGCTCGGCCAGGGCGGTCATCACCTTGCGCTCGTCGTCGCCGGAGAGCGGCTTGGTGTCCACCAGCTTGTCCATCAGCGCGCGGACGAAGGCGTCCTCGTCCGAGACGGCGCAGATGAGCAGGCCCATCTGGAAGCCCCAGTCGCCGAAGTGGGCGTCGCCCAGCACCTGGTCGCCGCGGAAGCGATAGATGCGCTTCACGGACTCGCCGATGATCGAGGCGCGCAGGTGGCCGACGTGCATCGGCTTGGCCACGTTCGGGCCGGCGTAGTCGACGATCACGCGACGCGGCTCGGCGACTTCCTCGGCGCCGGCGTGGATGTCAGAGGCGATCTCACGGGCCCGCGCCGACAGGGTGTCGGACGAGACGCGCATGTTGATGAAGCCGAGGCCGGCGATCTCGACCGACTGCAGCTCGGGACGGCCGGCGAGGGCTTCGACCACGGCGGCGGCGATCTCGCGCGGCGGCTTGCGCGCCACCTTGGCGGCGGCCAGCGCTCCGTTGCACTGGAAATCGGCGAGATCCGGGCGATCCGATGCGGTCACCCGGCCAAGGTCTTCAGGAAGTCCCTGCGCGGCGAAGACGGCCGCGACCGCTTCGCTCAGGGACCGTTTCAGGTCGGTCATTGGGTAGCGGGCGCTCCGGCCGGCTGGGCGGCGGCCTGGGGCGCGCCGGCGGTCACGCGGAAGCGCTTGCCGTCACGGTTGAAGGCCGCCATCTGCGGGGTCACGTCGAAGCCGATCAGCACCTCGAAGTTCGAGCCGCTGGTCTCCAGCGCGGCGCGCGGAATGACGATGCCGGCGATGTTCTCGCGGATCGACACACGGTCCTCGCCCGGCGAGAAGGTCACCGGCAGGTCGAAGTATTCCTTGGCGATGATCTGCTTGTTGCGCTCGGTCACGGCGACCCAGTAGCGGAACGTCTTGGCGCCGCCGGTCGCCTGCGGACCCTTGCCGAACGAGAGCAGCATGTTGATCTGCATCTTGATCGGTTCGTCGTCCTTGTACTCGCAGCCGGCCGCCAGGCCCTGGAACTCGCCGGTCCAGGCGACGTTCGCGGCGGCTTCGCGGCCGTCCTTGAACTCGATGTAGCGGCCGGCGTCGTAGAGCACCTTGGCGAACGGGCAGGGGCCGGCGTTGCGCAGTTGCGGCAGCGGCGCGGCCGGCTGGTTCCACTCCTGGTCGCGCTTCTTCTTGCGCGCGGCTTCTTCCTGCTGCTGCTGGTCGGAGTCGCCGCGACCGCCGGGGCGGCCCTGCGCCATGGCGGGAGAGGAGGCCAGTGCGCCGGCGGCGAACACGCCGAGGATCGCGAGGGTCAAGGAACGGCGCATGTCACGTCCGGTAAAACAGTGGGTCCGGCGCGGAGCCGGTCAAAAGCTGAATGTAGCCTGATAAAGGCATATGCATGACCCCGCAACGCGCGTTCGCCGCTGGCGTGAGCGCGGTTGAGTGCTTAGTTTGCCGACCATGGACGACGCCTCGCCGATCAAGCCGCCCCTGAAGGTCCTGCTGGCCAGCCCGCGCGGCTTCTGCGCCGGGGTGGACCGCGCCATCCAGATCGTCGAGCGGGCCATCGAGAAGTATGGCGCGCCGGTCTATGTCCGGCACGAGATCGTCCACAACAAGCATGTCGTCGACCGGCTGAAGTCGCTGGGCGCGATCTTCGTCGAGGAGCTGGAAGAGGCTCCAGACGACCGGCCGGTGGTGTTCTCGGCCCACGGCGTGCCCAAGTCGGTGCCGGCCGAGGCCAAGCAACGGCAGATGCTGTTCCTCGACGCCACCTGCCCGCTGGTGTCGAAGGTCCATGTCGAGGCGCAACGGCATCACGACGCCGGCCGCGAGATCGTGCTGATCGGCCACGCCGGCCATCCCGAAGTGGTCGGCACCATGGGCCAGCTGCCGGAAGGCACGGTGCGGCTCATCGAGACCGCCGCCGACGCCGAGGTGTTCGAGCCGATCGATCCGCTGAATGTCGCCTTCGTCACGCAGACCACGCTGTCGGTCGACGACACGGCCGGGATCGTCGGGGTGCTGCAGCGCCGCTTCCCCGGCATCTCCGCGCCGCACAAGGACGACATCTGCTACGCCACCACCAACCGCCAGGAGGCGGTGAAGCAGCTGGCCGACAGCTCCGACCTCCTGCTGGTGGTGGGGTCGCGCAACTCCTCCAACTCGGTGCGGCTGGTCGAGGTCGGGCTGCGCGGCGGGGCCAGTGAAGCCAAGCTGATCGACGATGCGTCCGGGCTCGACTGGGCCTGGCTGGAAGGGGTCGCGACCATCGGCGTCACCGCCGGCGCTTCGGCCCCCGAACTGCTGGTCCAGGGCCTGATCGACAGGCTGGCCACCCGCTATGCGCTCACCATCGAGGATGTCGCGCCGACCCGCGAGACGGTGACGTTCAAGCTGCCGCGCGTGCTGACCGCCTAGAGCGGGGCGAGGTTCGCGCGCACCCAGGTCGCCAGCGTGGGAATATCCATGTCCCCGGATGAGACTTTCAGAACGGTTTGAGTGGCATCGACGCGATCAGCGTCCAGGCGGTGGCCGTTCAGCCGCAGGAACAGCAGCAGGCACAAGAAGGCGGCCCGTTTGTTCCCGTCCGCGAATGGATGGTTCGAAGCGACCGCGACACAGTAGGTCGCGGCAAGCACGATCAGGTCGTCGACGGCTTCGTACTTCGGTCGTTCGAGCGCCGACTCAAGCAGGCCTTCCTCCCGCAGCCCAGGCAGGCCGCCGTGAAGCGCGATGCTGCGATCATGCGCGACCTTGACCGTCGCGATCTCGATCCATTCCGGGTCGGCCATGATCCGTCACTTCGCCAGCGCCCGGAATGTGTCGCGGTACTCGTCCATCACCTCTTCGGCCAGTTCGAGTTGGCGGGCGACCTTGGGATCGTAGGCGGAAAGCGTCATGGAGGCCTCGGGGGCGTCTGTCAGATAGACGACGTCACCCTTTTCCACGCCCAGTTTCGCCAGCGCTTCCTTCGGAAGGACGAGGCCGACCGAGTTGCCGATCCTAGTGAGCTTGAGCGCGAACATGACGGACTCCTGCGTTAGTACATCTGTATATACCAAATCCTCGGCTTGACCGCCAGCGTCGCGTCCCCCATCCCCACGCCATGGCCGTCTATACCGACATCACCGACGAGGAACTCGACGCGCTGCTGGCCGACTACGACGTCGGGGCGGCGGTGGCGTTCAAGGGCATCGCCGAAGGCGTCGAAAACTCCAACTTCCTGCTCGAGACCGACAGGGGCCGGTTCATCCTGACCCTGTACGAGCGGCGGGTGAAGGCGGACGAGCTGCCGTACTTCCTCGAACTGCTGCTCTATCTGGCCGACCACGGCTTCCCCTCCGCGCGGCCCGTGGCCGACCGCGAGGGGCGGCTGCTGAAAACCGTGCGCGGCAAGCCGGCGGCGATGGTCGAGTTCCTGCCGGGCATGTCGGTCCGCCGGCCGACCGCCGCCCACTGCCGACAAGCGGGCGAGGGCCTGGCGCGGTTGGCCCTGGCCGGCCAGGGCTATCCCGGCCGGCGCGCCAACGACCTGGGTCAGGCGGCCTGGGCGCCGCTGTTCAGCGGACTGGAGGACGAGGCCGAGACGCTGAAGCCGGGGCTGGCGGCGACGATCCGCGCCGACCTGGACCATCTGGCGGCGGCCTGGCCGAAGGACCTGCCGGCCGGGACCATCCACGCCGACTTCTTCCCCGACAACGTGTTCTTCCGCGACAAGACGTTCGCGGCGGCGATCGACTTCTACTTCGCCTGCGACGACGCCTACGCCTACGACCTGGCGGTGGCGCTGAACGCCTGGTGCTTCGAGGCCGATGGCTCGTTCAACCTGACCGCCGGCCGGGCGATGATCGGCGGCTACGAGACGCACCGGCCGCTGTCGCCGGCCGAGCGCGCGGCGCTGCCGGTGCTGGCCCACGGCGCGGCGATGCGGTTCTTCCTGACGCGGCTCAACGACTGGGGCTCGACCCCGGCCGGGGCGCTGGTGCGGCCCAAGGATCCGCTGGAGTACGAGCGCAAGCTGGCCGTCCATCGCGCGGGCCTGGAACTGCTGGCCGACGCATGACTCCCAAGGTGGTGATCTACACGGACGGCGCCTGCCGGGGGAATCCGGGGCCGGGCGGCTGGGGCGCGGTGCTGATGTCCGGCGGTCACCGAAAGGAGATCTGCGGCGGCGATCCGGCGACGACCAACAACCGCATGGAGCTGATGGCCGCGATCCAGGCGCTGGAGCTGCTCAAGAAGCCCTGCGATGTCGAGCTGCACACCGACAGTCAGTACGTGAAGAACGGCGTCACCCAGTGGATCCACGGCTGGAAGGCGCGCGGCTGGAAGACCGCCGACAAGAGCCCCGTCAAGAACGAGGACCTGTGGAAGCGCCTGGACGCGGCGCGGGCCAAGCACAAGGTCGACTGGCGCTGGGTCAAGGGTCACGCGGGCCACGAGCTCAACGAACTCGCCGACCAGCTGGCCGGCCGCGGCATGCGGGAAATGCTGGGCGAGGCCTGAAACGAAAAGGGCGCGGATCGCTCCGCGCCCTTCCGGTCGTCCAGCGATCGGTGCGGCTAAGCCGCCTTCACGTGCAGAACCGAGCCGGCGGCCGAGACGACCTGGACCTTTTCGTCCAGCTTCGGCGCGCCGCCGTCGTCGGCGACCGCCGCCCATTCCTTGCCGTCCACGAACACCCGGCCCTGGCCATTGCGGAAGGCCTCGACCACCGCGCCTTCGCGGCCGACCAGGCGGCCGACGTTGTCGTTGATGTCCGGCCCGTCGCCCGAAAGGTTGCGGGGCAGGAAGCGCCGGGCGGTGACCGTCGAGACGATGGTCAGCACCGCCCAGACGGTCAGGTGAACCAGCGCGTTGTCCGGCAGCACGAAGGTCAGCACCGCCACCACGGCGGCGCTGGCGGCCGTCCACAGCAGCCAGCCCGTTCCGGTCGCGACTTCCACCGCCAGGAACAGGCCGCCGATCGCCAGCCAGATCCAGAAAGGATGGGTCGCGTAGAGGTCCGTCAGCCAGGTCATCGCGGCCTCCCTAGGCCTTGGAGCGCGGCACGGCGCCGCCGCCGGTGGGGCGGCTGCCGCCGCCGTCGCCGCTGAGGGTCTTCACCAGTTCGCCGATGCCGGCGATCGAGCCGCTGATGCCGGCGAAGTCGGCCGGCACGATGACGGTCTTCTGGTTCGGCGAGGAGGCCAGCTGGGCGAAGGCTTCCACGTACTTCTGGGCGATGAAGTAGTTGATGGCGTTGATGTCGCCGCGGGCGATGGCTTCCGACACGAACGCCGTCGCCTTGGCCTCGGCCTCCGCTTCACGCTCGCGCGCCTCGGCGTCGCGGAAGGCGGCTTCGCGGCGGCCTTCCGCCTGCAGGATCGCGGCCTGCTTGGAGCCCTCGGCCTTGGCGATCGCGGCCTGCTTCTCGCCGTCCGCCTCGGTGATCACCGCGCGGCGTTCGCGCTCGGCCTTCATCTGCCGGGCCATGGCGTTGGTGATGTCGGCAGGCGGCATCAGGTCCTTGATCTCGATCCGGGTCGCCTTGACGCCCCAGGGACCGGTCGCATGGTCGATGGTGTTCAGCAGCCGGGTGTTGATCTGGTCGCGCTGGCTCAGCACCTCGTCCAGCTCCATCGAGCCGACCACGGTCCGCAGGTTGGTCATGCAGAGCTGGGCGATGGCGTAGTTCAGGTTGTCGACGCGGTAGGCGGCGGCGGCGGCGTCCATCACCTGGATGAAGACGATGCCGTCGACCTTCACCACGGCGTTGTCCTTGGTGATGACCTCCTGCTGGGGCACGTCCATGACCTGCTCCATCATGTTCACGCGCCGGCCGATCGACTCGAAGAACGGCGTCAGGAAGTGCATGCCCGGCGACAGCGTGCGGGTGTAGCGGCCGAAGCGCTCGACCGTGAACTCGCGGCCCTGGGGCACGATCTTCACCACCGCGAACAGGAGCAGCAGCGCCAGTACGATCAGAACGACAGCGAAAATCCCGAAGCCCATGAAAGGCCCTCCCCACAACTATGTGGGGATGAATCTAGTGCGGCGAGGGGGTGTCCGCCACCGAATCCGGATCGGCGCTATCCGAATTCGGATCGTTCGGGTCGCCCGGACCCGTGCCGCGGACCACGCGGGTGATCGCCGACAGCTGGCCGGCGAGGCCCTGGCCCTTGCGGGCGACCGCCTGTTCGGCGCGCCGGCTGGCCGGGCCGCAGGATGGAAACTCGGTCTGGCGGGTGGCGAAGCCGCTGTTGAAGGCCTGGGTCAGGCGGCCGCTGAAGGCCGCATCGGCGGCCTCCGTCTCGTTCAGGCGGACCATGCGGTCGCGCCAGTACTGGTCACCCTCGCCGCTGCAGGTCTGGCGCAGGGCGTGGCTTTCGCCGAGCGCGTAGGCGAGGTCGACGAGGATCTGCCGCTCGGCCGGCGGGCGGTCCTGCGCCTGCGCCAGGCACGGAGCGGCGAAGGCGGTCATCAGGGCCAGGGCGAAGAAGCGACGTTGCATGGGACGATCTAACGGCAGAGCGGGCGGCTTGTCATCGGCGCTCTAGCGAGGGGCGAGAGGCCGTGCTCGCCGCGCGCCTCCGTAGAAACCCGATACGTAGTTCGCACAGCCTGAGCGAAGGCGGCCGCGGGGGTAGGTTCGGTGCGGGTCGGGGCCTGAGGAGTCCGATCATGCGCGTCCTGCTCGTCACCGCCGACCCCGCCGTTCGACAGCTCGCCGGTACGGCGCTCGCGGCGGCGGGACTGACCCTCGCCGAGGCCGTCGACGGCGAGGAGGCCCTTACCGAGGCGCGGGCGGGCGATCCCGACCTGGTGCTGATCGACGACGGCGTGGCCGCCATGAGCCCGGCCGGGCTGGTCCGGCGGTTGCGGAGAACCGGCGTGGCCGCCGGCGTCATCCTGCTGGGCGACCGCATCGACGCGGCGGGGCGGGCCCGGGCGCTGGACCTGGGCGCGGACGACTGCGTGGGCCGGGCGATCGACCCGGCCGAACTGCTGGCGAGGGTCCGGGCGGTTGTCCGGCGCGCCGCCGGGCATGCCTCCTGCCTGCTGAAGGTCGGCGGGCTGAGCCTCGACATCGCGGCGCGCACGGTCTCGGTGGGGCGGGCGACGGTGCGGATCACCGGCAAGGAGTTCGACCTGCTCGAACTGCTGGCCCTGCGGCGGGGGCGGGTGGTCAGCCGCGCATCGATCATGGACCACCTCTACGGCGGCGTGGACGGGGAGCCGCTCGAGAAGGTGGTCGACATCCACGTCTGCCGCATCCGCCGCAAACTGGCCGCCGCGACCCCGGGCGGCGAGGCGCTGCTGCGGACGGTGTGGGGACGGGGCTTCATGCTGCGCGAGGCGGAGCCGGCGGTCCGGACGGACCGTCTGGCGGCGTGACTCATGATGATGACCCTGACCCCTCCGGCGGCTCGGCGGCGCCGGCGCCGTCGTCGGGCCGCGCTGGTCCTGGCGGTGGCGATCGCCGCCCTGGGCGGCGGCGCCTGGGCGGCCTCCGGATCGCCGGCCCGCTATGTTCTGGTGGTGATGGACGCCCGCACCGGAGAGATCGTCTCGCGCGGCGTGGCCGATGACCTGCGCCTGCCGTCCGGGGTCCGGCCGGATTGGGGGACCGCCGCCGACGGGGTCGTGAGGGCGGCGGCGGGCAGCCTTGCCGATCTGTTCGCGGGTATCGCCGAGGCGCGGTCGCGAGAGTCGGTCCCGCCAGCCGGTCCGGCGAAGGCGCCGGTGCTGGCGGGCGGCCTGCCCACGACGACCGGCGAGGGGTTGAAGATCGAGATCGTCGATGCGTGGGCGCAGCCGGGCGTGATGCCCGCCATCGGCGATGCCGGCGAGGTCGCTCCTCCGGGTTAACCCTGAGAATTTTCGCGTATCGCGGGAAAATTCGGCGTGATAAAGTAAACGTCCGGTAAATACCGACGTCCGGCAAGGAAGCGAGCGCGAAGACGGGGCGCGACGATTCCGGGGCTTCGGCCTGGATTGTAGTGAATTGGTGTCGAAATGCCCCGGTTGCTTGGAATGCGGGTTCGTGCCCGGTCGTTCGAGGGTGGTGACGTCTTGGGCCAAGGGCTCAACTCACCCGCATTGAACCTGATACTTCTGACAGGTCTGCTTCTACTCGCGGCGGTCGCCGGTCCGGCCGAAGCATCCCCGGTCGCGGGCGGCGAGACGTCGCCCGCCCTGCTGCGGTCGCTGGGTGTGGCGACGCTCGTTTTCGGCGGCGCCGCGTTGGCCTACGCGATCGGCAGGGGACGGGCCCTGCGCGAGAGCGAGGCCCAGGTCCGCGACTTGGAGACCGAGCTGTCGCATCTGTCGCGCGTCGCCGACATGGGCGAGATGGCCGCCGCCCTGGCGCACGAGATGAACCAGCCGCTGACCGCCATGGCCAACTTTCTGAGCGCCGCCGAGCGCCTGCTGCAGGCGGGCGGGGAGACCAAGGCCGACGAGGCGGCGAGCGCCGTGCGGCTGGCGGCGGGCCAGGCCGAGCGGGCCGGCGATATCGTGCGCCGGATGCGGGATTTCGTGCGCCGGGGCGAGACCGACACAGGCATCGAGGACCTGCCCCGGATGGTGGAGGACGCGGCCGGGCTGGCGACGATCCTGACCCGGCAGCATCCGGTCGACATCCGGCTCGACCTCGACCCGCGGGCTCGTGACGTGCTCGCCAACCGGGTCCAGATCCAGCAGGTGCTGGTGAACCTGATGCGCAACGCCATCGACGCCATGCGTGACCAGACCGGGCCCTGCGGCCTGAACGTCGTCACGCGGCGGCTGGGCGACGAGGTCGAGGTGACGGTGGCCGACACCGGGCCCGGCATCGCGCCGGCCGTGGCGCGGACGCTGTTCAATCCCTTCGTCTCGACCAAGCCGGGCGGCATGGGGGTTGGCCTGTTCATTTCCCGCCGCATCGTTCAGGCGCACGGCGGCCGGATGTGGGTCGAGCCCGGGCCGGAGGGCGGGGCGGTGTTCCGCTTCACCCTGGCTGCTATACCGATGGAGGCCGCCCATGCCGCGTGAGCGCATCGTCCATGTGGTCGACGACGACGAGGCGGCCCGGGAATCGCTGGGCCTGCTGCTGCGGTCGTTCGGCTACACCGTCGAGACCTACGAAAGCGGGACGGTCTTTCTGGAGCGGCTGCCGGACGCAATGGCCGGCTGCGTGCTGCTGGATATCCACATGCCCGGCGTCGACGGGTTGGAGGTGCAGCGCCAGCTGAACGAGAAGCGGGTGCGGATGGCGGTGATCGTGCTGACCGGGCGGGCCGACGTGCCGCTGGCGGTGCGGGCGATGAAGGCCGGGGCCGTCGAGCTGCTCGAGAAGCCGTATCGCAATGACGAGCTGCTGCCTGCGCTGGACGAGGGCTTCCGCCGGCTGGAGACCGGGCTGGGCGCGCGGGCCGACGACGAGCTGGCGCGGCAGCAGGTCGAGCGGCTGACCCGGCGCGAGCGCGAGGTGCTGCGCGGGCTGCTGGCGGGCCAGCCGAACAAGCTGATCGCCCGCGACCTGGGGCTCAGCCACCGGACGGTCGAGCTGCACCGGGCCAAGCTTATGGACAAACTGGGCGCGCGGGGACTGTCGGGGGCGGTGCGGATCGCCCTGGCGGCGGGGATGAGCCCGGCGGCCTGACAGGAACCAACCGGCGTTCACCGGCTTCCCCCAAGGGATGACGGACATTCCGCCCGCCGTACGAGACGCCATGGCCTGGCTGGCCGTCCTGCCGCCATGGCTGGTGAGTCTCGCACTCATGATCCTCGCGGTGCTCGTCGCGCTGGCGGTTCACGCCGCGGGCGTGGCGATCGCGCGCCGGCTGCTGAGCCGGCGGGACGAGTTCTGGCGCGCCCTGGTGATGCGGACGCGGCGGCCGACGCGGCTGGCGCTGGTGGCCGTGGGCCTCGGTCTGGCGGCCGGGCTCGCGCCCCTGACCGAAGGCCAGAGGGCGCTGTTCGGCCACGGGCTGGTGATCGCGGTCATCCTGCTGCTCGGCTGGATCGTGCTGACCGGTCTCGACATCGGCGCGGCGCTGTACCTGCGGGGCTTCAAGGTCGACGTCGAGGACAACCTGATCGCCCGCAAGCACCTGACCCAGGTGAGGATCCTGAAGCGGGCCCTGGCGACGCTGGTGGTGATCCTGACCATCGGCCTGGCGCTGATGACGATCAGCGGCGTGCGGCAGTGGGGCATCAGCCTGCTGGCGGCCGGCGGGGCGGCGGGGATCATCCTGGGCCTGGCGCTGCAGCCGCTGCTGTCCAACCTGATCGCCGGGATCATCATCGCCACCACCCAGCCGATCCGCATCGACGACGCGGTGATCGTCGAGAACGAGTGGGGCTGGATCGAGGAGATCAACGCCACCTACGTCGTCGTGCGGCTGTGGGACTGGCGGCGGATGGTGCTGCCCCTGACCTACTTCATGTCGACGCCGTTCCAGAACTGGACGCGGGAGTCGGCGTCGCTGATCGGGACCGCGATGTTCTACGTCGACTATGCCGCGCCCGTCGACGCGATGCGGGCCAAGCTGGACGAGATCGTGAAGGCCTCGCCGCTTTGGGACGGCAAGGTGATCAGCCTGCAGGTCACGGACCTGCGGGAGCGGGTGATGGAGGTCCGGTGCCTGGCCAGCGCCCGCAACGCGCCGCAGACCTTCGATCTGCGTTGCATCGTGCGGGAGCAGATGGTGGCCTTCCTCAAGGCCGAGCACCCCGAGGCGCTGCCGCGCGACCGCGTCGACCTGAACGCCGACGGGCTGGCGCCCGGCTAGAGCACGGCCGGTTCAGATGGAAACATCTGACCGGATCAGCATGCTCCAGCTTCGAAGACCTGGAGCGTTCCGGTGGCGGAACCGCTTACACTTCCGCCTGACGCGCTCTAGCGGACGTCGGACCAGGACAGCGCGGCCGCCCAGGCGGCTTCCATCTCGGCGGTCCAGGCCTCGCCCCCCAGGTCGCGTAAGACCTCGAAGACCACCACGAAGAAGTCCGAGAAGATCGCGTCCGGGACGCCGAGCTGGTCGTGGTTCACGCGTTCGGCGCGGATCATGTTGGCGGCCCAGGTCCGGCCGGCGGCGAGGTCGGTCAGGGTCTCGAGCGCCATGGCCAGCATCTGGCCGCGCGCCTGGCCCGAGGTGTCGCCGACGAACAGCGGCTCGATCTCCGGGAAGCGCTCGAACAGGCGGGCGTAGACGGCGTCGGTCGGGTCGCCGGCGCGGTCGGCGACCAGTTCCAGGCTGGCGGTGAGCGCGGTCTCTAGCTCCGCCACCGAAGCGTCGTTTCCTTGACCGGATTGACGAAGGGACGCCCCTCGGCCCGGCTGGCGGTCCATTCGCGCTTCAACTGCTGATACCATTTGGCCTGGGTGTCGCCGTCGTCCAGCCAGAGCAGGGGCGGATCGTATTTCAGCCCCTCGTTCTGCAGGTTCACCATGTCGCCATCCTGGTGCAGGAACTTGCGCACGAACGGCTTGATCAGCGGGGTCAGGGCCAGCACCGGATGATCGGACCAGATGATCTGGGTGATGGTCGTCTTGCTGGTCGTGCCCGGCGTCAGGAAGGTCAGGGCCAGCAGCTGGCGCTCGCCGATCCGGATGTGCTCCCAGCGGCTGCCCGGCAGGCGGAAGGTGATCTCCACCTCCGGCTGGCCGCCGAGGATGTCGTAGATGCGGTTCGCCTTCGAGCGCGGATGACGGACCATGACGAACCCCGCCTCTGACGGGGCGAAGGTCTTGGTCTTCTCGTACTGGCGCTTGGCCGAGCGGGCCCACCAGGCAGAGTGGACGAACGGCGCGTGGGTGGGGTCCATCAGGCCGACGACCGCATGATCCATGTGGGTGTCGAAATCCATGCGGTCGACGATCTTCGGACCGCCGCCGACCACGCCGGGGAACACCGGCGGCGGTTCGGTCGGCTCGCCCTGGCCGCGCGGGTCGGAGGTGAACCAGACGAAGACCATCCCCTGGCTTTCGGCCGCGGGGTAGTTGCGGACGCGGATGCGCGAGACCTCGATGTCCTGGTCACTGACCAGCGACGGGATGGCCGTGCAGGCGCCGTCCGTGCCGAAGCGCCAACCGTGGTAGGGGCACTCCACCGTCTCGCGGCCATCCGCCTCGGCCACCAGCTTGCCGGCCGACAGCGGCGCGGCGCGGTGCGGGCAGATATCGCGGATGGCGTAGACCTCGCCCTTGCGGGTGCGGCCCAGCAGGACCGGCTCGCCGAGCAGCTCGTAGCGCTGCAGCTTGCCCGGCTTCAGGTCCGTGGAGAGCGCCGCGAAGTACCAGCAGTCGCGCAGCAGTCCTTCCCCGAAGCGGTTCGGGGCGGGCTTGGCCTTGGCGGTTTTTGCGGATGCGTCGTCGGCGGGCATGGCGATTACATACAATGAAGCGCGGGCTTCTACACGGCGTTAGCGAACGGCGGGTTGATCCAGGTCATGGAGCCGGCGCGGTGCGTCCTTCGCGACGCGGCTCCACCACGCGAGGCCTCACCCCGCCGCCGAGGCGATCAGCCGGGTGTAGAAGTCCGTCATGCGGCCCAGGTTCTCGAGCGTCATGTGCTCGTTGGTGCCGTGGATCATGCCGAACTCGCTGATCGAGGCATGCATCGGGGCGAAGCGGTACACGTCCTTGGCCACGCCGGTCATGTAGCGGCTGTCGGTGCCGGCGGTGACCAAGCCCGGGGCGACCGGGATCTTGCCGCCGTCCGAGGCCAGGGCGGCGAGCAGTTTCCAGCCCTCCGACGAGGTCGAGGACACCGGCGAGGGATCGTTGCCGAAGCCGGCCCAGCTCAGCTCGACGTTCAGGCCCCTGGTCGCCTGCTTCGCGCGGGCCATGACGTCCTCGCGGGTCTGGCCGGGGGCGATGCGGTAGTTGATCCAGGCGGTGGCGTCCTGCGGCAGGACGTTTTCCTTCGGGCTCCCCTTCAGCATGGTCGGGGCGATGGTGGTGTGCAGGGTCGCGGCGCTGGCCGGGCTCTTGGCGAGCTGGCTCTTCAGCAGGCCGCCGAACAACCAGGTGTTGGCGACGACGACGCGGGTGGTCAGGCTGGCTTCCGGCGCGATGGCGCGGATCATCGCCGCGCCCGGGCCGTCGAACTTCAGGGGGAAGGGCGCGCCGGTGATGGCCAGCACCGCCTTCGACAGTGTCTCGACGCCGGTCTCCTTCGGCGGGGCCGAGCTGTGGCCGCCGCTGGCGCGGGCGACGATCTTCAGGGTCGCATAGCCCTTCTCGCCCAGGCCGACGACGGCGACCGGCCTGTCGACCATCGGGAAGTCCTTCACCACGGCCATGCCCTCGTCGAGCACCCACTCGGCCTTGATGCCGCGCGCCTTCATCAGGGCCGCGGCGGCCTGGGCGCCCGTGCCGCCGGCCTCCTCGTCCTGGCCGCTGACGATGATGATGGTGCGGCGCGGCTTGAAGCCCGAGGCGGCCAGCGCGTCGAGCGACTCGAAGATGGTGACCAGCGAGCCCTTGTCGTCGATCGAACCCCGGCCCCAGACCGCGCCGTCGGCGACCACGCCTTCGAACGGCGGGTGCTTCCAGTCCTTTTCGGTTCCGGCGGTGACCGGGACGACGTCCTGGTGGGCCATCAGCACGATGGGCGCCAGCGAGGCGTCCGAGCCCGGCCAGGTGTAGAACAGCGCCTTGTTGGGCAGGATCTCGCGGGTCATCGCCTTGTGGGCGGCGGGGTAGGTGGTCTCCAGCCAGGCGTGCAGGCCATCCCATTGGGACCAGTCGTTCTCGGCCTTGTCCTGGTGGCTGATGGTCAGAAAGCGGATCGAGGCGGCGAGGTTGGCGGCCGCCTTCCGCTGGTCCACCGGCACGGGAGCGGCGAGTTTCACCGCCGTGATGTCGACCGCCGAGGCCGGCTTGAAGGTGATCGTGCGGTAGGCGACCACGGCGACCAGCACCCCGACGAGGGCCAGCAGGCCGAGTCCGATCTTGCCCCAGAACTTCATGTGACGCTCCCCTGCGTGCTTTTCCGGGACAGTAGGACGGGGATCACAGGCGCGCCACCCTCGCCCCATGGCCGCCGAGGAAGCCGCCGGTCTCCTCGCCGTTCAGCAGCAGGGTCTCGCCGGGCATGTCGGTGGCGACGGCGCTTCCGCTCATGTTGAACTGGCAGAGAAGGCGGCTGCCCAGGTGCTCGCGCTCGAAGACCAGCAACGGGTCGGGAGCGTCCACGAAGGTCAGGCTTCCCAACCGTAGCGCGGGCCATTCCTTGCGCAGGCGCAGCAGCGCCCGGGTGAAGTTCAGCGCCGAACCGGGATCCTGCTCCTGCCGCGCCACCGTCAGCGCGGCGTGCTCCGGGGCGGCGGGGAGCCAGGGCTCGCCCGTCGTGAAGCCGTGCGCATGGCCGGGCGCCCAGGGCATCGGCGTGCGGCAGCCGTCGCGCCCCTTGTGGGCCGGCCAGTAGAGGTCGCCGACCGGGTCGCGCAGCTGTTCGCGGGTCAGGTCCGCCTCCGGCAGGCCGAGCTCCTCGCCCTGGTAGAGGAGCACCGTGCCGCGCAGGCAGAGCAGCAGGGCCAGCAGCAGCTTCGCCAGCGGCGGCGAGGCGTCGCCGAAGCGGCTGGCCGTGCGCGGGACGTCGTGGTTGCAGAAGCTGACGCAGGGCCAGTGGCCGTCGAACCGCGCCAGCATGTCGAAGTGCCGGCGGATGAAGTCCGGCGACAGCTTGCGGGCGTGCAGCAGCGGGAAGCTGTAGCCGGCGTGCAGGCCGGTAGTCGGGTCGGCGAAGCCGCCGGACCGTTCGGCCTCCTCCGAGAACTCGCCGAACACGAAGCGGTCCGGCCAGGCGTCGACCGTGCGGCGGACCGCGTCGAGGGCCTCGATGTTCCCGACCAGGTTTGAGTCGTTCCAGTGCTTCTGAAAGTTGGCGGCGGCCGACCAGCGCCAGCCGGCGTCGGCCGTCTCCACCGGGTTGTCGGTCAGGTCGGCGTCGTGGAGGTAGGCGTTGGCGACGTCCAGCCGGAAGCCGTCGACGCCCTTCGCCAGCCAGAAGTCCAGCACGCCGAGGGCGGCGGCGCGGGCGTCCGGATGGCGCCAGTTCAGCTTCGGCTGCTGGCGCAGGAACTTGTGATGGTAGGCCTTCCGCCGCAGCGGCTGGTAGGCCCAGGCCGGGCCGCCGAAGGCGCTGAGCCAGTTGTTCGGGGCCGTGCCGTCCGGCCTGAGGTCCGCCCAGACGTACCAGTCGGCTTTGTCGCCGCCCTCGAGGCTGTCGCGGAACCAGGCGTGCTCGTCGGAGGTGTGGGCCAGCACCTGGTCCAGCAGCACGCGGATGCCGCGCGCGTGGGCCGCCTCGATCAGGGCCTCGACGTCGGCCAGGGTTCCGTAGTCGGGATGGACCCCCTGGTAGTCGGAGACGTCGTAGCCCCAGTCCCGGTTGGGCGAGGGGTGGATCGGCGACAGCCAGAGGGCGTCGACGCCGAGGGCCTCCAGATAGTCGAGCCGGCCGAGCACGCCCTTCAGGTCGCCCTGGCCATCGCCGTCGGCGTCGCTGAAGCTGCGGACGTAGATCTGGTAGACGCTCGCGCCGCGCCACCAGGGCGTCTGTTGGGTCTGGGTCATGGCCGCACGCTAGACCGCTGGCGCCGGTCGCGGGAAGCTCGCATATCAGGGGTCTGACCGCACGAGGGGGCTGATCATGAATCGCCGGACGTTGTTGAGCGCCGGACCGCTGGCCGCGGTCCTGGCCGCCTGTTCGCCGAAGACGGCGGCGTCGTCCGCGCCCGAGGGTACGCTGCAGCGGATCGTCGACGAGGCCGGGGTTCCGGCCCTGGGCGGCATGGTCGTGACGGCCGACGCGATCCCGTTCCTGGATGTGGCCGGGGTGCGCCGCCTCGACGCGCCCGAGCGGGTGACGACCGACGACCTCTGGCACCTGGGCTCCAACACCAAGGCGATGACCGCGACGGTCTATGCGCGGCTGGTCGAGGCGGGCCGGGCGCGCTGGGGCGCCACCGTGCCGGAGCTGTTCCCCGACCTGAAGCCCGATCCGGCCTGGTCGAAGACCACCGTCGAGCAGCTGATGAACCACACCGCCGGCCTGGTCGACGGCAAGGTCATCGGCGTTTCCTGGCTGATGTCGGCGCGGGGCGACAAGGCCTCGCCGCGCGACCAGCGGAGCGTGCTGGCGGGCAAGGCGTTCGCCGCGCCGCCGCCGGGCCAGCCGGGGACCTTCGCCTATTCCAACATGGGCTACATGCTGGTCGGGGCGGCCATCGAGCGGATCGTCGGCGCGCCCTGGGAAGAGGCCATCGCCGAGCAGCTGTTCAAGCCGCTGGGGATGGCTTCCGCCGGCTTCGGCGCGCCGACGGGCGCCCAGCCGTGGGGCCATCGCGGCCTGCCGATGGGCATCGGCGGCCTGATCCCGATGCAGCCCGGGCCCGCCGCCGACAATCCGGCCGCCATGGGACCGGCGGGGACGGTCCACGCCTCGCTGGGCGACTACGCGAAGTTCGTGCGGCTGTTCCTGACCGGCGGCGGCGAACTGCTGAAGCCGGAGACCGTCGCCCGCCTGACCACGCCGCCGACCGGCGGGGACTATGCGCTCGGCTGGGGCGTGGCGACGGGTGGGCCCTGGGCGCGGGGCCCGCGACTGGCGCACGAGGGCTCCAACACCATGTGGCACGCGGTGGCCGTCATCGCGCCGGCGCGGGGCGTGGCGATCGTGACGACCGCCAACGTCTTCAACCCCGGCAAGGACAGCGGACCGCGCCGGCTGGCCGAGCAGCTGCAGAAGCGGTTCGCGCCCGCCTGACCCTTCCCGTGCGGGACGAACGCGCCGGAACCTGACAGACTGCCGTTCCGCGATTGCTGTTTGGGAGGGCAGGCATGAGCAGGACGGCTGGGGTATCGGCGGGGTTCGCCATCGGGCTTTGCCTGCTGGCGGCGATGCTGGAAGGGTTCGACATCGCCTCGATGGGCGTGGCGGCGCCGAAGATGGTTCCGGCGCTGGGCCTGTCGAAGCCCGAGGCCGGGTTCGCCTTCAGCGCCAGCCTGTTCGGGCTGCTGGTCGGGGCCGCCGGATGCGGGCCGCTGGCCGACCGGTTCGGACGCAAGCCCGTGCTGCTGCTGGCGGTGATCACCTACGGCCTGTTCTCGCTCGCGACCGCCTTCGTCGTCGACTACGGCCTGCTGCTGGCGGTGCGGGCCCTGACCGGGATCGGGCTGGGCGGGGCGATGCCGATGCTGATCGCCATCGCGTCGGAACTGGCGCCCGAGAAGCGGCGGACGGTGGTGGTCAGCTCCGTCACCGCCGGCATGCCGCTGGGCGGGGCGCTGGTCGGGCTGGTGGCGCGGACCGAGCTGGCCCAGGCCGACTGGCGGCTGATCTTCATCATCGGCGGCGTCGCGCCGCTGATCATGGCGGCGGTGCTGTGGCTGTGGCTGCCCGAGACGCGGCAGGCCGGCGAGCGGGTGAAGGGCGCGGCGCTGTCGGCGCTGTTCGGCAAGGGACGGCTGGCGACGACGCTGAGCCTGTGGGTCTCCTACGCCGCCATCGCCCTGGTGCTGCACCTGTTCCTGAACTGGCTGCCGATCCTGATCGTCGACCGGGGGTTCGCGCCCAAGGCCGGAGCGGGGGTGTCGACCCTCTTCAACCTCGGCGGCGTGGCGGGCGGGGTGCTGGTCGGGCTGGTCATCGACCGGCTGGGCGGACGCGGACCGCTGGCGGTGGTGTTCGCGGCGCTGATCGGAGTGCTGATCGCGATGGCGGCGCCGAACGCCAGCCTGGGCCTGACCGCCGCCCTGTCGTTCGCCGTGGGCTTCCTGATCATGGCCGCCCAGTTCGGCCTCTACGGCATGACCCCGCCTTACTACGCGCCGGCCGTGCGCGGCACCGGCGTCGGCGCGGCCATCGCGGCGGGCCGCTTCGGCTCGGCGCTCGGACCGATGGCGGCGGGCGAGCTGCTCGGCGCCGGGGCCACTGGCTCGCAGGTGGTGTGGTTCACCGTGCCGGTGGTGCTGGTCTGCGCGGCGGCGGCGATGACGTTGACCGTGGTGGGGAAGAGGGCGGGGTAGGTAAAGGCTCCTCGCCCTGGCGCCTGGGTGGGGGCTGCCCGATGCGGACTTTAGTCGAGACTTGGCGCGTCGGGCGCGTCAGGGCAGGCGTTCTGGGTCACTTCCAGGCGCACGATGCCATCGCGGCCCAGAAACTCATCCGGAATGAACGAGACGCGGACCCTCGAATGGCGGTGGACGATGCCGTCGAGCGGCTCGACCTTGTGATAGGCGAACCGCGCCTCGCCGGATCCGTAGGAAAAGGCATGGCCACGGACGGCCCAGCGCTCATGTCCCGCGACCGTCTTGCCGGGATTTGCCGCACCGGGCCGGAAGTAGTCGAGGCAGCCTTCGAGTGTCTGGTAGTCGCCCTGGAGCACATTTTCCCGGGCCGCGCGCGCAGACCGGATATCGCCACTGCCCATCCACAGTGTGAAGCCGGTCCAAAGCAGGCCCAGCGGGATCATGAACCATGTCAGGTGGCGAAGCCGACCGCCGGCCCCACTTCGTCCGGCTGTCGTGAGTCGCAAGGCGATCCACGCGGCCACGAGAAGCCCGATCCCGATAGCCAAGAACAGGAAGATGAACCCCCATTGGGCGCTGATCCGATCAGGCGTTTGGGTCAGGTCAAAAGTATCCACGGTCCCCCGCTCGCCGATATCCGGACAGCTTGGCCACATGGCGCGAAGTGCGCAACGGCGCCCGCGCTCGCGCCCGTAAACGCAAAAGCGGCGGCCCCCTTCCGGAGACCGCCGCCTCAAACGCTTCCAAAGTCAGCGAGGACCCCTAAGCCCCCCGCTCCGCCGAGATTTCCTGCACCTCTTCGAACGTGCGCAGGCCCGGGCGTTGGGCGCAGACCAGGACGCCCATGTTGCCGGGGAGGTGCTTGTTATCGAGCATCTTCTCGTGGGCGGCCGGAATATCGTCCCAGGTGAAGACTTCCGACAGGCAGGGGTCGACGCGGCGGTCGATGACCAGCTGGTTGGCGGCGGCGGCCTGCATCAGGTTGGCGAAGTGGCTGCCCTGGACCCGCTTCTGGCGCATCCACAGGAAGCGGGCGTCCATGGTCAGGTTGTAGCCGCTGGTGCCGGCGCAGATGGCGACCATGCCGCCGCGCTTCACCAGGAAGACCGAGACCGGGAAGGTCGCCTCGCCAGGGTGCTCGAACACCATGTCGACGTCCTTGTTGCCGGTGATCTGCCAGATCGCCTTACCGAACTTGCGGGTCTCCTTCATGTAGTCGGAGAATTCCGGGCCGTTCACGGTCGGCAGCTGGCCCCAGCAGTTGAAGTCCTTGCGGTTCAGGACCGCCTTGGCGCCCTGGCTGAGGACGTAGTCGAACTTGTCCTCGTCGCTGACCACGCCGATGGCGTTGGCGCCGGCGACAGCGGCCAGCTGGACCGCGAACACGCCGAGGCCGCCCGAGGCGCCCCAGACCAGCACGTTCTGGCCCGGCTTCAGCTCATGCGGCTTGTGGCCGAACAGCATGCGGTAGGCGGTGGCGAGGGTGAGGGTGTAGCAGGCGGCCTCTTCCCAGGTCAGGTGCCTGGGGCGCGGCAGCAGTTGGCGCGACTGCACGCGGCAGAACTGGGCGAAGGAGCCGTCCGGCGTCTCGTAGCCCCAGATGCGCTGGCTGGACGAGAACATCGGGTCGCCGCCGTTGCACTCCTCGTCGTCGCCGTCATCCTGGTTGCAGTGGATGACCACCTCGTCGCCGAGCTTCCAGCGCTTCACCTTGCTGCCGACCGCCCAGACGATGCCGGACGCGTCCGACCCGGCGACATGGTAGGGATGCTTGTGGCCGTCCAGCGGGCTGATCGGCTCGCCGAGCGCGGCCCAGACGCCGTTGTAGTTCACGCCGGCGGCCATCACGAGCACCAGCACCTCGTCCTCGCCGATCTCCCAGGTGGGGACCACCTCGACCTGCATCGCGGTCGCGGGACGCCCGTGGCGCTCCTTGCGCACGGTCCAGGCGTACATGTTCTTGGGGACATGGTAGGGCGGCGGGATCTCGCCGATCTCGTACAGGTCCTTCACGGGCGTCTTCTCAAGCGTGGCGGTGGTCATGGCGGTGGGTCCGTGGCGCGTTTCTGTTGCAGTGCGGCAGCGCCGGTTCTGGTTCCGGCGTTTCCTGCGAACTGGCCGCCCGTCCGACGAAAAACAGGCTTCCGATCCTTGTTTCCTACGGGATCGCGCAAGGTTGTGCCCGGCGGCAGTCCTGACGGCCTCCGTAGGGGCAGGATCGTGTGGCAAGCGTTTGAACGTTGCAAGTGAAATCTTGTGCGCCGCAGCATCGCGCGGCGGGCGCCGCCGGGCGCGTTGCCCCGCCGCCTTCGGCGCGTCAAAGTCCCGCCGCGAAGGGCGGGCAAGAGTCCGCGCGCCGGCGGGGGCCTGGAGAGACCATGATCATAGCCATGCTGGCCGCCGCCGCCGTGACCGCCGCTCCGCCTCCGCCCCTGGCGAAGCCGCCCGCCGGACCGGTGGCCGTGTGCATCTGGTCGAAGATGCCCGCCTACAAGGACCAGGTGGTGGGCGCGCCCGACCTGAAGACCTTCAAGGCCCTGCGCGAGGGTTATCCGGAGGGCTCGGCCGACGAGGCGTTCGACGCCTGCGTGCCCGAAGGGGCCAACGAAGGGGCCGCCGAGACGGCGTTCACCTACTACGAGGCGTCGCTGTGGGCGAAGCGCCGCCTGGCCGGCAAGCATCCCGAGGACAAGCTGGCGACCATCGACGCCATCCCCGAGGAGGACCTGCAATACTTCTGGCTTCAGCCCGAGGGCGCGGACGCGGCCTGGCGGCAGCGCCGAAGCGAGGCCTGGGCCCGGGCCTACGCGCCGTTCGGACGCGCCGGGCCGGCGGTGGTGAAGGACGATCTCGATGCGCTGATCGTGGCCCGCGTGGGGTGGCGGCTGGGCGAGATGGACTACGCGGGCGGCCTGGCGCGCCGTTGACGTCAGCGTCATGTTGCGCTGCAGCAAGTCCGCGCGCATGATCTCGCGAAAGCACAAAAACGTCGGAAACGCGCGAGTTCCTCATGACCAAGCCCTTCCAGCACGCGGCTGACGCGCCCTGGATCTTCCGGACCTACGCGGGGCACTCGACGGCCGCGAAGTCCAACGCGCTGTACCGCCGCAACCTCGCGGCCGGGCAGACCGGACTGTCGGTGGCCTTCGACCTGCCGACCCAGACCGGCTACGACGCCGACCACATCCTGGCGCGCGGCGAGGTCGGCAAGGTGGGGGTGCCGGTCGGCCACCTGGGCGACATGCGGACGCTGTTCGACGGCATACCGCTCGACAAGATGAACACCTCGATGACGATCAACGCCCCGGCCGCCTGGCTGCTGGCGATGTACGTCGCGCTGGCCGACGAACAGGGCGCGCCGAGGGCGGCGCTGCAGGGCACGACCCAGAACGATCTGATCAAGGAATACCTGAGCCGGGGGACCTACATCTTCCCGCCCAAGCCCAGCCTCACCCTGATCGGCGACATGATCGCCTGGTGCTATCGCGAGGTTCCCAAGTGGAACCCGATGAACGTCTGCAGCTACCACCTGCAGGAGGCCGGAGCGACGCCGGAGCAGGAGCTGGCCTATGCGCTGGCGACGGCGATCTCGGTGCTCGATACGGTGCGGGCCGGGGGGCAGGTTCCCGAGCAGGACTTCGAGATCGTCTGTTCGCGGATCAGCTTCTTCGTCAACGCCGGCGTCCGGTTCGTGACCGAGCTGTGCAAGATGCGGACGTTCACCGTACTCTGGGACGAGATCCTGCGCGAGCGCTACAGGGTCCAGGACGCCAAGGCGCGCCGGTTCCGCTACGGGGTCCAGGTCAACAGCCTCGGCCTGACCGAGCCGCAGCCCGAGAACAACGTCTATCGCATCCTGCTGGAAGCGCTGGCCGTAACGCTGAGCAAGGACGCCCGCTGCCGGGCGTTGCAGTTGCCGGCCTGGAACGAGGCGCTGGGCCTGCCGCGTCCGTGGGACCAGCAGTGGTCGCTGCGCATGCAGCAGGTGCTGGCCTACGAGACCGACCTGCTCGAGTATGAGGACCTGTTCGCGGGCAGCCACGTCGTCGAGGCCAAGGTGGCCGAACTGCGGGCCGGGGCGCTGGCCGAACTGGCCAGGATCGACGAACTGGGCGGGGCGGCGGCGTCCATCGACTACATGAAGGGCGCGCTGGTCGGGTCGAACGCCGACCGGGTGCGGGCGGTCGAGACCGGCGAAATGACCGTGGTCGGCGTCAACCGCTGGACCGACACCGAGGCCTCGCCGCTGAGCGCCGGCGAAGGGTCGATCGAGACCGTCGATCCGAAGCTGGAAGCCGAGGTGGTCGGCAAGCTCAAGGCCTGGAGGGCCGAACGCGACAGCGCCGCCGCCGAGGCCGCCCTGGCCGGGCTGAAGGCCGCCGCCGGCGAGGGGCGCAACATCATGGAGCCCTCCATCGCCGCGGCGAAGGCGGGCGTGACCACCGGCGAATGGGCCTTCGCCCTGCGCGAGGTGTTCGGCGAGTATCGCGGCCCGACCGGCGTCGCCGTCGTGGTCGCCACCGGCGAGGACGCCGAGGACATCAAGGCGGTGAAGAAGGACGTCGAGCGGGTCTCGCAGGTTCTGGGGCGCACCCTGACCTACCTGATCGGCAAGCCGGGGCTGGACGGCCACTCCAACGGCGCCGAGCAGATCGCCACCCGGGCCCGCGCGGTCGGGATGGAGGTCCACTACGACGGCATCCGCTCCACGCCGGACGAGATCGTCCGCCGCGCCAAGGAGACGAACGCCCATGTCGTCGGGCTGTCGATCCTCAGCGGCTCGCACCTGGACCTGGTCCAGGAGGTGGTCCGCGTGATGCGGGCCGAGGGTCTGGGCGAGGTGCCGGTCGTGGTCGGAGGGATCATTCCGCCCGACGACGCCCTGATCCTGAAGCAGATGGGCGTTCGCCGCGTCTACACGCCCAAGGACTTCAAGCTGACCCAGATCATGGCCGACGTGGTCAAGGTCGTGGAGGAGACGGCGCTGGCGACGGCCTAGCGATCGCGACCCACGCGCCAGGCGGCGACCACGCCCAGCCCGGCCAGCGGCACGAAGGCGCCGAACAGCCACAGGCCGGCGGATGGACCGGTCGTCGGATCGACGCCGCCCGCGAAGCCCAGCGCGCCGGCCAGGGCGCTGGCCCCCGCCGCGCCGAACGCGCCGCCGATCATCTGCGCCGTGGGGACGGCCGAGGAGCCGAGCGGCCGCTCCGCTTCCGACAGGCTGGCGATGATGGTCTTCGACAGGAAGGCCCAGGACAGGCCGAAGCCCGCGCCCGTCAGGCCCATGGCGACGGCGATGATCCACAGCGCCCCGTAGGGCACCGCCCAGGCGCCCAGGGCGAGGCCGGCGACCACGCAGATCGCGCCCGAGCGGATCATCAGGCCGTCGCGGTTCTCGACCCCCGCGACCAGGACCGCGACCACCGTCCAGCCGGCGGCGACCGCCGTGATGACGTAGCCGGCGACCAGCGGCGAGGCGCCATGCAGCACCTGGATGAAGGCCGGGCCGTAGACGCTGAAGGCGATGGTCGCCGCCTCGAGCGAGAAGATCACGAAGTAGCCCGCGCCCGCGACGCTGCGCAGGTCGCCGGCCGAGACCGGCAGCAGCACCCCGCCCGCCCTGGCGTCGAGCCTGAGCAGCAGCCACAGGCCGGCGAGGCCGAGCACCGCGAAGGCGACGTCCAGCCAGGGCCGGCTCGTCGTGCCCGAGGCGGCGATCAGGGTCACCGAGGCGGCCAGCACAGCGAACTGGAGCCAGGGCAGGGGGCCGCGGTCGGCGTCCGACCCGGGCGTGCGGCGGACCAGGAAGAAGGTGGCGACCACGAACAGGAGGCCCTGCGCGGCGAAGAACCAGAAGGCGCCGCGCCACCAGTCCCACTCGGCGAACACGCCGCCGACCAGCGGGCCGACCAGGGTGGCGGCGCCCCAGACCCCGGCCAGGCCCGAGATCACCCGCACCCACATCCGCTCCGGGAAGATGTCGTTGATCGCCACGTAACAGAGGGCGGCGATGGCGCCGGCGCCCAGGCCCTGCACCAGCCGTCCCGCCACGAAGACGAAGAAGTCCGGCGCCACCGCGCTGACCACGCAGCCGCCGGCGTAGGCGAGGCCCGAGACGACGATGGCCGGGCGCAGGCCCAGCGCCAGCGACAGCCGGCCCGAACAGACGCCCATGATGATCGCGCCGAGCAGGTAGGCGGCTACCGACCAGCCGAAGAACTGGAAGCCGCCGATGTCGCCGGCGATGGTCGGGGTCAGGGTCACCGTGACCAGGGCGTCGGCGGCGTTCAGCCAGATCCCCAGGCAGATGAAGGCGAACCGCGCGGCCCAGGCTGGCGCGAGCAGGTCGCGCCAGCCGGCGCTCTGGCTGAGTTGGCTATCGGGGGTCATCGAGGGCTATCTGGACGCTCGAGGCGTTGACGGCAAGAGGGTCTATCTCCCTAAAATAATAGGGTTTTCCGGCGCGAGCTGGCGCGCCGGCTTTCGTGATATGATCCCGCCATGACGCTCGAAGAAGGCCCTCCAGACCCTGCGCGCGGCCAAGCCGCTGCTCGGCCGCTACGGCGTCGAGCGGATCGGCGTGTTCGGTTCCGTGGCGCGTGGCGAGGCCGGACCCGACAGCGACGTAGACGTGCTGGTGGAGTTCGATCCGCAGCGTGTTCCGGGCTGGGAGTTCTTCGGTCTGGCCGATGAACTGGCCGCCTTGCTGCACCGCCCCGTCGATGTGGTCACGGCCAAGTCCCTAAAGCGTCTGATGCGCGACAGAGTGTTGAGCGAAGTCGTCTATGCCTAAGGTCGCGCGGGGTGCCCGCATGCGCCTGAACGATATTCTTGAGGCGACGACCCGCATCCGGCATCACGCGAAGGACGCCACACTGGAGGCGTTCGTGGCGGGCTCGACCATCTTCGATGCGGTGGCGATGAACATCGTTGTCATCGGCAAATCCGTTGTTCACCTGCCGTCGGAATTGCGGGCGAGCGAGCCCGAAATGCCGTGGAAACAGATCGTCGCCAGCCGAAACCTGGTTGCGCACGGCTATCCGGAGCTGGACGCCGATGTCATCTGGACGATCATCACGACGCGGCTCGAAGAGCTGGATGCCGCCGCAAGAAGAATGATCGCCAAGCTGGAAGGACACTGAATGCCCCTCGTCCCCTTCGCCGATATCGACAAGCTGCCGCCCAAGGCGCGGGAGTACTGGGACAGGCTGGCGGCCAAGCTGAACATCTTCCGCATGCTGGCCAACGCCGACACGATGATGGAGCCGGCGCTTCGGTTCGGCGGCGCGATCCTCAGCAAGCAGCAGCTGGGGGCCGACCTGCGCGAGCTGGTCATCCTGCTGGTCGCCGAGCTGGAGGGCGGCGAGTACGAGTGGCATCAGCATGTGCCGATCGGCATCGCCTGCGGCTGCACCGAGGACCAGATCGAAGCGATCAGGCATCGACGTCTCGACGCCGACGTGTTCAGCGCCCGGGAGAAGGCGCTGCTGCACTTCGCCGCCGAAGTGATCGAGAACGTCAAGGCGAGCGAGGCGTCGTTGGCCGAGGCGCGGAAGCACTTCAGTCCCAAGGAGATCGTCGAGATCATCCTGACCTGCGGTTTCTACATGACCATGGCGCGGCTGACCGAGACCACGCGGACCGACATAGACGCCGCCGATGGCGGGAAGGTCGTGGCGGCGCTCAACCGCCAGGGCTGAAAGGGTTTCCGCCAAGGTTAACGACTGTCATGTTGTTGACGCAGCCGCGCGACAGGCTGTGTCTCGACGATCATGGCCGGTTACCGCGTTCCCCATCCCGACAAGCCGCAGATCCAGCGGCACGCCAAACGCCAGACCCTGGTCGCGCGGGTGGTCGGTTTCGTGCTGCTGTGGGGCATCGTCGGGATCGTGGCCCTGACCGCCGACCGGGCGATCCCGCGCGAGCACCTGCCCTGGAAGCCGCTGGCGCTGATCGATCCGCTGGGCGCCGCGACCAAGATCAAGGCCGCCCGCACCGGCGAGGACCCGGCCGCCTGCCGCGAGGTGCTGCAGCAGGGCGGGGTCGAGTTCGCCGAGGTGGCGCCGCGCGAGAGCGGCTTCTGCGCCGTCCACGACGCGCTTCAGATGGAGGCCGGGATGGCGCCGCTGCAGCCGCGCGAGGCGCCGATGACCTGCAAGCAGGCGTTGGCGGTCAGCATCTGGGAGCGGCAGGTCGTGCAGGAGGCGGCTTTCGCGACGTTCGGCGAGGCGGTGGTGCGCATCGACCACTACGGCACCTACAGCTGCCGGCGGATGTACGGGAAGGAAGACGCCCCGGTCAGTGAGCACGCCAGCGCCAACGCGCTGGATGTCGCCGCCTTCCGGCTGGCCGACGGGACGGTGATCTCGGTCGCCAACGACTGGAGCGACACCGGACCGAAGGGACAGTTCCTTCGCCGCGTTCGTGACGGCGCCTGCAAGGTGTTCCTGACCACCCTGGGCCCCGACTACAACGCCGCGCACCGCGATCACTTCCACCTCGACATGGGCGGCTGGCCCAAGTGTTCCTGACCAGTAACAGGGCCATTGCCTTCCCCTAGGGAGGCCGGGCGAGCCTCTCCGCAACCGGACCATGTGAGAATCCGGTGCTTCGGGGACGCGTTCCCCTTCGAGGGGGAGCCGTTTGGCCGATTTCAGTCAGTTCGCGGGGCGGCCCTGCCCCGAGTGGTACGCCGAGCCGCAGCTCGGAATCTTCATCCACTGGGGCATGTTCGCCGTGCCGGCCTGGGCGCCGGCCGGGCGGTCGATCACCTCGCTGTTCGAGACCGATTACGACGACGCCTTCGTGCAGGGCCCATACGCCGAGTGGTACGAGAACGCCCTGCGCGACCCGGACAGCCCGACGTCCGAGCATCACCGCGAGGTCTGGGCCGGCCGGCCCTACACCAGTTTCCGCGCTCCGTTCGAGGCGGCGGCCAAGGCGTTCGACGCCGAGGCCTGGGCCGATCTCTTCGAGAAGGCCGGCGCGCGCTACGTGGTGTTCGTGACCAAGCACCATGACGGCTACTGTCTTTGGCCGACCAACGTCGCCAATCCCTGGCGGCCCGGCTGGAACAGCCGGCGCGACTTCGTCGGCGAGCTGGCCGAGGCGGTGCGGGCCCGGGGCATGCGGTTCGGACTTTACTACTCCGGCGGCCTCGACTGGACGGCCCATCCGCGCCTGATCCGCAACATGGGCGAGATGTTCGCGGCCGTGCCGACCGACGACGACTACCGCGCCTATGCCGTGGCCCAGGTGAAGGAACTGATCGACCGCTACAAGCCGTCCGTCCTCTGGAACGACATCGCCTGGCCCAACAGCGCCGAGCTGCCCGACCTGTTCGCCCACTACTACAGGGTCGTGCCCGACGGGGTGATCAACGACCGCTGGATGGCCAATCGGCAACTGTTCGAGTCCCTGCGCGATCCGGGCGTCCGCGAGAGCTTCAATCGCATGGTCAAGGACAGGATCGCCGAGAAGGGCGTCCACGCACAGGGCGGCTCGATCCCGCCGCACGCGGACTTCCGCACCGTCGAGTACGGCTCGGGCGAGCATCTGAAGGGCGTGAAGTGGGAGTCGACGCGGGGGCTGGGGCTGGCGTTCGGCTACAACTCCAACGAGGCGACCGGCGACTATCTGACCGGCGCCGACCTGCTGGCGCTGTATCGCGAGGTCACCGCCGGCGGCGGCAATCTGCTGATCAACGTCGGCCCCCGGGCGGACGCCTCCATCCCGGACGTGCAGAGCGCGCCGCTGCTGGCCCTGGGCAAGGCGCTGTCCGCCGCCGCTTGACGCGACGTCGCCCCGAGGTCACGGTGCGGCAACTTCAAACAAGCGTTTAAGGGAGGCGCGAAGGATGTCGGCTGCTCAAGGAACCCTCTTCGATCTGACCGGCAAGGTCGCGATCATCACCGGCAGCTCGCGCGGGATCGGCAAGGCCATCGCCGAGCGGATGGCCCAGCACGGCGCCAAGGTGGTGATCTCCTCGCGCAAGGCCGGCCCCTGCGAAGAGGTGGCCGCCGCCATCAACGCCGCGGAGGGCGAGGGCACGGCCATCGCGGTTCCGGCCAACATCTCCTCGAAGGAAGACCTCCAGCGCGTCGTCGACGAGACCCGCAAGGCGTTTGGCAAGGTCGACATCGTCGTCTGCAACGCCGCGTCCAACCCCTACTACGGCCCGCTGGCCGGGATCGAGGACGACCAGTTCCGCAAGATCCTCGACAACAACATCATCTCCAACCACTGGCTGATCAGCATGGTCATCCCGGAGATGATCGAGCGGAAAGACGGCGCGGTCATCATCGTCAGCTCGATCGGCGGCCTGCGCGGCAGCCCGGTGATCGGCGCCTACAACATCTCCAAGGCCGCCGACTTCCAGCTGGCCCGCAACCTGGCTCACGAATACGGCAAGCACGGCATCCGCGTGAACTGCATCGCGCCGGGCCTGATCAAGACCGACTTCGCCAAGGCCCTGTGGGACAATCCCGAGACCCTGAAGCGCTCGACCGAGACCGTGCCGCTGCGCCGGATCGGCGAGCCGGACGAGATCGCCGGGGCGGCGGTGTTCCTGGCCTCGGCGGCCGGCACCTTCATGACCGGTCAGGCCGTGGTCGTGGACGGCGGCGCGACGATCTAGGCGGGGTCAGGACAATCCGGACTTCGAAGGGCGGCGCTCAGGCGTCGCCCTTTTTCTTTCCCCGGAATCGGGAGCGCGGTTGAACGGCGCCACTTGAAAAGTGGACCATAGAGTCCATCTTTGCGGAATGTGGGGGATCCCGGACAGACTCAGGCGGAGCGCAATCCGTCCAATCGGCGTTAGAGTGGCGTCGGGCTGGAGGGCTGGCCGATGAGCCGTGGCCACGAGCTGTCCTGGGAGGAGTACGAGCGCACGTTGCAGCCGCACGAGCGGCCGACGATGCCCGGCTCGCCCGCGACTCCGGATCACCCTTGGCGCCGGCGCGCGGCCTACGGCGCCACCGGCTTCGTCGTCGCCCTGACCGGCAGTCTCGGCAACGCGGCGGTGCAGGCCAATCTGAGCAACCTGCAGGGATCGCTCGGCATCACGCCGGTCGAGGCCGCCTGGCTGCCGGTCGTCTTCGTGATGACCAACGCCTGCATGAACCTCATCCTGGTCAAGTTCCGGCAACAGTACGGGCTGCGGCTGTTCACCCAGATCTTCCTGTTCGCCTTCCTGGCCGTGTCGGTCGCGCCGCTGCTGTTCGACGACTACGCCTCGACCCTCGCGGTGCGGGCGGTGGCGGGGATGGCGGCGGCGGGCCTCTCGAGCCTGGGCTTCCTGTACATGATCCAGGCCCTGCCGGCGCCGCACCGGCTCAAGGCGCTGATGATCGGCATCGGCGTCTCCGGTCTGGCCCCGCCGCTGGCGCGGATCATCATGCCGGACCTGCTGCTGATCGACGACTGGCGGGGGTTCTACGTCTTCGAGCTGGGGCTGGTGCTGGTCTGCCTGGCGGCGACGTTCTCGCTCAAGCTGCCGCCGTCGCAGCGGAACCGCGTGTTCGAGCCGATGGACTTCGTGACCTTCGCCCTGTTCGCGCCGGGCGTGGCGTTGCTGAGCGCGGTGCTGGGCCTGGGCCGGGTGGTGTGGTGGCTGGAGGCGCCGTGGATCGGTTGGGCGCTGGTCGGCTCGATCGTCCTGCTGACGGCCGCCGTGCTGGTCGAGTTCAACCGGCGCAATCCGCTGATCAACCTGCGCTGGCTGGCCGGGCCGGACATGATCCGGCTCGGATTGGCGATCCTGATCGTGCGCATCGTGCTGGCCGAGCAGAACACCGGGGCGCTGGGCTTCCTGCAGACCATGGGCCTGGGCCCCGACCAGCTGCGCGGCCTGTTCGTGGTCATCCTGCTGGCGACCCTGGCGGGGACGGCGGCCGTGGCGCTGTTCGTCAATCCGATGAAGCTGCAGCGTCCGATCGCCGTGGCTCTGGCGCTGATCGCGGTCGGAGCGCTCCTGGACAGCCAGGCGACCGTGCTGACCCGGGTCGAGCAGCTGTGGTTCAGCCAGGCGCTGCTGGCCTTCGCGGCGGCGATCTTCATCGGGCCGGCCATGCTGATCGGCATCAGCAACGCCCTGAAGCAGGGGCCGCAGACCTTCGTGTCTTTCATCGTCGTCTTCTCGGTCGGCCAGAACATCGGCGGCCTGGCCGGCGGCGCGCTGGCCGGGTCGGTCCAGGTGCTGCGGGAGAAGTTCCACTCCAACCAGCTGGCCGAGGGGATCACCCAGCTCGATCCCCTGGTCGTCCAACGCCTGCAGCAGCTGTCCGGCGCCTATACGAGCACGATCGTCGACCCCGTCCAGCGCGGCGGCGCCGGCCTGAAGCTGTTGGGCCAGCAGGTGACGCAGCAGGCCAACGTGCTCGCCTACAACGACGTCTCGCTGATGATCGCGGTGATGGCCGCCATCGGCGCCGTCTGGATGACTTTCCACTACCTGCGCGGCCAGATCGCCCTGAAGGCGGCGACCGCGCCTGTCCCGACCCCGCCGGCTACGGCCGCGGGGAATCAGCCTCCGAGCCAAGATCAATGACCGATACGACCGCCGCCGCTTCCACCCCGACCCCCGCGCCGCAGGCGCCGCCCGCCGCCGCTCCGGCCGCCTCGCCGAACCCGCGCCGCAACGTGCTGTGGTCCATCGTGCTGGTGGCCGCCGCCGTCGTGGGCATCGGGCTGGTGATGTACGCCTGGAAGCTGCCGCCGTTCTCGACGGCGATCCAGCGGACCGACAACGCCTATGTCCGGGGGCAGGTGACGATCATCGCGCCGCAGGTGGCGGGTTACGTCACCGAGGTTCCGGTACAGGACTATCAGGTCGTCCAGGCCGGCCAGCTGCTGGCCCAGATCGACGACCGCATCTATCGCCAGAAGCTCGAGCAGGCCGTCGCCAACCTGCACGCGGCCGAGGCGGCCCTCGCCAACTCGGCCCAGAGCCAGAGCTCGGCGCGCGGGTCGGTGGCCCAGTCGCGGGCGGCCATCGCCGGGGCCGAGGCGAGCTTGGCCAAGGCGCGGGCCGACGCCGACCGGACGCGCAAGCTGCGCGACGGCGGCTGGGTGGCCCAGGCGCAGGTCGACGTGGCCGAGGCGGCGCTCCGCTCCGCCCAGGCCACGGTCGCCCAGACGCGCGCGCAGGAGGGTATCGCGGAGACGAGCGTGACCTCCGCCGTGGTCGGCAAGGGCTCCCTCGAAGCCGCCGTCGAGAACGCGCGGGCCCAGGTGCGGCTGGCGCGGATCGACCTCGACAACACCCGCATCGTCGCCCCGCGCGCCGGGCGACTGGGCGAGATCGGCGTCAAGCAGGGCGCCTACGTGGCCACCGGCACGCAGCTGATGGCCGTCGTGCCCGACCAGATCTGGGTCGTGGCCAACATGAAGGAGACCCAGATGAAAGGCGTCCGCGTCGGCCAGCCGGTCGAACTGACCGTCGACGCCCTGGGCGGGGAGACGATCCGGGGCAAGGTCGAACGGATCGCCCCGGCGACGGGCTCGGAGTTCAGCGTGATCAAGCCGGACAACGCGACCGGCAACTTCACCAAGGTGGCGCAGCGGATACCGGTTCGTATCTCCATCGACCCCGGGCAGGAGGTCGCCCGGCGGCTGAGCCCTGGGATGTCGGTGGTGGCGCGGGTGGATACCAGATGACCTCTCCCGCCCCCTTGAGGGCAGGGTAGATCGGTGAGCGCGGCGAGACGAGACGGGTGGAGCGGGTAGCGATCCCAAGGCGCTGAACGAGCTTCCTCACTCG
>JBIICO010000148.1:0-8437 GCA_044238855.1 Caulobacter sp.
ACATGCCCGACGAGGACCGCCCGGTCCCGTTCGAGCGGATGATCTTCATCGGCGACGGCGACACCGACGTGCCGACCATGAAGATGATGCACACCAAGGGCGGCCATTCGATCGCCGCCTACGACCCGCGCACCGAACCCAACGACCAGACCAAGCTCCATCGCCTGATCAGCGATGACCGCGTCAACTTCGTCGCCGCCGCCGACTACCGCGAGGGCCAGCCGATGGACCTGATCGTCAAGGGAATCCTCGGCCGTATCGCCGTGCGCGAGCGGACGATGCCGGCGGGGTAGCTCCGGGATACTTCAGCGTCCCCGATAGGTCAGCGCCAGCCTGATGCAGTGGGCCAGCGCCTCGCGGGGCGGCTGGTCGGTCTCTCCGATCAGGATCGCCCGCTTGCCTTCGAAGCGCAGGACGTCGCCGTAGAGGTCGCGGAAGGTCTCGACCAGCGTGGTGGAGCAGGGGACATATAGCGCGACGACGTCCGCCGCGCCCCTAGGCATGCCCAGCCGCACCGTCGTGCCCGCCTTGCCCGTCGCCGGTCTCCAGGCGGGCTGGCCCCATTTGAGGGTTTCGGTGAGCGGGCCGTCGGCGGTTTCGTGGATCAGGGCGCGGAGCGCCAGCAGGCGCCCCCGCGCGGGCTCGGGAAAGGCCGCGAACACCGCCTCGACGCCGGGCTCGGCGAAGGGCGGGCTCGCCATCTCAGCCGGCCACCGCCCCGGGCGTCTTCGGGTCGAGGAACTCCTCGATCTTCAGCGACGGGTGGGGGTACTCGAACACGTTGGCGTCCATCGGCAGGAACATGCCCTCCGGCCGGCCGGGCAGGAAGTAGTTCCCCTGATAGGGGTTGGGCGTGAGCATGTCGGTGTGTTCGTCGCTGTATTGGGCCCCGATCGGCGCGAACTGCATCTGTGGGCCGAACACGGCGTACACGGCGGCGTCGACGAAGTTCATGTACTTGGCCCGGCCGCGCAGGTGGGTGTCCTGCAGGATCACCGAATGCAGCCGCTCCTTCACGAACGACAGCGCCGACAGATCGCGGACGACCTGGTTGAAGTCGTGGGCGCCGTCGTGGTGGACCAGGCTCACGCTCTCCGGATCTTCCAGCAGCACGGTTTTCACGTACTCCGGCACGCCGCCGTTGAAGATCCGCACCCGGTCGATGGCCTCCGGGAAGGTCCGCCGGATCCGTTCGTAGGTGAAGCGCAGGTAGTTGGGGCTGATGTCGACCAGGTCGAGCTGGAAGTCGAATTCCACCGCCAGCCGGGCCAGCAGAACGCTGGACCCGCCCATGAACACCCCGACCTCGGCGACGCGGTTGTACTGGCCGGCCAGCACCTTCAGCACGTTGTAGACGTCGGCGTAGTACTTGGCCGAGCATTGCTCCTCGGCCTTGACCGGGCTGGTGGTGACCCGGTCGACGATTTCCTTCAGCAGCGGGTCGTCCTGCGCCTGGGGACTGCCCACGAGGGCGTCGTAGGCGCGATAGCCGCTGAAGATCGGCACGCTCAGCGGCTCGTGAGGGGACGGGTGATTCTGGATCGAGCGGTCAGGCTCGATGAAGGCGGCCCACGGCGTTTCGGGTGTCTGCGTCATCGCTGCGGTCCGGCCCCTGCATTCCAGAGGCCGGACTGTAGCCGAGTCGCGGGCGAGCGCCTCAGTCGGCCATCGCCACCCGCCGGAGGGACAACCGGATGCCGCTGCCGCGCTCGGTCAGCACAAGGCTGTCCTGCCTGACCCGATAGTTGAAGGTGATCTTCGAGTCGCTGAGCTGCAGCTGGTTGTCGTTGGCCAGGTAGCCTTCGCCCTCGTCGTCGGGGCGCGGGCGCTTGCGGACGATCTCGGCCCAGTCGCCGTCGTTCAGGACGATGCGGTCGCCGCGGGCCAGGTCGACGTCGCCATTGATGCGCACCACCTCCCAGGCCCCGACCAGGGCCTGGGCGCGCACGCCGGGAGGGGCCTCGTCGCTGTTGCCGGACAGGAAGGCGGTCTGGGCCAGCAACTGGCCGGCCAGCTCGCGCTCGCGCTTCAGTTTGTCGGGGGCGGCGTCCAGGCGAGCGGAGAGGGCGCGGAAGGTCTGGTAGGCGGCTTCCTCGTCGCCTGCGTGGAACTGGGTCGTGCCCTGCTTCAGGGCCAGGAACTCGTCGACGAGCACATGGGCCGTCCGCAGGCCTTCGCCGGGCGAGGCGTCGGCCGGGCCGACCGACAGGCTGTCGCCCCCCGGCTTGCCGTCCGCCGCCGAGACATAGGCGAGGTCGATGCTCAGCAGGCTGGCGTCCGCCGCCAGCGCCGGCTCGGGCAGGAAGGCGCCTTCGAACGTCCTGGCCAGGGTGACGAAGATGCCGCCGCCGTCGGTGCTCAGGAACGCGGTCGGCACGCTGATCCGCACCGCGCCCTCGGGCAGGGCGGTCATCACCTCGCCCGGCACACCGTAGACGGCCGAGACCCGATAGCCGGGATGGGGCTTCAGCTCGATGGTCAGGTCGTGGGCCAGCTCGCTGACCATGGTGTCGAGCTTGGCCTCGAACACCGACTTCATCTCGGCTTCGTCGCCCATGAAGTAGAGGTTGCCGCCGCGCGTGCTGGACACCTTCGTCGCCAGGGCGGCGTCGAATTGCACCCCCACGCCGATTGTGGTCAGGCCGACGTCCCGGCGCGAGGCCGCCTCGGCCATGCCGATGAAGCCGGCCGCGTCGGTGCGGCCGACGTTCGGCTGCTCGTCGGTGAAGAGCATCAGCCGTGTCGAGCCCTTGAAGCCGTCCTGGCTGGCGAAGGCGGTCTCGTAGCCGACCTTGAGGCCCGCTTCCATGTAGGTGGAGCCGTCGATGGCGATGGCATCGATGGCCCGCAGGATGTCGGCCTTCGAGCCCGCCGTGAACGCGGTCGGCGACAGGTGCAGGTGCGCGGTCGTGCCGTACAGCACGATGCTGATCTGGTCGCCCGGCCGCAGCTGGCTGACCACCTGGCGGAGGCCGGCCTTCACCAGATCGATGCGGCCGGTCATCGAGCCGGACTTGTCGACGACGGCGACCAGGTTCAGCGGCTCGCGCTTCCAGGTCGCCCCGTCGATGTTGCTGTTGAAGCCCAGGCCGACGAACAGCTTGTCGTCCGGCTTTCCGGTCAGGGCGGCGCGCATTGTCTCCGCCGTCAGACAGAACATCCTGGCGCAGTCCGCCGCCGCGCCGATGCGCAGGTCGTAGGTTCCCATCAGGCCTTCCGGCGTGATGCTGTCGGGGAAGGGGATCCGCTTGGCTTCCGCCTCGCCGCGGAAGTGGCCGATGTCCTGCGCGCCGCCCTGGCGCACGCCGATCCGCGAGGCGGTGACGACGATGGACTCGACCTCGGCCCGCTCCTCTTCGGGCGTGTTCGTCGCCCAGGCGGGGGTGAAGGACAGCGCCGCCGTCAGGGCGATCGCGCTCGTCAGACCGATCGGAAATCTCGACATGAACAGCCTCCCATCCGGCTTCTCCAGGAGCCGGTGGGAAAACGCTACGCCGGTCGCGGCCAACTGCAACCGCCCTTGTGATCGGTTATCGCAGATAACGAAAACAAGCGTTTGTAAGAGGAAGCTTAGACCCGGCGGACTTCGAGCTGCAGATTCAGCAGCTGCGCCACCGTCGTCGCCCGACGCGTGGTCTGTTCGCCCAGCAGCATGTCGGACCAGCCGTCCACCGCCGTCAGGATCAGCCGCCCATCCTTCAGGCCCAGCCTGGACTGCGCCAGCAGGGCGGAGCTGCGGCCGGAAAGGTCGCTGCCCAGCCGGATGGCCGCGCCCAGCGCCCGCGCCCGGCGGCGCTGCGCCTCGGTCAACAGGCGGTTGATGACGTCTTGCTCGGGATAGGTGTTCGCGGAGGTGTGGCGCGAGAAGGCGGCCACTGCCAGGAAGGCGCGCTCGACATGCCTTAGGCCGGCGATCGGCGCCCGCAGCACCTGCTCGAACACCAGGTCGGCGCGATGGTCGGGGTGCAGTCGCGAGCCGAGGTCGGCCAGCCGGCAGGCGGCGCCGCGCAGAACCGCCTCGCGAGTCTCGCCGCCGTCCATCACCGGGAGCAGGCCGGAGAAGACCGGCGCCAGCCAGGCCTCCAGCGTCGGACCGAGCGTCTCGTCGACGCCTTGCCGCGCCGCCAGGGCGCAGCAGCCCTCGATGAGCGGGTCCAGGTCGCGGGTCGCGGGTCGCATCGATTCGAGCAGCAGCCCCTCGCGCAGGCCGTAGGCGGAGACGACGACGGTCTCGATGCCCAGGGTCTCGATCAGGGTTTCCAGCACCAGCGCGGCGTGGGGCAGGGTCTCCAGCCGCTTCTTGGAGACGCCGGGAATGCCCTCGAGCGCGGTCTTGGACTGCCGCGTGATCGACCGCGCCGTCTCCAGCGCCTCGCGCTTGTTGATCTCATATTGGTGAACGATCTGAAGCGGATAGTCGAACATCCGCATGTGAACCAGCGCCAGGTTGCGCCAGGCGCCGCCCACGGCGTGGAAGGTCTTGCCCGAGAATCGCCCGGCGTAGGGGGCCAGCCGCGCGGCGACCTCGGCCCGCAGCTTGTCGCCCTTCAACGAGCCCATCGCGAATGGGCCCAGCGCCAGGGTCGCGCCCTCGATCGGGCCGTCCGGGCCCAGCCGTACCAGCTCCAGGCTCGCACCGCCCAGGTCGCCGACCACGCCTTCGCCCTCCGGTTCGCCGGCCAGCACGCCCAGCGCCGCGTAACGCGCCTCTTCCTGGCCGCTCAGCACGCGTAGCTGCAGCCCCGTCTCGGCGGCCACGCGGCCGACGAAGGCGTCGCCGTCCGCCGCGTCGCGCACGGCGGCGGTGGCGGCGGTGAACACGTCCTGCGGCCGGGTGGCGTCCAGCACCGCCCGGAAGCGGCGCAGGGCGGCCATGGCGCTCTCCACGCCCGACGCCGACAGCTTGCCGGTCGTGCCGAGGTCGCGGCCGAGCCCGGCCAGCACCTTCTCGTTGTAGACGGTCCAGATCGCCCGGCCTTCCAGCCGGTACAGAACCAGGCGCACGGAGTTGCTGCCGACGTCGATGACGGCGGCGTCCCGCTGTTCGCGGGTCCTGCTCTCGATGGCGGCTTGGCTAGCGGCGCGGGCCAACATGGTCGAACGCTCGCGGCAGATCCCTGACCTTCTGGCCGCGTCCCGACAGACTGGGATTGTTCATGAAGTACTCGTGCGCGGAGAAGGCGCCGGGGCGGTCCCAGGCCGGATCGCGCCTATAGCCGCCCTCGGCGTCCAGCGTCCAGCTTTGAGCCTCGTCATTCAGGTTGGCGACCATGATCTGCTGCAGCACCTGCTGGTGAACGGTGGGGTTGTCGATCGGCGTCAGGGCCTCGACCCGGCGGTCGAGGTTGCGCGGCATCCAGTCGGCGGAGCTGATGAACACCTTGCAGCCGGGGCCCGGCATCTCGTGACCGTTGGCGAAGGCGACGATGCGCGAATGCTCCAGGTAGCGGCCGACGATGCTCTTGACCCGGATGTTTTCCGACAGGCCCGGCAGGCCGGGGCGCAGGCAGCAGATGCCGCGGACCACCAGGTCCACCCGCACGCCGCCCTGGCTGGCGCGGTAGAGGGCGTCGATGATCTCCGGATCGACCAGGGCGTTGAGCTTGGCCCACATCGCCGCCGGCTTGCCCTTGGCCGCATTGGCGATCTCCTGCTCGATCATGTCGATCAGGTCGTCCTTCAGCGTCTCGGGGCTGTAGCTCAGCTTCTCGAGCCGCTCAGGGCGAGCATATCCGGTGATGTAGTTGAAAAGTTTCGCTGAATCGCGGCCGAGCGCCGGGTCGCAGGTGAACAGCGACAGGTCGGTGTAAACCCGCGCCGTCTGTGGATGGTAGTTGCCCGTGCCGAAGTGGCAGTAGGTGCGCAACGTCTCGCCCTCCCGCCGGACCACCAGGCTGAGCTTGGCGTGGGTCTTGTACTCCACGAAGCCGAAAACGACGTGCACGCCCGCCCGTTCCAGATCGCGGGCCCAGCGCAGATTGTTCTCCTCGTCGAACCGCGCCTTGATCTCGACCAGGGCGGTGACGTTCTTGCCGTTCTCGGCCGCCTCGATCAGGGCGGCGACGATCGGGCTGTTCTGGCTGGTGCGATACAGGGTCTGCTTGATCGCCAGGACATTGGGATCGCGCGCCGCCTGGCGCAGGAACTGGACCACCACGTCGAAGCTCTCGAACGGGTGGTGGACCAAGATGTCCTTCTCGCGTATGGCGGCGAAGCAGTCGCCGTTATGATCGCGGATTCGTTCAGGAAAGCGCGGGGAGAACGGCTTGAATTTCAGTTCCGGGCGGCCGTCCGGGATCAGCTGGCTCATCTGGGCCAGGCCCAGCTTGCCGTCGATCAGCACCACGTCGTCCGGCTGGGCGTGAAGGTTGGCCAGGATGAAGCCGCGAAGCTCCTCCGGCATCGCGGTCTGCACCTTCACCCGCACCACGCCGCCCATACGCCGGCGCTTCAGCTGCTGCTCGAACTCGCGGACCAGATCCTCGGCCTCTTCCTCGATCTCTACGTCGCTGTCGCGGATCAGCCGGAACAGGCCCCGGCCCTCCAGCTCGCAGCCCGGGAACAGGTGGTCGAGGAAAAGGATCAGCAGCGACTCGAGCGCAATGAACTTCTGCTCGCCCTTGCGGGTCCGGCCGTCGGCGGGGAGCTCCCAGAACCGCCGCACCGCCGATGGCACCGGCACCAGGGCGTATAGCTCCTTGCCGTCGTCCTTGCGCAGCTTCAGCGCCAGCGCGAAGCCCAGGTTCGGGATGAACGGGAACGGATGCGCGGGGTCGATCGCCAGCGGCGTCAGCACCGGGAAGACGTGGTTGAGGAAGATCTCCTCGGCTTTCTTGCGGTCTGTCGCCGACACGTCCTTCGCGTCGAGCAGTTTCAGGCCCGCGCCGTTCAGCTCGACCCGGATCTCGCGCCAGATGCGCTGCTGGTCCTCCATCAGCTCGAAGGCCGAGGCGTTGAGCTTCACCAGCTGCTCTTCCGGCGTCAGGCCGTCCAGGCTGAGCGTCCGCACGCCCTCGGCGATCTGGGCGCGCAGGCCGGCGACGCGGACCATGTAGAATTCGTCGAGGTTGTTGGCGCTGATCGACAGGAACCGCAGCCGCTCCAGCAGCGGATGGCGCGGGTTCTCCGCTTCTTCCAGCACTCGCCGGTTGAAGGCGAGCCAGGAGAGCTCGCGGTTGAAGAACCGCTCGGGCGAGGCGGCGAGGTCCTCTTCCTGAGTCGCCGGGTCCGGAGTCGCGATCGAAGCGTCGTCCATGAAGCCTTCCGTGCGCTGCCGATCTTGTCACCCGCCGCCAGAGCGGGGGCAAGGGGGATGACGGTGGTGTTACAGCGCGGTTGTGAAGGTTCTGTTGGGCGGAGGGCGGATTGCTCCGCCGTCCGCCGTTTCAGGACGCGCCCCTGGGCGCCGTCAAAGCAGGGCGGCGGGTCGGCGGGCCTCCGGGCTTGCCAAACGAATAGCTGTGGGGTTATGGGATAAATCATAGCCCAAGAGTTATCGATCTCTCATGCAAGCCGACCGGGACATTCTCTTCCGCACGCTCTCCGACCCCACGCGGCGGGCGATCTTCGAGCGCCTGTGCCGGGGCGGGGAGCAGACGGTCGGGGCGCTGACCGCCCAGGCCGGCGTATCGCAGCCGGCGGTGTCGAAGCACCTGGCCGTGCTGAAGCAGGCCGGGCTGGTGCGAGATCGGCCGGAGGGACGCCAGACCCACTACAGCGCCCAGCCCGCCGCGCTCGGTCCGCTGGTCGACTGGACCACGGAGATGGCGACCTTCTGGGAGCGCCGCTTCGACAAGCTCGAGACCCTGCTGACGAGGATGGACCAATGACCGAGATCCGCTCTGTCGTCGTCGAGCGCGACATCGCGTTTCCACCCGAGAAGCTGTGGCGGGCGCTGACCCAGCCGCACCTGATCGCCGAGTGGCTGATGAGCAACGACTTCCAGCCCCAGGTGGGGCATCGCTTCAACCTGCGGGGCGAGTGGGGCGGGGTGCTGGACTGCGAGGTGCTCAGCCTCGATGCGCCCCGCAGCCTGTCCTACAGCTGGAACTTCGACCACGAGGATCCGGCCTACGCGCTCCGGAGCGTGGTCACCTTCACCCTGACCCCGACCGAGACAGGCACGCGCCTGCGGATGGAGCAGGCCGGTTTCCGGCCCGACCAGAAGCAGGCCTACGGCGGCGCCTTCGCCGGCTGGAAGCAGTTCTTCGACAAACTGGAGCAGCTGGTCGGCCGCGAGGGCTGAACCGCCGCCCGAACCTTGAGGAGGTTCCCGTGAACAAGTGGCTTCGCCAGTTCCATCGCTGGCTGTCGATCGCCTTCACCCTGGCGGTGCTTGTCAACATCGCGGCCATGGTGGTCGGCCATCAGGCGGTCTGGATCGGCCTGATGGCGCTGGTTCCGCTGATCCCGCTGCTGCTGACGGGCCTCTACCTGT
>JBIICO010000149.1:0-8413 GCA_044238855.1 Caulobacter sp.
GCCACCTACCTGGGAGAAATCCCGATCGTCGTGGACCTGAAGCTCAACGACCTGGAGCGGGTCGAATTCCTGCTCGGGCCGCAGGGCACGCTGTACGGCGCGGGGACCATGGCCGGCGCCATCCGCTACATCCCCAAGCGCCCCTCCTTCGCCGGTCCGGAGCTGGAACTGCGCGCCGAGGGCTATCAGTACTCCGAGGCCGAGGACATCAGCTCCGACGTGGGCCTGACCTTCAACTACCCGTTCAGCGACTCGTTCGCGGTGCGCGGCTCGATCGACTACCTGAACGACAGCGGTTTCATCGACTACACGTCGGTGGTCAACGAAATCGGCGTGTCGAGCCCCAACACCTTCCTGCCGGCCGATGTGCACGAGGTTCCCGACGCCAACACCGAGGAGACCCTGTCCGGCCGCCTCGGCTTCCGCTTCGCGCCGACCGACCGGTTCGACGCCAACCTGACCTACTACTTCCAGCGCCAGGACATCGGCGCCCGCCAGGTCAGCCAGCACCGCGTCGACACACTGCCCATCGATGTCGGCAAGTACGAGAACGCCCTGCGGGTGCTGGAGCCCAACAAGCGGGACAACGATCTGATCTCGCTCGAAGCGACCATGGATCTGGGCTTCGCGACCCTGACCTCCGCCACCGGCTTCTCGCGCTACGAGGAACACGGCCAGCGGGACCAGACCGACCTGCTGATCGGCCTCGATTACGGCTACGAGGGCTTCCCCAGCTTCACCAGCTTCACCGCCGAGGACGCCGAGGAAGAGAGCGCGGTCCAGGAGCTGCGGCTCGTCTCCCAGACCGAAGGACCGCTCAGCTGGATCGTCGGCGGCTTCTACAGCAAGTTCACCTCCGACAGCACGAGCAAGGAGTTCACGCCCGGGCTGCCCGCCTACTGGGGCATCAACCGGCCCGACGCACTGGAGTATCTCCAGGTCAACAGGACCGAACTGAAGGAGTTCGCCCTGTTCGGCGAGGTCACCTACAAGGTCACCGACGCGTGGCAGGTGACGGTGGGCGCGCGGCGCTACAGCTACGAGCTCCAGACCCGCGATGCCGTCGCCCTGCCTATGTACGAGTCCTCGCTCGGCGCCGGGCCCGACGAGATCAACCTGAACTTCGAGGTCGGCGGCCAGAAGGACGACGGCTGGCTGTTCAAGATCAATACGTCCTACGAGTTCACGCCGGACCTGATGGCCTACGCCACGATCAGCGAAGGCTACCGGACCGGCAACTCCAACGGCGTCGGCCCTTGCACCACGCCGCCGGGCGGGCCGTGCGGCCTGCCCAACGAGATGGCCTATTTCCCCGACAAGACGATCAACTACGAGCTCGGGGTGAAGAGCCAGTGGCTGGACCGGCGGCTGACGCTGAACGGGGCCCTGTTCTACGTCGACTGGAAGGATCCGCAGGTCGCCGCCGCCACCGAGAACGGCCAGCTGCCGATCACCAAGAACGGCGAGGCGGCCCGCAGCTACGGCGCCGAGTTCGACTTCGCCTGGAACGTGACCTCGTCGTTCAGCGTGCGCGGCAACTACTCCTACGCCAAGGCCGAGCTGACCGAGACCACCGACTTCCTGATCCCCTACATCACGCCGCAGCCAGGGGGGCCGTACTTCAACGGAACCATCGCCTATCTGCCGGGCGAGGACGGCGATCGCCTGCCCGGCTCGCCCGAGCACGAGTTCAGCCTGTTCCTGGACTACAGCACCGAGCTGTCAAACGGCTGGCGGATCGACCTGTCCTACGGCCTCAGCGCCATCAGCGATGTCCTGACCCGTGTGGGCGGCAAGGCCGACAGCATCAGCGTCGGCGACTTCACGATCAGCGACGCCTCGATCAAGCTGACGGCGGCCGACGACTTCGAAGTCACCCTGTTCGCCCGCAACCTGTTCGACGAGTTCGGCGAGACAGCGGCGCGCGCCACCCCGGTCTGGAACCAGGTGCTCGAAGACGACAACGGCGATCCGGTCTACGCGCGCAGCTTCTTCACCTCCGTCATCCCGCCACGCGCCATCGGCGTGCGGGTGGTGAAGCGGTTCGGCTGGTAGATTTCGGCGGCGCGCACCGATCGGGGACACGCACGGAAGTGCGTGTCCCCGGCTGGATCAGAGCCGCGTGGCGCTGAAGGTATCGCAGCTGTTGGGGTTGCCCGTCTCGTAGCCGCGGCGGAACCAGCGCATGCGCTGCTCGGCGCTGCCGTGGGTGAACGCGTCGGGGACGACACGGCCCTGGGTGCGGCGCTGGATGGTGTCGTCGCCGACCGCGGCGGCGGCGCCCAGGCCGTCCTCCAGGTCGCCCGGCTCCAGCGCCACCTGCCCGTTCGAGAGCGCGGCGGCGTGGGCGGCCCAGACGCCGGCGTAGCAGTCCGCCTGCAGCTCGACCCGCACCGCGCCGCTCTCGGCGCCCCGCGCGCTGGCCCGCGACTGGCCGATCGAGCCGCGCAGGTTCTGAACGTGGTGACCGATCTCGTGCGCGATGACGTAGGCGCGGGCGAACTCGCCCTTGGCGCCGAACTGGCTCTCCAGCTCCCGCCAGAAGGTCAGGTCGAGGTACACGCGGCGGTCGCCGGGACAGTAGAACGGGCCCATCGCCGACTGCCCCGTCCCGCAGGCTGTGCCGGTGGCCTGGTCGTAGAGCACGACATCTTCCGGCGGGCTGTACTGCTCGCCCATCTTGGCGAACAGCTCCGTCCAGACGCGGGTGGTCGATGTCTCGATGACGTCGACAAAGGCGCCGGCCTCGTCCTCCGGACTGCCCGCCTTGCCGGCGACCTGTTCCTGCTGGACCGGTCCGCCCCCTTGAGTGGCGATGTTCACCGCGTCCTGCGGGTTCATGTCGAAGAAGAAGACCCCCACCAGCGCGGCGATCACACCGATCACGCTGACGCCGCCGACCGCGCCGACCGGCCCCAGTCCCCGCCGGTCGTCGATGTTGCCCGACCGCTCCCCGCCGCGCCAACGCATGGCCGCCTCCTCCGTAGTGTTCGTTGATCGTCAGGCTGCGCTCAAAAGCGCGTCGCCGTCTAGCGCGGCGTCTGGCCCGTGGCGGCGCGGACCCGGGCCTGCGAGCGGGCCATGGCCTGGGCCATCAGCTCGTCCGCGCGCGCGGCGTCGGCGCTGTTCGAAGGCGGCGTCGGCGTGATGCGCGGCGGCGGCATATCCGGGGTGATGGAGGACGGACGGTAGGGCGTGGCCGAAGCCGCGCCCGGGCCGCCGGCCAGTTCGCCGGGAGACAGACTGCGCAGCACTTCCTGGGTGCGGGCGCGCTGCTCGCGGGCGCGGGTCTCGCGCTGGTAGTCCTGGGCCTGGCGGCGGGCATCGGCGTTGGCCATGGCGGCGGCGTTGCGCTCGCGGATCCAGGACGGGTCGGGCTGCGCCAACGCCGGCGTCGCGGCGGCGGCGATCAGGACGGTCAGGAGCGCGGCGCGCATCGGCATACCCCGGTGGTGGCTTCGGGTGCTCAACGCGCGAGCGGCGTTAAGGCTTCCGCACGCTGAACCGGGCCAGCTGGCGGCGTGGGGCCTCCCAGGTCGGGTCCAGCTCCAGCGCGCGCTGGTAGTCCAGATAGGCCGACCGCGCGTCCGCCAGGCCTTCGTGCGCCAGGGCGCGGTTGTAGTAGGCCTTGGCCGGGTCATCGACGCCGAAGGCCAGGCCCTGCTCGATCCGCCAGCGCCAGCGGATAGTCGCGGTCGGCCATGCGGACGACGCCGCGATTGACCCACGCCTCGCCGAGCCGGGGCTCCAGCGAGATCGCCTTGTCCAGGTCCGCCCGGGCGGCGCCGTAGTCGCGCGAGCGGGTCAGCATGATGCCGCGATTGACCAGGGTGCCGGCGCGGTCGCGGCGGGCGAGGCTCTCCTCGTCCAGGGCCCGGGTGCAGGTCAGGATGGACTCGCGGTCGGCGCGGCCGGCCTGGGCGGCGCGGGAGCAGTCCACGGCGATGTCGTTGCCGAGCACCTGCACGGCGGCGGAGGCCGAGGTGGCCGCCGCCCCCAGCAGACCGGCGAGCAGAAGGGCGGAAATCCTCATCGGGGCCGCCTCTACTGCCGGGAGATCGAGAAGCGCGCCAGTTCGCGGCGCGGCGCCTCCCAGTCCGGTCTGAGTTCGAGCGCCTTCTGGTAGTCCAGCCAGGCGGCCTTCATGTCGTCCAGGCCTTCCCAGGCGAGCGCGCGGTTGAAGTAGGCCTTCTCCGGCTCGTCGGCGCCGAGGGCCAGGCCCCGGTCGATCTCGGCCACGCCTTCGCTGTAGCGGCGCTCGGCGATGTAGGCGGCTCCGCGGTTGACGAAGGCCTCGCCCAGTTGCGGCTCCAGCCGGAGGGCGGCGTCGAAGTCGCGGCGCGCGTCGATGAAGGCCTTGCGGCGCAGATGGATGACGCCGCGGTTCACCAGCGTGCCCGCGCGATCGCGGCCGACCAGCGGCTGGCTCTCCAGCGCGACGGTGCAGGTGTCGAGCGAGGCGCGGTCGTCGCGCCCTTGGACCGCCGCCTGCGAACAGGCGTCGGCCATGCCGCCACCGATCACGAAGGCGGCGGCGGAAGCCGGGCCGGCCGGCAGCGCGGCGGCGGCGATGGAAGCGAAGGCGAACGCGAACACGACTTTCGGGGACATGGCGTCTCCTCCCAAGCGTGCGTTAAGGGGTTCAGTGTATCACGGCTTTCAGTGAACCGGGACGCCCTCAATGAACCTCGCCAAGTTTCCTCGCGCCCGCTTCGCGCATCTGCCCACGCCGCTGGAGCCCGCGCCCCGGCTGAGCGCCGAACTGGGCGTCGACCTGTGGATCAAGCGCGACGACTGCACCGGCCTGGCGGGCGGGGGCAACAAGACGCGGAAGCTGGAATTCCTGCTCGGTGAGGCGCTGGAACAGGGCGCCGACACCCTGATCACCCAGGGCGCGGTGCAGTCCAACCACGTGCGCCAGACGGCGGCGGCGGCGGCCAGCTTCGGCATGGCCTGCCGGATCATCCTGGAGAACCGCACCGGCAACCAGGCCGACGACTACCTGTGGTCCGGCAACGTGCTGCTCGACCGGTTGCTGGGCGCGCAGATCCGCACGGTCGGGGCCGGAACCGACATGAACGCCGAGATGGCCAAGGAAGCCGAGGCTGTCCGCGCCGAGGGCGGAACCCCCTACGTGATCCCGGGCGGCGGCTCCAACGCCGTGGGCGCTCTGGGCTACGTCGACTGCGCCCTGGAGCTGACGGGGCAGGCCAACGACGAGTCGCTGGTCATCGACCGCATCGTCACCGCCACCGGCAGCGCGGGGACGCAGGCGGGCCTCGTCGCCGGACTCGCGGTCAGCGGCGCCGACATCCCCGTGCTCGGCATCGGCGTACGCGCGCCCAGGGCGACGCAGGAAGAGAACGTCTTCAAGCTGGCGGTCGAGACGGCCGGGCTGCTGGGCCATCAGGAGCGGGTGCGACGCGAGGCGGTGCTGGCCGACTGCGACTACGTCGGCGCGGGCTACGGCCTGATCGACCAGGAGGTCGTCGACGCCCTGAAGCTGGCCGCCCGCACCGAGGGCCTGCTGCTAGACCCGGTCTACACCGGCAAGGCGATGAAGGGCCTGATCGCGCTGGCCAGGCAGGGCGTGTTCGAGGGGCAGACGGTGGTGTTCCTGCACACCGGCGGCTCGCAGGGCCTGTTCGGCTATCACGGCGAGCTGGAAGGGATGCTGGGCTAGCGCGGGTCTCGCGACCCGCTCGTCGCCATGACGAAGCTTGTTGCAACGCGCCGCCCATTCGTCATCCTGAGCAGCGCGCCGTCAGGCGAGCGTCCCGAAGGACGCGGGGCTGCTATGCGAGGCATCCGATGAAGATCCTGGGCGTGCTGGGCGGCATGGGACCGGCGGCGACGCTGGATTTCCTGGCCAGGCTGCAGGCGGCGACGCCGGCCAGCCGCGACCAGGACCACATCCGCGTGCTGGTCGACATCAATCCCCAGGTGCCCGACCGCAACGATCCGGGCAACGAACCGGGGCCGATGCTGGCCGCGATGGCGAAGGGGCTGGCCGACGGCGGAGCCCAGGTGCTGGCCATCGCCTGCAACACCGCCCACGCCTATGCCCGCGAGGTGCGCGAGGCCTCCGGCCTGCCGCTGGTCGACATGATCGACGCGGCCTGCGTGAGCGCGCGCAACGGCGGCGCCCGCAAGGTCGGCGTGCTGGCCACGGGGCTGGCGGTGGGGCTCTACACCGAGCGGCTGACGGGCATGGGCATCGAGGCGATCTCGCTCAGCAAGGCCAAGCAGGAGTGGTTCATGAGCCTGCTCTACCGCATCAAGGCCGGCGACCTCTCGGAGGAGATCGAGAACGAGATGGCGCTGGTCGCCTACTCCCTGGCCGACGCCGGCGCGGAAGCCGTGATCGCCGGATGCACCGAGGTCCCGCTGGTGCTCGACAGCGACGCGCTCGAAATCCCGCTGATCGACGCCGGTCAGGTGCTGGCGGAGCGGTGCGTGGCGGTGTGCAGGGGTCTCCCTACGCCGGCGTGAACACCGGCCGATCCCCGAGCACCGTCGCGCGATGCATCACGCGGCGGTGGGGGAGGAAGTCGTCCACCGCGCGGTGCTGGGTGCAGCGGTTGTCCCAGAAGGCGACGTCGCCCGGACGCCAGCGCCAGCGGACGACGAACTCCGGCTGCTGGACGTGGCTGTTCAGGAAATCCATCAGCGCCTTGCTCTCCTCCCGGCGCAGGCCCTTGATCCGGCGGGTGAAAACCGAATTCACGAAGATGCAGGGCTCGCCCGTCTCGGGATGGGTGCGGATCACCGGGTGTGTGACCGGCGGGTTGGCGGCGACCGCCTTCTCGTACCGTTCGCGTCCGGCCTGGGAGCCGGCGATGCCGTCGGCGGTGAAGGCGTAGGAGAAGTCGTGCACCGCCTCGAGGCCTTCGAGGAACCTCTGCATCGGCTTAGACAGCGCCCTGTAGGCGGCGGTCGTCGAGGCCCACATCGTGTCGCCCCCGACCGGCGGCAGCTGCTTGGCGGCCAGGATCGAGCCCATCGGCGGGGTCTCGATGAAGGTCACGTCCGTGTGCCAGAAGTTGTTGTCGGTGGGATTATCGACGTGGTTGTCGATGATCATGATCTCCGGATGGGCGTCGTTCCGGTCGTAGAGGGGATGGACGTGCAGGTCGCCGAACCGCTGCGCGAAGTCGCGCTGCTGGGTTGGCGTCACCTCCTGGCCTTCGAAGAAGATCACCTGGTGGTCGAGCAGCGCCCGGCGGATGTCGGCGATCAGGTCGTCCGACGCCTTCTCCGCCATGTTCACGCCCTTCAGCAGGGCGCCGATGGCGGGGGTGAGCGGCTCGATGCGGAGGGTGTTGGAACGGGTCATCGGTGAGGTCCCATCAGGGAAGGATCGGGGGCTGGTGTTCGAGGTCCCGTTCCGCGAGCCGGCGGCGGACCTCGTCGTGGCGCGTGGCGTCCAGCCTGTAGCCGTGGATGATGGCTGCGGCCGAAAGGGCGAGCGCGGCCGGGCCGAGGGTGAACATCAGCGACAGCGCCGTCTTGGCGGTCTCGCTGTTGCCGCCCGAGAGCTCGGCCTCGAAGCCGACCTGCTTGAGCAGCAGCAGGCTGCCGCCGACCGCCAGCATCGAGCCGATCTTCACCGAGCCGGTGAGCAGCGAGAACAACAGGCCGGTCCGGTCCACGCCGCTCTCGAACCGCTCCTCGTCCGCGACGTCGGCCATCATCGCCTTGAGCAGGATCGGACCCGAGGAGAACGGCAGGCCGGCCAGGAAGAAGATGAAGAACGCGAGCGGGACATTGTTCGGGGCGATCAGGATCGACAGCTGCATCAGCGCCCAGGCGACCCCGGCGATGGTGAGGGCATGGTGCTTGCCGAGCCGCTTCGAGATCCGCGTCCAGATCGGCGCGCCGCACAGGGCGCCGACGAAGAACGAGATCAGCATCAGGCCGGCCAGGGCGCGGTCGATGTCGCGCACCGCGTCGAAATAGAAGAACAGCAGCGTCGCCGACAGCGACAGCGCCGTGCCCCAGCAGATGTCCGCGCACAGCAGCCGCAGCACGTTGCCGCGCTTGAGCATGCGCCAGTAGTGGCTGAGCTTCGGCTCCTCGTGATGCGCCTTCACCGGCGGTTCGCCGGTCGCCCACAGCGCCAGGATGGCGGTGAGGGGCAGCGCGATGATGGCGAACCACCCCATCGCCTGGACCCCGGTGGCGAAGTCGCCGCCGAAACCCTTCTGCACGATCGGCGGCAGCAGCAGGATGGCGATCATGCCGATGACGCTCATCGCCTGCCACCAGCCGTAGACGCGGGATCGCTCGTCGTAGCCAGGCGCCACCGTCGAGGCCCAGGCCATGTGGCCGAGTTGCCCCATCGACTGACCCGCGAAGCCGACCACCAGCCAGCCGAGGATGTACCAGCCGCCGATGCCCGCCTCAGCCATGA
>JBIICO010000150.1:0-8409 GCA_044238855.1 Caulobacter sp.
CGCGGCCGTCCGTCTCGGTCTCGAACAGGGCGTCGAAGGTCCGCTGCACGGTCCGGATGTGGTCGCCGATCACCACCTTGGCGCCGCTGTGGTGGCGCAGATAGTCGGCGGCGGACAGATGATCGGCGTGGGCGTGGGTCTCGAGAATCCACTCCAGCGCCAGACCTTGCGCTTCGACGGCGGCGAGCAGGGCATCGGCGGAGCCGGTCGAGATGCGCGCCGACCTGGGATCGAAGTCGAGCACGGGATCGATGATCGCGGCCGCCTTCGTGGCTGGATCCGACACCAGATAGGTGACGGTGCTGGTGGCCTTGTCGAAGAAGGCCTGTACGTTCGCGTTCATGGCTGAGCCTCCGGTTCGGATGGCCCATACATATTAGTACTTGCTAATTTAGCAATAGCTCATATATGGCGATCATGTTCGATCTCGCGAACTTCGACATCACCCGTTTCGAGGAGAGCGCCTCGGAAGCCGCCCGGCTTCTGCGCGCGCTCGCCAACGAGCGGCGGCTGATGATCCTGTGCCAGCTGGCGGACGGTGAGCTGTCGGTCGGGGAACTCACGCCCCGGGTCGGCCTGTCTCAGTCGGCCCTCTCCCAGCACCTCGCGGTGTTGCGGGAGGAAGCGATCGTGGCCACGCGCCGCGAGGCGCAGGCCGTCTACTACCGGATCAGCGATCCGGCGGCCGTGAAGGTGATCGGGACGCTCGCGGAGATCTTCTGTCCACCGGACATGAGGAAGAGCCATGACCAACCGCCTGATCCCCCTGTCGCCCGCTGAGGTCGCCGCCCGTCTGAAGTCCGGCGCCGCCGTGCTGGTCGATATCCGAGAACCGGACGAGTTCGCCCGCAGCCACGTCCGCGGAGCCTTGTCGCATCCGCTTTCGGGCTTCGAAGTGGCTCGCCTGCGGATCGAGGCCGGCCGTGACGTCGTCTTCACCTGCCGGACCGGCATGCGCACGGGCGCCAACTGCGACCGCCTGGCCGCCGCCGTCGAGGGCGAGGCCTTCGTGCTGGAGGGCGGGCTGGACAACTGGGCCAAGGCCGGCCTGTCGGTCGAAACCGATCGCGACGCGCCGCTTGAGATCACCCGACAGGTTCACCTCGCGGCCGGCCTGTTGATCCTGACCGGCGTGTTTCTCGGTTTCGTCGGTCATCCGGTCTTCTTCGCACTCCCGGCCTTCGTGGGCGCGGGCCTCATGTTCGCCGGCGCGACGGGCTTCTGCGGCATGGCGCGTCTCCTCACGCTGGCGCCCTGGAACCGTCGCGCGGCGGTCTGACGATGTCCGCGGAGTTCTGGGCGCTCGGGGCCGCCGCGGCCGGCGGCGCGATCATCGGCCTCCTGCTCGCCGTGTTCGGCGGCGGGGGCTCGGTGCTGGCGACCCCGTTGCTGCTCTATGTCGCGGGTATGAAGGACCCGCACGTGGCCATCGGAACATCGGCGGCGGCGGTGTCGGTGAACGCCCTCGCCGGTCTCGCGATGCAGGCGCGGGCCGGTCGCGTGAAGTGGCCTTGTGCGACGGTGTTCGCGGTGTCCGGCCTCGCCGGCGCGCTCACCGGCGCGGCGATCGCCAAGCGGATCGACGGCACGGTGCTGATGGTCTGGTTCGCCATAGCGATGGCGGCCGTCGCCCTGTCGATGATGTGGCCTCGCAGGACGGACGGCGACCCGCACGTCCGGCTCAATCGCGCGATGACGCTGAAACTCGCGCCTGTCGGCGCCGCGACCGGTCTGGCGGCCGGCTTCTTCGGGATCGGCGGCGGGTTCCTGATCGCGCCAGGTCTCATGGCGGCCAGCGGGATGACGCTCGCCAACGCGGCAGCTTCCTCTCTGATCTCGGTCGCGCTGTTCGGCGCCGCGACCAGCATCAGCTACGCCGCCTCGGGCATGGTCGACATCCCGATGCTGGTCGCACTCGTCGCCGGTGGTATCGTCGGTACGGTGGTCGGCGCGCCAGTCGCGCGTCGGCTGGCGGCGCAGGCCTCGCTCGCTCGCTCGCTCTTCGGAGGCCTGATCCTCGCGACCGCCGCCTGGATCGCCTGGCGATCGCTGACAGCCTGATTTCAGCGCCGAGGTCGGCGGCCTCCGCGCGAACGCTACGCCCGCACTTTCCCGAACGGATCGGGCAGGAGGCGCTCGTAGGTCCGGCGGACGCTGTCGTAACATTCGCAGGCGGCCGCCTCGAGGCCCGGACGGTCGAGGATATCCACGACACCACGGCGGTACTGGATCAGGCCCTTGGCCTGCAGGGCGCCGGCCACGGCGGTGACCGTGGTGCGCTGCACGCCCAGCATGTCGGCCAGGAACTCCTGGGTCAGCGACACGGTGTTGTTGTCGATCCGGTCGCGGCACGACAGCAGCCAGCGGCAGAACCGGGCCTCGACGGAGTGCAGGGCGTTGCAGGCCACCGACTGGATGGCGTGGCCGAACAGCGCGTCGTTGTGGCGATCGATCAACGCGACCAGGCCCGGCGCGCGCCGCGCTGCTTCCGCCAGCGCCGTGGACGGTATCCGCGAGGCGCGGCCGGGCACCTGGACGATGGCCCGCGACATGCTCTGGCGCGGGGCGATGGCCGCCATCAACCCGAACGCGCCTTCGCGCCCGATGGTGGCGGATTCGATCGCGGTCCCGTTTTCCATCAGCGTCATCAGCGAGATGACGCAATCATGGGGGAAGTATACCGTCTCGATCGGATCGCCCGGGTCGCAAAGCAGCCGTCCCTTCTCCATCTCGAGAAAGGTCAGGTGCGGCGACAGCAGAGCGAACTCGGCCGGCGACAGGGAGGCTAACAGTCGGTTTTTCAACGGCAGGGGACTCGTCATGGCGAATCAAACGCCGTTGTTTGACGGCGGTTTCAAACTATAGGCGCGCCTAACCAAGCACCGTCGCTTAGTCGACATAATGCTGACCGGGTTTCGCCAGAAACAAACCCCGAAGGTTCGTCGCCCGAATGCCGATCATTGACCTGAAGTGAGTTGAGAACTGTCGGCTTCCCGACACAAGAACAACAACGTGATACGCAAGGGTAAGGAAAAAGCCGATGAAATACAGGCAGCTGGGCCGGACCGGCCTCTACGTCTCCGAAATTTGCCTCGGCGCGATGACGTTCGCGGGCCAGCAAGGCAGCATGTGGGGCCAGATCGGCAGCGTTGATCAGGCCGGCGCGGATGCGATGATTGGCCGCGCGATGGAAAGCGGCGTGAATTTCATCGACACCGCCGACGTCTACTCGTTCGGCCAATCGGAGCGGATGGTCGGCGCCGCCCTGAAGAATCTCGGCGTGAAACGCAGCGACGTCGTGATCGCCACCAAGGTCTATGGCGAGATGGGCAAGGGACCCAATGATCGCGGCGCCTCGCGCGGCCACATCATGGACGGGGTGAAGGCCAGCCTTGACCGCCTCGGCCTCGATCATATCGACCTCTACCAGATCCACGGGAACGACACGGTCACGCCGATCGAGGAGACGCTGCGGGCGCTGGACGACCTGGTGAGCGAGGGCCTGGTCCGCTACGTCGGCTGCTCGAACTGGGCGGCGTGGAAGATGATGAAGGCGCACGGCATCGCCGACGCCCGGGGCTACGCCCGCTTCGAAACGGTGCAGGCCTACTATTCCATCGCCGGCCGCTACCTGGAGCGCGACATCGTGCCGATGATGCAGGACCAGGGCATGGGCCTGATGGTCTGGTCGCCGCTGGCCGGCGGCCTGCTCTCGGGCAAGTTCGGACCGGGCAGCAACGGGCCGGAGGGCGCGCGCCGGGCGCTGTTCGACTTCCCGCCGGTGAACCGCGACCGCGCCTGGGCCTGCGTCGACGCCATGCGGCCGATCGCCGACACGCGCGGCGTGTCGGTGGCCCGCATCGCGCTGGCCTATGTGCTGTCGAAGCCCTGGGTCACCACGGTGATCGTCGGCGCCAAGACCGCCGAACAGCTCGACGACAACCTCGCCGCCGCCGGGATCGAGCTGACCGCCGACGAACTGAAGGCGCTGGACGACGCGTCCGCCCTGCCGCCGGAGTACCCCGGATGGATGCTGGATCGGCAGGGCATGCACCGCGTGCCGAAGCCCTTCGTGAAGGCGTAGAGGCTAACCCGCCGCCTTCGCCGCGCGCTTCTCGTCGGCCTTGGCGAAGGCGCGCAGGGCGTCCTTGCCGTTCCACCGTGCGGTTCTGTCGGTCGAGGCCGCCAGCCGCGCGGCCGTTTCCAGCGCGGCCGCGCGCAGGGCGGGACTTTTCCTGCCGCCGATGCCGCGCAAGGCCCAGTTGACGCCTTTCCGCACGAAATTGCGGTCGTCGGTCGCGGCCGCCTCGATCAGCTCAAGGCCTTCGAGGAACTGCGCGTCCGGCCCGGTCTTGATGTGCAGCGCGACGCTGGCGAGCAGGGCGAAGGCGGCCCGTTTGCCGAACTCGTCGTTCAACCCTGCCCAGTGGCGGATTTTGTCGAAGGCATGCGGCGACTGGTCCCAGAGCTTGAAGCAGACGGTGTCGCAGATCGCCCAGTTGTCGAAGTCGCCTCGCCAGCGGTCCATCTGCTCGGGCGTGACCCGCGCGATGTCGTCGACCATGCAGGCGACCAGCCGCGCCTCGTAGACGCCGGTCGCCCACAACGTCTCGGCCAGATCGTGGCGCTTGCGCCGGGGCTTGGCGATCTTCTGGATCGCCGCCATCGGCACGCCGATGACCCGGTCGGCGGTGACGATGCCGAACTGCCGGCTCATCTGGTCGCGGAACCGCTCGCTGCCGAGGGCCTCGAGTTCGGCCAGCACCGCGGCGACATCGTCGGCGACGCTCACCGCCTCAAGCCGGAACCTGGGCGATCCAGGCGCGGACCAGCGCCTCGAACGCCGGCCGCCTGGCCTCGATCTCGACGCCGGCTCCGAGCACGACCATCGCCCGATCCCTGGCCAGCCACTTCAGCAGCCCGGCCGGGTCCTCGACCTTCGGGCCGTCACCGTCCTTCACCCTGACGCCGGTATGAAAGATCAGCGTCAGCGCGTCGCTCGCCCGCAGGTGCACGGTCGCGAAATCATCGGCGGCGCGGAAGGTCGGCGCCTTCCACTTGATCAGCTCGCCGATCCCCGGATCGACGCCCAGGACGATCTCCCGCGTCGCCTCGATCTCGGCCTTCAGCGGATGGTCGAGCCCGGCCATGAAGGCCGTGACCTCGGGATTTTTCTGGGCCGCCATGGTCGCCTCCGCCGTCCGCGGACGCGAGGGTCCGGGAACGGCGGTGCGTTGTAAAGTTCGGCTAGTTCAGGTTCAGCCGGCGGCTGCCGCCGAGGTCCGGCGTGGAACTGGTCAGGTTGGCCTTGGCGATCTCGTAGGCGAACTTCACGGGGCCGGCCTCGTTCAGCCAGACCTGCGCGTCCTGGACATCCAGGCACAGCAGGGTCAGCAGCGGGTCGGCCTTGCCTTCCGGGTACCAGGCCGCGACGACCGGGTTCCAGTACTTGTCGATCCGCTCCGGGTCGTGCTGCAGCGTCAGGTCGCCGGAGACGCAGGCCTGGAAGCGGGTCCGCTGGACCACCATCATCGCCGGCTTGCCCTCCTCGATGGAGCGAGCCAGGTCGGTGTCGGCGCGGGTGAAGAACCAGACCTTGCCGGTCTCTTCCTCGTGGAAGGCCGTCATCGGCTGGAAGTGCTGCAGCGGGTGCGTGTGGGCGCCCAGCATGACCGTGCCGTTGTCGTCGGCCACGGCCTTCCACAGCTTCTTCTCGACCTCGGCCTGGTCGTTGATGTCGGTGCTCATGTCCGTCTCCCTTGTGCTTGAATGGCAAGGGTGAACAGACCGCGGCCATGGCGGTTCCGGTCGGGACACGGGTCGTTGGACGCAAGAAGACGGGCGGGAAGTGATTTCCCGCCCGTCATGTTCAGCGCAGCTTGTCGGCGTGAACGCTAGAAGCCCAGCACCTTGGCGTAGCGGTCGCGGTGGAAGCCGGCGCCGCCGAACAGCTGCTCGGCCACGCGGGCGCGCTTCAGGAACAGGCCCGCGTCGTGAACGTCGGTCATGCCGATGCCGCCGTGCATCTGGACCATCTCGTTGCTGACCAGGTGCGCCAGCTCGCTCGCCTTGGCCTTGGCCAGCGAGGCGGCGGCGCGGTTGTCGCCGCCGCCGGCGTCCAGGCCTTCGAGCGCGGCCTCGATGCAGGAGCGGGTGGTCTCCAGGTCGGTGAACATCTTGGCGGCGCGGTGCTGCAGCGACTGGAACGTGCCGATGACCTGGCCGAACTGGGTGCGGGTCTTGAGGTAGTCGAGCGTGATCTCGAAGGCCTGCAGGGCGCTGCCCAGCATCTCGGCCGACAGGCCGATGCGGGCGCGGTCGAGCACGGCGTCGAGGGTGGCCCAGCCCTTGTCGGCCTCGCCCAGAAGCTCGCCGGCCACGCCGTCGAACGTGATCTCGGCGGCCCCGCGGCTGTCGGCCAGGCTCAGGTGCTCGCGGCTAACGCCGGCGGCGTCGGCCTTGACCAGGAACAGGCTGATGCCGTCCGTCTCGCCCGGCTTGCCGCTCGTGCGGGCCGCGACGATCAGCAGGTCGGCCGCGTCGCCGTCGACCACGAAGGTCTTCTTGCCGGCCAGGACGTAGCCGTCGCCCTTCTTCTCGGCCTTCAGGGCGATGCGCTCCGGCGCGTGGTGCGAGCTTTCGTCGACCGCCAGGGCGGTCACGACCGCGCCCTCGGCGATCCTGGGCAGCCATTCGGCCTTCTGCGCGTCGCTGCCGGCCAGGGTCAGGGCGCTGGCGCCGATCAGGGCGGTGGAGATCAGCGGCGAGGCGGTCAGGGTGCGGCCGGTCTCTTCCAGCACAAGGCCCAGGCTCAGGTAGCCGAACTGGCTGCCGCCGAAGTCTTCCGGCACGATCACGCCGGCCCAGCCCATCTGGCCCATCTCGGCCCAGGCGCCGGCGTCGAAGTTGGCGCCCGACCCGCTGTCGCGCAGGGCGCGCAGCCGGGTCACCGGCGAAGACTCCTGCGCCCAGCTCTTGGCCGCGTCACGGAGCATGGTCTGTTCTTCGTTCAGGACGGCCATCAGGCGTGCTCCCTTTGAGTGTGTCGTTGGGCCCAGGAAAGGGCCTGTTCCAGACGGTCGTTGCCCCAGAAGAGCTCGCCGTCGGCGGTGATGAAGCTGGGCGAGCCGAAGACGCCTCGCGCCTTGGCCTGCTCGACGTGTTGCTTGAGGCGATCCTTCACGGCCGGGCTCTGGGCCGCCGCGAACACCGCCTCGGGCGAGGCTCCGACCTCCTCGATCAACGGGCCCAGAACCTCGGCGCTGCCGATGTCCTGGTCGGCGACGAAGTTGGCCTCGTAGACCCGCTTGCTGAAGGCGGCGGTCCAGCCGTCTTCAAGCCCCGCGATCGCCACACGCGCGGCCAGCAGGCCGTTGCGCGGGAAGTGGCTCGGGTGGTTGATCGGCAGGCCCTGTTCCTCGCAGACCCGCTCCAGATCCCGCCACATGTACTTCCCTTTGACCGGGAAGGCGTTGAACGGGCTGTCGGTCAGGCCCTGCTGGGCATGGAACAGCGGACCGAGCAGGAACGGACGCCACGCGACCTCCACGCCCGCCTCGTCCGCCAGCGCCTCGATGCGCATGGCGGCGGGGTAGGAGTAGGTCGAGGCGAACTCGTACCAGAACTCGATCATCGTCCCGTGCTCCGAGCCGGACCTACTGGTGGTCCAGCAGGCCCAGGACGCGCTTGGCGACGACGTTCAGGTTGATCTCGCTGGTGCCGCCCTCGATCGAGTTGGCCTTGGCCCGCAGCATCGAGCGCAGGGCGCCGATCTCGGCCGGCTTGAAGGCCTCGCCTTCCCAGCCGAGACCCTGCAGGCCGAGCGCCTCGACGGTCAGCTCGGTGCGGTCCTGGTTCAGCTTGGCGGCCGCGTACTTGATGATCGACGTCGCGGCGCTGGGGCCCTTGCTGGCCTTGGCTTCCTGCTCGGCCCGGCGAACGGTCAGCAGGAAGGCGTGCTGGTCCATCTTGTGGGCGGCGATGCGGGTGCGCAGGTCGGCGTCGGCGATCTTGCCGGCCTCGTCCACGCCCACATGCTCCTTGGCCGCCTCGACGACGTCGATGCCCGCGCCGCCGCCGAAGCCGCCGGCGGAGATGTTCTGGCGCTCGTACTGCAGCAGGCGCTTGGCGATTTCCCAGCCGCCGTTCAGCTTGCCGACCAGCTGGTCCTTGGGGACCTTCACATCGGTGAAGAAGGTCTCGCAGAACGGCGAACTGCCGCTGATCAGCTTGATCGGACGCGTCTCGACGCCGGGGCTTGTCATGTCGAACAGCACGAAGGAGATGCCCTCATGCTTCTTGCTGGTGTCGGTGCGAACCAGACAGAAGATCCAGTCGGCCTGGTCGGCGTAGCTGGTCCACACCTTCTGGCCGTTGATCAGGAAGTGGTCGCCCTTGTCCTCGCACTTG
>JBIICO010000026.1:0-26727 GCA_044238855.1 Caulobacter sp.
CCTACGGCATCCCGCCGGAGCAGGTGATCGGCTCCAGCCTGGCCACCAGCCTCGTGGAGGCCGACGGCGGCCTGGAGCTGATGAAGCAGCCGCACCTGGTCAGCTTCGACGACCGCGAGGTGAAGGTGCAGAACATAGGCCTGCACATCGGCCGGCGGCCGATCCTGTGCGTCGGCAACTCGGACGGCGACCTGGCGATGATGCGCTACACCCTGGCCGGTCCCGGCAAGCGGCTGGCGCTGCTCACCCACCACGACGACGACGCGCGCGAGCACGCCTACGACCGCGATTTCAGGCTCAGCCCGCTGGTCGAGGCGCTGGACAAGGCGGCGGACTACGGCATCACCGTGATCAGCGTGAAGGACGACTGGGATCGGGTGTTTCCCTAGGCCCCGGCTAGGGGGACGCCGGATCGCGGGCCGCCGGTCGCCGTGGTCTGGTGCCGCCATGCCGCAGCCGTCCGCCGTTCTCGACGCCGACATCCCGCCCGCCGCGCCGCCGCGCGAGGGGATGATCTGGATTCCCGCCCGCACCTTCCGGATGGGCTCGGACCATCACTATCCGGAAGAGGCGCCGTCGCGGTTCGTGGCGGTGGACGGCTTCTGGATCGACCGCACCCCGGTGACGAACCGCCAGTTCGCCGCCTTCGTGGAGGCCACCGGCTGGATCACCCAGGCGGAGATCGCGCCCAGCGCCGCCGACTATCCCGGCGCCCTGCCGGAGATGCTGGTCGCCGCCTCTCTGGTGTTCACGCCGACCGACGGCCCCGTGGATCTGCGCGACATGCGGCAGTGGTGGACCTTCCTGGCCGGCGCGCAATGGCGGCATCCCTGGGGACCCGGCAGCAACCTGAAGGGCATGGAGGACCACCCGGTCGTCCACGTCGCCTGGCGTGACGTCGCGGCCTACGCCGTCTGGGCCGGCGCGGCGCTGCCGACCGAGGCCGAGTGGGAACTGGCCGCGCGCGGCGGGCTGGACGATGTCGAGTTCGCCTGGGGCGATGAGATGACGCCCAACGGCCGCTGGATGGCCAACACCTGGCAGGGCCAGTTCCCGTGGCGGAACAGCAGCGAGGACGGCTGGGTCCGCACCTCCCCGGCCGGCGCCTACGAGCCGAACGGCTACGGCCTGGTCGACATGATCGGCAACACCTGGGAGTGGACGTCCGACTGGTGGACCACGCCCACGCCCGGCGGCCAGAGCAAGGCCTGCTGCGCGCCCCGCAATCCGCTGGGCGGCGCCGAGCACGACAGCGTCGATCCGCGCGATCCCTCGCGCATCGCCCGCAAGGTGCTGAAGGGCGGCTCGCACCTCTGCGCGCCCAGCTACTGCCGCCGCTACCGGCCCGCCGCGCGACATGCCCAGCCGATCGACACCTCGACCAGCCACGTCGGCTTCCGCTGCGTGGTTCGCCCAGCAGGGTGAACGGCCGGAAACCCTTTCCCTGAGGGGTTTGGCAGGGATTTACCCGATTCCATGGGCGTCGAAGCAGGTGCAGCATCTTCCCATGCAACGCTCGGGGAGGGGCCGCGTTAGCAGGTCATGACGATGCGCTGGGGAGTGATCATCGCTGTTCTGACCGCCCTTGGGAGCGGGGCCGCGCACGCGCAGACGCTGCAGGCCGGCGATGCGAAGCGGGGCGAGGAACGGCCGCCGCTGCAACTGAAGTTTCCGGGATCCTGGGACGAGCCGAGCCGCTTCACGCCGGGCGCCAGCTGGGCCGAGCCGGCCATGGCGCCGAGCGACGACGGCAGCCGCCGCTTCCGCCTGGAGTGGCGCGATCGCGAGAGCCGCTGGGACATCTCGGCCGCCGTGAACATGGTGGAGGAGAGCCGCCTCAACGCCGCCGACTTCCAGACCGGCGGCCTGTTCGAGACCGAGGCCGCCGTGGTCCGCCGGTTCGGCGACTTCCGGGTCGGCGCGGTCGGCTACTCGGCCCGTGACGCCGGCGAGGACGTCGGCCGTGGACCCAAGCTCGGCGCCATGCGCTGGCGCGGCAGCGCGGCCGGTCCGGTGGTCGGCTACGACGGCGAGATCGCTGGCCAGCCCGCCACCTTCTCCCTGCGCTGGTACCGCGAGATCGGCACCCCGGGCGAGAACGGCGACACCGCCGCGGCGGCCTTCGCGCTGAAGTTCTAGGGGCGCCTCCCCGCCCGCGCGGGGGTTTCACCCGATAGCCGCCCTCGGGGCCGCCAGCGATCCTCCGGAAAGCCAGGAGATCGCACATGCAGCGCCTCGTTCTGTCGCTCGCCGTCGCAACAGCCGCCCTGATCCTGCCCACGGCCGCCCTGTCGCAGTCGAGCGACGCGGACCTCGCCAAGGAGCTCGCGAACCCCGTTTCGAGCATGATCAGCCTACCGCTGCAGAACAATTGGGACTGCTGTTACGGCCCGGAGGACGCCGGCCGCTATACGCTCAATGTCCAGCCGGTGGTCCCCTTCAAGCTGACGGAGGACTGGAACCTCGTGGTCCGCACCATCGTGCCGGTGGTCTGGCAGGACGCCACGGTCCCGGGCGGCGACGAGAGCTTCGGCTTCGGCGACGTGACCCAGAGCTTCTTCTTTACGCCCGCCAAGCCGAACAACGGCTTCATCTGGGCGGTCGGACCGGCGATCCTCTATCCGCTCGGCAACGACGAGCTGGGCACGGAGAAGTGGGGCCTGGGTCCCACGGTGCTGCTGATGAAACAGAGCGGCCCGCTGACCTACGGCCTCCTCGCGAACCACATCTGGTCGGTGGCCGGCGAAGACAGCCGCGAGGACGTCTCCAGCACCTTCCTGCAGCCGTTCTTCAACTACGCCTATCCGAACAGCACCAGCATCGTGATCAACACCGAGGCCAGCTACGACTGGGAACACGACGCCTGGAGCATTCCGGTCAACGCCGGCGTCAGCCACATCTACAAGTTCGGCGAGCAGCGCGTGTCGCTGGGCCTGCAAGGCCGCTACTGGCTCGAGACGCCGGAGGGCGGCCCGGGCGCCGGCGTGCGCTTCACTGCGACCTTCCTGTTCCCCGAGAAGTAGGACGCATCAAAAGCTGTGTCATCCCGGCCGCAGCGCAGCGAAGAGCCGGGACCCAGAAGCGGACGCACGGCATCGGCTGGGTCCCGGATCGCCTGCGGCGTCCGGGATGACACACCATCGCGTATAGGAAGTAGCCGCTACCGCCGCGCCAGCCGCGCCCCGATGTCGGCGAACGCCGCCGGGGCCAGGAACCACGGCTCGACCAGATATCGGAACGCCAGCCGCCTCGGCTGGGACAGAAGACGGTACAGCCACTCCACGCCCAACTTGCCGGTCCAGCGCGGCGCGGCGCTCTGGACGCCGGCCTCGTAGTCGAAGGCGGCGCCGACGGGGAAGAACACGCCCCGCTCGATCAGCGGCCGGTTGGCGGCGATCCAGGCTTCCTGGCGCGGCATGCCCATGCCGACCAGGATGATGTCGGGATCGAAGGCGGCGATGTCGTCGCGCAGGGCGACGCTGTCGGCGCTCGTCGGGTCGATGTCGAAGAAGCCGTTGCGCTCGGCCAGGTTCACGCCCGGAAAGCGGCGGCGGATCTCGGCCGCGGCCTTCTCGCCGACGCCTCGCGCCCCGCCGATATGGAACACCCGCCAGCCCTGCTCACGCGCCGTGGCCCAGAAGTCCTCGCGCCAGTCGAGGTAGGTGGAGCGATGCTCCCGCCCGACCGGCAGCCCCATCAGCCTGCCCCACAGGATCATCGGCAGGCTGTCGATCTGGACGAGGTCGGCGTCCTCGAAGAAGGCCCGCAGCGCCGGCGTGCGCGGCAGCAGGAACAGGCTGTGGCTGTTGTGGTTGGCGATGACGGCGGTCCCGCCCCCGGCCACGAAGGCCTCGGTCGCCGCCAGCATCTCGGCCGGGGTGATCGGATCGACGACACCGCCCAGCAGGCGGACACGGCTCGAAGAGGTGGCGCTCATGGCATGCGTTATGCCGCAAGGGCGATTGAAGCCGGGTTAGGGAGCGTGGTTAAGCGTCCCTGAACCGCCACTTCAGGCCGAGGATCACCGCGCTCAGCGCGAGGCACACCGCGTTCGACACCGCGATCGGCCAGCTGCCGAGCAGGACGCCGTAGGTGGTCCACAGCACGAAGCCGGTCACCGTCAGGGCGAACATCTGCAGCGAGACAGCGGAGGCGTCCTTCTCGCGCCAGATCTTGACGATCTGGGGGGTGAAGCTGGCCATCGAGCACAGGGCCGCCCCCGTACCCACCGCGTTGATCCAGAGCTCAGGGATGCCGCCCGCCATCCATCCCAAACGCGACGCGCCGCCCGGGGTTGCCCCCGGACGGCGCGCGCTAGCGTCCATCGTGATCCGGCCCGATCAGCCCGGACGGTAGATCTTGTCGAACACGCCGCCGTCGGCGAAGTGCGTCTTCTGAGCCTTGGCCCAGCCGCCGAACGTGTCGTCGATGGTGACAAGCGGGATGTTCTTGAACTTGGAGCGGTACTTGGCGAGCGCCTGCGGGTTGCGCGGGCGGTAGTGGTGCTTGCCGATCAGGTCCTGGGCCAGCGGGCTGTAGAGGAAGTTCAGGTAGCCCTCGGCGACCGTGCGGGTCTTCTTGCGGTCGACCACCTTGTCGACGACCGTCACCGGGGGCTCGGCCAGGATCGACACCGACGGATAGACGATGTCGAACTTCGGACCGAACTCCTCGCCGGCCAGATAGGCCTCGTTCTCCCAGGCCAGCAGGACGTCGCCGATGCCGCGCTGGGCGAAGGTGGTCGTCGAGCCGCGGGCGCCGGTGTCGAGCACGGGGACGTGCCTGAACAGCTCGGCCACGAAGGCCTGCGCCTTGGCCGGGTTGCCGCCCGGCTGACGCAGGGCCCAGGCCCAGGCCGCCAGGTAGTTCCAGCGCGCCCCGCCCGAGGTCTTCGGATTGGGCGTAATCACGTCGATGCCCGGCTTGATCAGGTCGCCCCAGTCCCTGATCTTCCACGGGTTCCCCTTGCGGACCAGGAAGACGATGGTCGAGGTGTAGGGCGTGGAGTTGTTCGGCAGGCGCGACTGCCAGTTGGCCGGCAGCAGCCTGGCCTTTTGGGCGATCTCGTCGATGTCGTAGGCCAAAGCCAGCGTGACCACGTCCGCCTGCAGGCCGTCGATGACGGAGCGGGCCTGTTTGCCCGAGCCGCCGTGGCTCTGCTGGATGTTGATGGTCTGGCCGGTCTTTTCCTTCCAGTACTTGGCGTAGGCGACGTTGACCTCCTTGTAGAGCTCACGCGTCGGGTCGTAGCTGACGTTCAGCAGGGTCAGCGGCTTGGGCTGAGCCATCGCCGCGGTGCCGCCGACGACGGCCAGGGGTCCGGCCACGGCCGCGGCGCCGAGAAGGCCGCGACGGGAAGGATGACGGATTTCTTCAGTCATAGGATTTCCGAATGCTCCGGAGTGGACGCCCTGCCCGCCTTACGGCCGTCAGAAGGCGTACTGGGTTCGCAGGGAGTAGATGTTGAGGTCCTGGCCGACCTGGGCGCCGATCGGCGGGGTCGCCGGGAAGGCGCCGCCGAAGGCCGTGCCGCCGGGGGAGGTCCGGTCGACCGACACGTTACGGTAGGCGGCGGAGAACATGACGTTGTTGTTCGGGTACCAGTTCAGGCCCAGCGAGAAGATCTCCTGCTCGCCGCCGCGGATGCCGCCGGCCGCCGGCAGATCGTTCTCGCGATGGTTCAGGTCGAGCGACGAGTAGCGCGCGGCGAGTTCCCAGGCGCCGAGATTGCCTTCGACCAGGTTGAACGCCTTGGCCGGACGCGGACCGTCGAAGCCGTAGTTGGCGCTGTAGCGGCGCGACTCGCCGGTCAGAATCCAGCTGCCCTGGATGTACCAGCCCGAGAAGCTCGGATCGGACAGCGCGCTGGCGCGGCGCTCGACGTCGATGTCGAAGTACTCGGCCTGGACGTACAGGTTCTTGTAGAGGGCGCCGAACTCGAGGCCGAACGCGGTCGCGCCGTCGGAGTCGATGCTGCCGGTGTCGACCAGGCGCGTGCCGTCGACGCGGATTTCGGGCCGCTCGCGCAGGCGGAGCGGCGAGGCCGCGCCGCCGGGCACGTCGGGACCTGTCTTGGCGGGATTGATGACGATGTTGGCGTTGGCGCCGAGATGGATCACGCTGTCGGGACGCTTGAACGGAACCCAGGTGGCGCGGCCGACGAAGCCGAGTTGCTCGTCGTAGGTCTGCGTCCCCGCGACGTTGCCGGTGAGAGCGCCCGTCAGGCTCCAGCGCTCGCCCGCGAAGGCGCTCTGGAAGGCCACGCGCGCGTCGCCGCCGGCCAGGCCGCGCACCAGTTCAGCGGCGGCGGCGCGCTCGGCGAACAGGGAGCTGGTGTTGCTCGCGCCGTCCTCGAGACCGGTCGTGGGGGCGAAGGCGCCGACGCGCAGCTTGGTGAAACCGAGCCCGTTGTATTGCAGCCAGGCGGCATTGACCTTGCCGCCCTCTTCGTTGCCCGAACCGCCGAAATCGACGGTCAGATTGTATTCCCAGTCACCGAAGGCCTTGCCCTCGATGCCCAGGCGAATACGGCGGAAGTTGAAGCCGTCGCCGAGGTCGCGGGCGCGGTCGTTCTCGGTGGTGTCGCCGAAGGAGCCGCGGCGGAAGTCGGTCGCCAGCGGCCCGGCGTCGTCCTGATCGTAGAGGGCGCCGTCGAGCTGCACCACGCCGCGGAAGGCCGCGGTGAACTGGCCGTCGCCCGAGGCGATCGTCGGACGGCCGTTGGCGATGGTCACCGTGGTCGCCTGCTGGGCCTTCCGCACATCCGCCACCTGGGCGCCGGTCGAGGCCTTCAGGTCGGCCAACTGGCTCTGCAGATCGATCAGCGCGGCCTCGAGGCGGGCGATGCGTTGTTCGGCGGTTTCCGGACCGGCCGGCAGTTCCGCGGCGGCCGTGGACTGGGCTTCGTCCTGGGCGAAGGCGGAGCCGCCCATGGCGACGGTCGCGACCCCGGCGAGCAGGGCGGCGCGAAGCGTAGCGCGAATGTTGTTCATAGAAGTCCCCTCAGACCCCGCGGACGTCTTCGGCCCGCCGGAACGATGATCAATCAACCAGCCAATCCCTATCGGCTCAATAGAGTTTTGATCCGATAGGCATCAGGGTTTCTGAGGGCTCGCGCAATTTGGTTAATATCCTCCGGTCCCGGAGCGCTTCGGCCGCCGCCGGAGGACATGACCTATTGTCGCACCGCCTGAACTGCGTCGGGGCGAAAATGCGGAAAGGCCGGCGATCGTTCCCGACCGCCGGCCTCCCGGGTTTCTCTCTTCAGCTCCCGCCCGTGGGCGAGAAAGCCGGATCAGAACATCATCCGGCCGGAAAGCTGCAGGTTGTAGACGTCTTCCTGGTCCACCGCCTCGTACTCACCCTCGACGGCCACATAGGACATCGCGGTGCCGGCGCGGAGGGAGAAGCCGATGATGAAGGCGCCGTCGCCCGCCTCGGTGGCCGGCAGGGCGACATAGTCGCCGCCGACTTCGCGGAAGCGGAACAGGGTGTCGCCGAGCTCGCCGGCCAGATGCTGGCGGTAGCCGACGCGCAGCTCCGGACGCCACCACAGGTCGCGGCCGAAGGTGGCGCCGAAGTTCAGGCTGGCGGTCGCCGAGAGCCGGTCGCTGGTGCGCTCCTGTAGATCGAGCGGCAGGCCCGAGCTCTTGCTCGATTCCGAGTGCGCCCCTTCGCGGAGGTAGAGGTAGTCGAGGCTGACGGACGGGCGCGCGAAGAAGCGGCCGGCCGTGAACTCGTACTCGCCGGCCACGGACGCGACACCGGTCAGGCCGGTCCAGTCGGAGGTGGCCTCCAGGATCGTGCCGTTGTCGGAGTCGACGTAGACGCGGTCGCCGGTGAACCAGCCGTAGCCGGCCGCGCCGCGCGCGTTGATCGTGAACTTCCCGACCGACCGCCGCCAGTAGACGCCGGCTTCGAGCAGCGAGACGCTGGTCTCTTCGCCGACCTTGGCGACGTCGTCCTTCTCTTCCGAGGTGACGAAGGCCAGGGTGGCGCCCAGCGCGCCGCCGTCGGCGCCCATGCTCTCGTAGCCGCCGGCGAAGCCGAAGGCCTTGGTCTCGGACCCGGCGCTCACGCCCGCGTCACGCATGACCTGGGCGTTGATTTCCTGGATCCAGAAGCTGTCGGGGCCATAGCGCTGGCGCAGGTCGGGACGCGTCGCGGTCAGGCGCGACATCATGCGGCTCAGAGTGTCCAGCGACGAGAACAGACCCTCGCCCTGGTCGGGCAGCATCTGGTCGTAGCGGTCGAGGAACTCCTTGCGGGTATCGGCCGACAGGAAAGAGTCACGCAGTTCGTCGTCCAGTCCCAGCGCCTCGTAGACGGCGTCCAGCGCCAGGCTCTGGCTCTGGTTCAGGTCCATCTCGGTGGCGGTGCGCCGACGGATGTCGATGTAGACCTCGCCCGCGCTGGTGTCGGCCGCGGCCTGGGCCACGAACAGGTACGGCGCGTTGCCGGTCAGGCTCTGATCCAGGGTTCCGACCGTCAGGCCGCCCGGGGTATCGGTCTTGATAACCGTGTAGCGCTCCGGCCCGTCGATCAGGTCGGTCAGGGTGATGCCCAGCTTGGCGCCGTTGGCGATGTTGGCCGTGGCGACGTCGAAGCGGGTGTTGGCGCCGGCGCCGCCGTTGGCGGCCGGGTCGGCGGTGAACATCACCTGGCCGTTGCCGGCGATGTTGATCGCGGTGGCGTCGATCACGGCAGCGTTGGTCACCGTCAGCTTCGACTGCCCGACATTCACGGTCAGCTGGCCGTCGGAATCGGTGATCGCGCCCTCGGCCTCGGCTCCGCCCGACAGGTTGTAGACGTCCGCGCCGGCCCCGAAGCTGACGTCGCCCAGGAAGGCGCCGTTCCGCAGGTCCAGGGTATCGGCGAAGGCGCCGAAGCGGATGTTGCCGATGATCGCGGGCTCATCGTCGTCGTCGACGCCGTCGCCGTCCGTATCGGTGTCCTCGGTGTCGTCGTTGTAGTCGTCGTCGCCGTCGTCGATGCCGTTCTGGACGATGGTCACGCCCGCTTGGGCGTAGCTGACGTCGATCGCGACGGCCTGGCCGACCACGGTCTCGTTGGTCGGATCGTTGTCGGCGTCGTCGGTGTCGTCCTTGTCGTCGGTGCGCAGGATGATCGCGCTGATGACGCCGGTGTTGTTCAGGCTGGTCAGGGTGCCCGAGCGGTCCCAGATGGCGTAGGCGTCGCCGCGTTCGCCGTTGAGGATCGCGCTGATGACGCCGCCGTTGTTCAGGCTGCCGGTGTTGGCCAGCTGGTCGATGCGCAGGCCGAAGACCGCGTAGGGATCCTCCGAGGTCAGCGGCGCCGAGGTCGCCGTGGAACTGGCGAAGATGGTGCCGGAGAAGTTCAGCTCGTCGACGATCGCGCCGTCGCCCAGGTGAATGGCCGTGGCGCTGTTGTTGTAGGAGATGGCGGTGACCGCGCCGGTGATCGAGATGCCGTTCTCGATCGTGGTCGTCTGGCCGTTGCCCAGGCCGATCTTGATGCCCGTGGCGCTGATGTCGTCGAACAGGCCGTTGGCGGAGACCGCGCCGCGGATCACCAGGCCGTAGGCGTCGTCGCCGGAGGCGGCGACCTTGCCGATGGTCAGGGACTCGGTCGTCGAGCCGATCAGCAGGGCCGGAGCCTGGCCGAAGGTGGTGATCGAGGCGGCGCCCTCGGCGGCGTCGTCGATGCCGTCGTTGTCCAGGTCCTTGTCGTCGACGTCCTTGACGGTGTCGTTGTCGTCGTCGTCGTCGGTGTCGTCCTTGACGCCGTCGTTGTCGTCGTCGTCGTCGTACAGGTTCGGGATGCCGTCGTTGTCGGTGTCGTAGGTGTTCGGGCTCGGCGCGACGTCGAGCAGGACGCCGCCGCCGATGTTGCCGGCGACCACGACGGCCGAGCCGCCCTGCAGCAGATCGTCGGCGTCGAGCTTGCCCAGGATCTCGGGGTCGAGCGGGCGCGAGGCGTAGCGATAGCCGCGGCTGGTGATGTTGCCCTGGATCAGGAACGCGCCGGACACGTCGTCGACGGTCACGCCGGTGGCGTTCTCGCCCACGACGTTGACGCCGCCGCGCACCGTCAGATCGCCGGTCAGCGGCGCGTCGATGTCGATGCCGCGAGCGTTCGTGCCCGTCACCGTGATGGCGCCGCGGTTCACCAGATCGCCCGTCATCGGGCCCTTGACCCAGATGCCGGCGGAATCGTTGCCGTCGATGGTGATCGTGCCGCCGCTGTCGTTGATGACGTTGCCGGTCAGGCTGCCGTTGACGAGGATGCCATAGCGGCCCGTGCCTTCGGCCAGCGGACCGTCGAGGTCGCCGTCCTTGTCGGTGTCCTTGGCGTCGTAGTCGTCGTCGTGGCGAATCTGGCCCTTGTTGGTGATGTCGGCGGTCACGCCGGACGCCACCAGGATGCCCGCGACGTTGTCGACCTTGGAGGTCGAGATCTCGCCGCCGTCGTTCACGACGTCGTTGTTGCTGTTGACCGTCACCGCGCCCGTCGGGGCTCCGGCCGTGCCGCCGGTGGTCGGCTTCACCTTGCCGGCGTTCGAGATCTTGATGTCGTCAGCGGCGCCGTTGGCGATCGTCGCGGTCGACACACCCGTGGTGCGGGTGTCGCTGATCGTCGTCTCGGCGAAAGCGCCGGAGGCGAAGATCAGCAGCGGTGCGGCGGCGGCAGTGGCGACCAGACGCTTGCGAAACATGAACAGAAGACCCCGGACCTTGGACGGCGAAGTGTGTCGTCCCTTGGCGATACGGCAAAATTGCGTCTGCCATGAAACATCAGGGACCGGGCCTCGTCTATCGCAAGCCTCACAAGGGCGCCATATCTCCGATGCACCATAGCGGGACGAAAATCCGAATCGGGGCTTGTCGATGGCCGCCAGTGGCCTGTCCGGAATGAATCGTCCGACCTTGCTGCTGACCGCGGGGGGCGCCGCCGCTCCGCTGGCGCTCGCCGCCGCCGGCCAGGCTCCGTTGTGGCCCGCGCTGGCCGCGAGCCTTGCGGTGGCGGCCCTCGGCGTCGTCCTGGCCCGGCCGCCCCGCCCGCAACCGCCCGCTCCGCCCGAGCACCTCGCCGCCCCGCCGGTCGCGGAAGTGCCCTACGCCGCCATTCTCGAGGAGCTGGCCGAGCCGACGCTGGTGGTCGAGGGCGGCGACGACTACGCGACCACGGGACACAGGCTGATCTTCGCCAACGCCGCCGCCCGCGAGCTGTTCAGAATCTACCGCCCGGACGCGCGCCTGGTGACGGTAATCCGCCATCCGGGAATCATCGAGCTGGTCGACGAGGCCCTGTTCGGCGGGGTCAGCGGCCAGGCGCCGTTCGAATCGACCGGCAACCGCGAGCGGGTCTGGACCGCCTTCGCCCGGCCGCTGGGCCACACCGCCTGGAACACGCCGCTGGCGCTGCTGGTCCTGCGCGACCAGACCGACGTGCGTCGGGCGGAGCGGATGCGGGCCGACTTCCTGGCCAACGCCAGCCACGAACTGCGCACGCCGCTGGCCTCGCTGTCGGGCTTCATCGAGACCCTGCGCGGCCCGGCCCGCGAGGACGTCGGCGCCCGCGAAAAGTTCCTCGGCATCATGCAGGTCCAGGCCGAGCGGATGGCGCGCCTCATCGACGACCTGATGAGCCTGTCGCGGATCGAGCTGAACGAACACATCGCCCCGCAGGGCCGTGTCGACCTGTCGTGCGCGGTCACCGACGTCACCGACGCCCTTGCCCCGATCGTGAAGGCCAAGGGCGTGTCATTCAACTGGGCCGCCCCGGCCCGCGACGCGGTGACGGTCGAGGGCGACCGCGACCAGATCGTTCAGGTGCTGCAGAACCTCGTCGACAACGCGGTGAAGTACACCCCCCGGGGCGGCGTGATCGGCATCGAGCTGACATCCCCGGTCAGCGGCGATCCGCCGCCTCCGCGCGCCCCCGAGGCGGCGCGGATGACCCTGCTGGACCCGGACCACCGCACCGGAGAGACCTATGCCCTGGTGCGGGTCACCGACCAGGGGCCGGGCATGCCGCGCGACGCCCTGCCCCGCCTGACGGAGCGCTTCTATCGCGTCGAGGGCCAGAAGAGCGGCGACAAGTCGGGCACGGGCCTGGGCCTCGCCATCGTCAAGCACATCGTCAACCGGCACCGGGGCGGGCTGGCGACGGAGTCGCTGCAGGGCCAGGGATCGACCTTCTCGGTCTGGCTTCCGCTGGCCGCGCCGGTCGTCAGTCATCAGACGAATCCGGCCGCCGTCGCAAAAGTGTCGTAGAACCGTCACGCGCGGGCAGCACAGGGCCGATAGCAGCGCCCTGAACAGAGCCGTCCGCACGCGGATTCGCTATCAGACGCCGACCGGCGCGGCCCAGGACCCGAGATGAACGAGCACATCGTCAAATCCTTCGAGGATGAACTGAACCAGCTGCAGGCCGAGGTCTCCCGCATGGGCGGCTTGGCGGAGGCGCAGGTGCACGACGCCCTCGCCGCCTTCTCCCGCCGCGACGTCGCCCTGGCCCAGGCCGTGGCCGGCCGCGACGAGAAGCTGGATGTCGCCGAGGCGGAGATCGAGCGCGCCTCGATCCGCATGATCGCCCTGCGCCAGCCGATGGCCAACGATCTGCGCCGCGCGGTGGCGGCGATGAAGATCGCCATGAACCTGGAACGCTGCGGCGACCTGGCCAAGAACATCGCCAAACGCACCCTGATCCTCGCCGAGTCCGAGCCGGCCGGCCCGGTGACCCGCTCGATCGAGCGGATGGGCAAGCTGGTCGGCGGCCGTCTGAAGGACGTGCTGGACGCCTACGCCGGCCATGAAGTGGATCGCGCGGTGTCGGTCTGGACCCGCGACACCGAGGTCGACGAACACTACGACAGCCTGTTCCGCGAGCTGCTCACCTACATGATGGGCGACCCGCGCACGATCACCGCCGGCGCGCACCTGCTGTTCGTCGCCAAGAACCTCGAGCGGATCGGCGACCACGCCACCAACATCGCCGAGATCGTCCACTACGAAATCACGGGCCAGGAACTGGTCGCGGCCGATCGGCCCAAGATGGATTCCCTGAGCTCATGACCCCGACTGTTCTGGTCGTCGAGGACGAGGACGCCCTGGCGACCCTCCTCCAGTACAACCTCGAGAAGGAAGGCTACCGCGTGGTCCACGCCGGCGACGGCGAGGAAGCGCTGATGCTGGCCCAGGAGCAGCAGCCGGACCTGGTCGTGCTGGACTGGATGCTGCCGAAGGTCTCGGGCATCGAGGTCTGCCGCCGCCTGCGCCAGCGCCCGGAAAGCCGCAACCTGCCGATCCTGATGCTCACCGCCCGCGGCGAGGAGAGCGACCGGGTCCGCGGCCTCGACACCGGCGCGGACGACTATGTGGTGAAGCCCTTCGCCATGACCGAGCTGACGGCGCGCATCCGCGCCGTGATGCGCCGCATCCGCCCGGGCCTGGCCGACGACCGCGTCACGGCCGGCGACATCGTCATCGACCGCGTCGCCCACCGCGTGAAGCGGGACGGCAAGGAGATCCACCTCGGCCCGACCGAGTTCCGCCTGCTCGACCACCTGATCCAGCACCCGGGCCGGGTGTTCAGCCGCGAACAGCTGCTGGACGCGGTCTGGGGCAGCGATGTCTATGTCGAGGCGCGCACCGTGGACGTCCACATCGGCCGCCTGCGCAAGGCGCTGAACAAGGACGCGCCGACCGACCCGATCCGCACCGTCCGTTCGGCCGGCTACTCGCTGGATTTCGAAGGCTAGTCTTCGCCAAAAGAATAAAGGGGCGCGATCAGCCCGCGCCCCTTCCTGATGTTTCCTCGTCGCGCGGTCCAGACCCCGACGTGGAGCCGCGGACGAACCCGGATCACGCCGCCCGGGCGTGAACGACAGGCTGCGCCTTGGCCTTCTTGAGCAGCCGCTGTTTGCGCGCGGCCTCGTTGGCCAGTTCAATGGCCCGGTCCAGAAGCAACTGGATAGTTCTCCCCTCCGACTTCAGCGACGAACGCTCAATGTCGCGCCACACGTCTTCGAGATCTTCGACAACATAGTCAAACGTACCAAGCATGGGGGTCTCCGCGTTTACATCCGCGTAAGATTTTTTGCCGGGACCGTTAGCGAAATTGTAATTTCAGCCCGGGTGATCACTGTTCGCGACGCCTTGCCGCACTGAAAAACCACCGTCTCGCGACCGCTGGTCGCAGAAGCGCGACGGGCTGTCGCAGACTTGCCCCCCGGGGGGCTGAGTTCGTAGAAGGCCGGTCCATGAACATTCTTCTCGTCGGTTCGGGCGGGCGCGAACACGCGCTGGCCTGGAAGATCGCCCAATCGCCCCTGCTGACCCGTCTGGTGGCCGCGCCGGGGAACCCCGGAATCGCCGCCGTCTGCGAGACGCGGCCGGTCAAGGTCACCGACGTCCAGGGCCTGGTCGCCCTGGCCAGTGAGATCGCGGCGGACCTGGTGGTGGTCGGTCCGGAGTCGTCGCTGGAAGTCGGCCTCGCCGACCGGCTGGCGGAGTTGGGCATCCCCTGCTTCGGGCCCAGCGCCTCGGCCGCCCGGCTGGAGACCAGCAAGGCCTTCACCAAGGACTTCTGCGCCCGCCACCATCTGCCGACCGCCGACTACGGCGTGTTCGAGACGGCCGACGAGGCCGGCGCCTTCCTGGATACCCAGACCGCGCCCTATGTGATCAAGGCGGACGGCCTGGCCGCCGGCAAGGGCGTGGTCATCGCCGCCACGCGCGAGGAGGCCGACGCCGCCGTCGCCGACATGCTGGGCGGCCGCTTCGGCTCGGCCGGCGCCCGCGTGGTCATCGAGGAGTTCATGCACGGCGAGGAAGCGTCGTTCTTCGCCCTCTGCGACGGCGAGACGGCGATCCCGTTCGGGTACGCCCAGGACCACAAGCGCGCCTACGACGGCGACGAGGGTCCGAACACGGGCGGCATGGGCACCTACAGCCCGGCGCCGGTGCTGACCGCCGAACTGGCGAAACAGGCCTTCGACGAAGCCGTGCTGCCGGCGGTGAAGGGCATGGCGGCGGAGGGCAATCCCTATCGCGGCGTGCTATACGCCGGCCTGATGCTGACCGGGACCGGCCCGCGGCTGGTGGAGTTCAACGCCCGCTTCGGCGATCCGGAATGCCAGGTGCTGATGCTGCGGCTGGACAGCGACATCGTCCCCTACCTGCTCGCCGCCGCCACGGGCGCGCTGGCGTCGCAGCCGGAGCCCCGGTGGCGCGAGGAAAGCGCCCTTTGCGTGGTCTACGCCGCCGAGGGCTATCCCGACGCGCCGAAGACCGGCGCGCCGATCACCGGCGCCGACAGCGACTACGGGCACGAGGCGGAGATCTTCCATGCCGGCACGACCCGCGACGCCGACGGCGTCCTGCGCGCGTCCGGCGGCCGCGTGCTGAACGTCTGCGCCCTCGGCGCGACGCTCCACGAAGCCCGCGACATCGCCTACGCCGCCCTCGGCACGATCGACTTCCCGGGCGGCTTCTACCGCACCGACATCGGCTGGCGCGCGCTGTAGCGCGCGGTCCCCGCTTCCCCTCCTCTTGGGAGAGGCGGCGAAACCGTGCCCTTCCGTCATCCTTGCGCGTCGCGCGGCGATCCCTAAGATCGCGCGCACTTCAAACAAGCGTACGAAAGACGGGGAAACGTTGATGGCCGACGCCGCGCCGACCGCCCAGGATCTCAACTCCGGCACTAAGGAGGTCGAGGAGCGCCATCGCATCGACGAGGCGGCGCTGGAAGCCTGGTTGAAGGCCAACGTGGAGGGCTACGAAGGGCCGCTGGAAGTGCGCCAGTTCAAGGGCGGCCAGTCGAACCCGACCTACCAGCTGGTCACCCCGAACAAGCGCTACGTCCTGCGCCGCAAGCCCCCCGGCAAGCTGCTGCCGTCGGCCCACGCGGTCGATCGGGAGTTCAAGGTCATCTCGGGCCTGAACAAGGTCAACTTCCCGGTCGCCAAGGCCTACGCCCTCTGCGAGGACGAGACCGTCCTGGGCACGATCTTCTACGTGATGGACAACGTCGAGGGCCGGATCCTCTGGGACCTGACCCTGCCGGACAGCGCGCCGGCCGAGCGCCGCGCGATCTACGAGGCCAAGATCGCCACCCTGGCGCAGCTGCACAACACCGACTACGAGGCCATCGGCCTGGGCGACTACGGCCGTCCCGGCAACTACTTCGCCCGCCAGATCGACCGCTGGACCAAGCAGTACAAGGCCTCTGAAACCTCGAGCATCGAGGCGATGAACCGCCTCATCGAGTGGCTGCCGCAGACCACGCCCGCCGACGACCAGACCTCGATCGTCCACGGCGACTACCGCCTCGACAACATGATCCTGCATCCGACCGAGCCGAAGGTGATCGCGGTGCTGGACTGGGAACTGTCGACGCTGGGCAACCCGTTGGCCGACTTCTCCTATCTGCTGATGCACTGGGTCATGCCGGGCACGGAGCGGGCCTCGCTGTCGAGCATCGAGGACCTGACCGCCTGGGGCATTCCGACCATCGACGAGGCCGTGGCGCAGTACTGCGGGCTGACCGGCCGCGACGGCCTGCCGAACCTCGACTGGTACTTCGCCTACAACCTGTTCCGCCTGGCGGGCATCTGTCAGGGTATCGTCGGTCGCGTGCGCGACGGCACGGCCGCCAGCGCCCACGCCCAGACCATGGAGGCGCGCGTCCCGGCCCTGGCCAACGCCGCGCTGGAGTTCGCGAAGAAGGCCGGCGCCTAGGCTTCGGCCACAGGGGGAAGACGATGAAGCGTTTGATCGCGGGCGCCGTGGCCGGCGTCCTGGCCGTGTCCGTCGGCGTCGGCCTCGTGCAGGCCCGCCAGGCGGCGGCTCCGGCCGCGGCCCAGCCGACCTACGTCCAGGCTGGCCGCCTGCTGGCCGATCCCGCCGCCGGCAAGATGGAGACCGGCAAGACCATCGTCGTCGAGGGCGGCAAGGTCGTGCGCATCGAGGACGGCTTCACCACGGCCCCCGGCGCGACGGTCGTGGACCTGCGGGACAGCTTCGTCCTGCCCGGGCTGATCGACAGCCACGTCCACCTGACCAGCGAGAGCAACCCCAACCAGCGGCTCGAGGAATACACCAAGACGAAGTCGGACCTGACGCTGGACGGCGCCTTCAACGCGCTGAAGACGCTGAAGGCCGGCTTCACGACGGTGGCGGACCTCGGCGCGCCGAACGAGACGATCTTCGCCCTGCGCGACGCCATCAAGGCCGGCCGCGTCCCCGGGCCCCGCATCATCGCCTCGGGCAGCGCGGTGTCGGTCCACGGCGGTCACGGCGACCCGGCCAACGGCGTGGTGGAGGAACTGGTGCACGTCTACCGCACGCCATCGGTCTGCTCGGGCGCGGACGACTGCCGCCGCGCGGTCCGCGAACAGGTCCGCTCGGGCGCCGACATCATCAAGATCACCGCCACCGGCGGCGTGCTCAGCCAGACCGCGGCGGGCCTGGCCCAGCAGTTCTCTGACGAGGAGCTGAAGGCCATCGTCCAGACCGCCCACTCTATGGGCCGCAAGGTCACCGCCCACGCCCACGGCGGCGACGGCGTCAACGCCTTCCTGAAGGCCGGAGGCGACTCGATCGAGCACGGCACCTACCTCGACGCGGAATCGATCCGACTGTTCAAGGCCGGCGGCGCCTGGCTGGTCCCGACCCTGATGGCCGGCGACTTCGTGGCCCGCGAGGCGGCCAGGCCGAACACCTATTTCACCCCCGCCCAGCGGGACAAGGCGCTGCTGGCCGGACCGAAGATGCTGGACATGGCCCGCCGCGCGCGCGAGGGCGGCGTGAAGGTCGCCTTCGGCACCGACACCGGCGTCTCGGCCCACGGCGACAACGCCGGCGAGTTCGCCCTGCTGGTCAAGGCCGGCTTCAGCCCAATCGACGCCATCCGCACCGCCACCGTCTGGGCGGCGGAGCACCTGGGCCTGTCGGACCTGGTCGGCTCGCTCGCTCCCGGCAAACAGGCCGACCTGATCGCCGTGAAGGGCGACCCGACGGCCGACGTGACGGAGCTGACGCGCGTGACCTTCGTCATGAAGGGCGGGGTGGTGTTCAAGAAGCCATAGTCCTCCCCCACGGGGAGAGGATCAGAGTTTGAGCAGCGCCTGCAAGGCGCCCTCGTCTTCGAACGTCGCCTTGACCGGCCACATCGCGATGCGCTCGCGCCATCCGGCCGGCAGACGGACCCAGTCCTTCTCGGTCGTGACCAGCCCGGCGTCGAAGTCCTCGGCCCGGCGGGCCAGCGCCTTCAGCACGCCCTCGTCGAAGCTCCCGTGATCCGGGAACGGCGCGAAGTCCTTCAGGTCGCAGCCGGCGGCGACCAGCGCCCGCTCGACCTTCCACGGCTTGCCGACGCCGGCGAACCCGACCTGGGGCCCGGCCGGCGGCGGGGCGGCCTGGACCAGCCGGGCGATCAGCACCGGCGTTCCGTCGAACAGCGCCAGCAGCTCGGGATCGGCCTCCGGCAGGTCGGCCGGCAGCAGCAGCACGACCGCGTCGGCCCGCGCCAGGCCGACCTTCAGCGGCTCGCGCATCGGCCCGGCCGGGAACACCCGGCCATCGCCGAACGGCCATTCGTCGCCCCGCGTCTCGCCGTCGACGACGACGAGCGACAGCGTCTTCTTCAGGCTCGGGTTCTGGTGGCCGTCGTCCATGACGACCACGTCCGCTCCGGCCGCCCTGGCCGCCTTCGCCCCCGCCGGCCGGTCGGCGCTGATCCACATCGGATAGTCGTGGGCCAGCATCAGCGGCTCGTCGCCCACATCGGCCGCCGTATGCACGGCCGGATCGACGCGATGGACGCCCTTGAGCCTGCCGCCGTATCCGCGTGACAGGCCGTGGGCGCTCAGCCCCCGCTCGGTCAGCAGCCGCAGCAACTCCCGCACCACCGGCGTCTTGCCCGTGCCCCCCGCCGTCAGGTTGCCGACGCAGATCACCGGCAGACCGGCGTCCTCGGGGACCGTCCTGGCGATCCGGCTGGCCGTCACCGCCGACCAGATCCAGCTCAGCGGCGTCAGCAGTGCGCGGCGCACCTGTCCGGGCGAGCGGTTGCGGACGTACCACCAGCGGGGCGTCGAAAGCTTCATGGCAGCAGTGGCTCGAGCTTGGCCCAGGCGAGGTCGAGCGCCGAGGACTGGTCCAGCGCGAACTGCCGCGCCGCCTCGCCGATGCGCCTGGCCTTGGCCGGATCGGTCAGCAGCTCGTGCATCTGCCGGGTCAGGTCCTCTGCCCGCTCGGCCAGCCGCGCCGCATGGCCGCCGGTCAGCATCTCGCCGTAGACGTCGGCGAAGTTGAAGGCGTCCTCGCCGGTGATCACCGGCACGCCCAGGCGCGCAGGCTCCAGCGGGTTATGGCCGCCGATGCCGGGCATGAAGCTGCCGCCCATCACGGCCACGTCGGCCAGGCGGAAGAACAGCCCCATCTCGCCCAGGGTGTCGGCGACATAGACCTGCGTCTCCGCCGTGATCGCCTCGCCGGCCGAGCGCCGCGCCACGACGCGGCCCCGCGCCTTCAGCAGCGCCGCGACCTCGGCCCCGCGCTCGGGATGCCGCGGCGCGACGATCAGCAGCGGCGGCGGCGCCATCGCGGGCATGACCTCGAAGGCCGCGGCGATGAAGGCCTCCTCGCCCGCATGGGTGCTGGCCGCCAGCGCCACGCGGCGGGAGCCGATCTCGCCCTCCAGCCGCGCCAGCTCTGCGGCGTCGCAGGTCAGCGGCTCGCCGACGTATTTGAGGTTCAGCCGCCCGTCGCTGACCACGCCCAGCCGCAGCAGCCTGCGCTCGGTGGCCGCGTCCTGCGGCAGCACGGTGTCGAAGGCCTCGAGCACCGTCCGCGCCAGCGCCGGCGCCTGCTCCCAGCCCTTCGCAGTTTTCTCGGTCACCCGGGCGGACAGCAGCGCCAGATGCGCGCCCCGCGCCTTGGCGCCCAGGATCAGGTTGGGCCAGAACTCGCTTTCGACGAAGATCGCCAGCGCCGGCCGCCAGTAATCGAGGAAGCGCTTCGACGCCCGCGGTGTGTCGAGGGGCACGTACTGATGGATCGCCCCGGCCGGCAGACGCTCGGCCAGCAGGGCGGCCGAGGTCACGGTGCCGGAGGTGACCAGAACGGTCAGCTCCGGCCGCTTCTTGCGCAGCTTGGCGACCAGCGGCAGCACCGACAGGCTCTCGCCGACGCTGACGGCGTGGATCCAGACCACCTCGCCGGCGGGGCGTTCGACCGAGGCGTGGCCCCTCCGCTCGCGCAGCCGCGCCCGGTCTTCCTTCCCCCGCGCCGCCCGCCTCGCCAGGATGGCCGGAGCCACCGGCTGCAGCAGCGTCGTCGCCAGCCGGTAGAGGCGCAGGGACAGCGACAAGGTCAGACCACGTGGGCGGGGGCGAGATGGCAGGGATGGCCGCCCTCGCCGGTCTCGACCTGCAGGGTCGGGTGGCCGATGCCGAAGGTCTTCTCCAGCCCGTGCGCGACCTCGTGCAGGAAGGCGTCGCAGTTGGCGTTGTCGGGCCGGATCAGGTGGGCGGTCAGCGCGGTCTCGGTGGTGCTCATCGCCCAGATGTGCAGGTCGTGGACTTCGGTCACGCCCGGCTGCGCACCCAGCCAGGCCTTGACCTTGGCCGTGTCGATGCCGCGCGGCGCGGCGTCCAGCGCCAGGTCCAGCGAGTCCCGCAGCAGGCCCCAGGTGCCCAGTACGATGACCAGGGCGATGACCAGGCTGGTCGCCGGGTCGATCCACTGCCAGGCGGGAACGAGCCAGATCACCAGCGCGGCCAGCACCACGCCCAGCGACACGGCCGCGTCGGCGGCCATATGCAGGAACGCGCCCCGGACGTTCAGGTCGTTGTGGCCCTTCATGAACATCAGGGCGGTGGCGGTGTTGATCACCACCCCGATGGCGGCGACGATCATCACCGGACCGGGCTGGATCGGATCGGGCGAGCCGAAGCGGCGGATGGCCTCCCAGACGATCATCCCGACCGCCACCAGCAACAGGCCGGCGTTGGCGAGCGAGGCCAGGATCGTGCCCTTCCGCCAGCCGTAGGTCCGGCGCAGCGTCGGCGCCTTCTTGGCCATCTCGGCGGCGGCCCAGGCCAGCAGCAGGCTGGCCACGTCGGACAGGTTGTGGCCCGCATCGGCCAGCAGCGCCAGCGAACCGGTCCACAGGCCGGCGGCGGCCTCGGCGGCGACGAAAGTGATGTTCAGCGCCGCGCCGATGGCGAAGGCGCGGCCGAAGTCGACAGGCGCGTGGCTGTGCCCGCCGTGCCCGTGCGAGTGCCCATGCCCATGCCCATGCCCATGCGAATGGCCGTGGGCGTGACCGTGGTGGTCGTGATCGTGAGCGTCGTGCGCCATGGCCTAGAATCTCACTCGCCGACCGGCGCGTCCAGCAACGCTTCCGCGCGCTGCGTCACCGCGGTCAGCCGCGCCGCCCAGTCGATGGCCAGCTGATCCAGGTCGTCGTCGCGGCCGGCGAAATGCGGGCCGTCCCAGACCATCGCCCCCCTGGAGAAGGGCAGCGGGATCAGCGTGCGGTCCCAGCTGCCGATCCGGATGCAGGGCTTGCTGGCCAGGCCGACGAAGATCACCGGCGCGCCGGTCACCCGGGCCAGGGTCGGCGTGCCGGCCTGCATGACCTCGGCCGGCCCGCGCGGGCCATCGGGCGTGATGGCGATGCCGCCCTTCTCGCCCTTCACCCACTTGATCATGTCGCGGAAGGCCTGCTCGCCGTGCTTGTTCTTGCCCGGATCGGACGCCTTCTTGGAGGAGCCGCGGATCGCGGGGAAGCCGATCTGCTGAACGGTCAGGGCGATGAACTCGCCGTCGGCCGAGCGGCTTATCAGGGCCCGCATGTCCTGGCGGTCGGGGCCCTGCGGCCAGCTCTGGGGCGCCAGCGGAATGCGGGCGTGCCAGAAGCACAGAATGGCCCCGGTCGGCATGGCCCAGACCTGCTCGGCCCTGTCCTGTCCCTCGCGGGTCCAGCGCAGGGTGGCGTAGCAGAGCCGGAGCCAGTTCGCGAAGACGAAGGCCAAGGAATTCTGCACGGCGGCGGAACGGAAGAAGGCCTTCAACTCACGAGGCTCCAGCGGGACGGGTGTCGAGATCCTGGGCCTTGGCGAGACGCGCGTAGAGCCCGCCGCGCTTCTTGACCAGCGAGGCGTGCGTCCCCTGCTCCACCACGCGGCCCTTGTCGATGACGTAGATGCGGTCGGCGTCCTTCACGGTCGACAGGCGGTGGGCGATGACCATGGTGGTGCGCCCGGCCATCAGCCGCTCCAGCGCCGCCTGGACCTGGGCCTCGCTCTCGGTGTCGAGCGCGCTGGTCGCCTCGTCGAGCAGCAGGATCGGGGCGTCCTTCAGGAAGGCGCGGGCGATGGCGATCCGCTGCCGCTGGCCGCCGCTGAGGCGCGAGGCGGCCTCGCCGACCTCGGTGTCGTAGCCGTCGGCGAACTCGGTGATGAAGTCGTGCGCCGCGGCCCGGCGCGCGGCCTCCTCGATCTCGGCGTCGGAGGCGTCGGGCCGGGCGTAGGCGATGTTGGCGCGGATGGTGTCGTCGAACAGGAACGGCTCCTGGGTAACCAGGGCGATCCGCTCGCGCAGGGCCGCGATCCCGACATCCCGAACGTCGACGCCGTCGATGGTCACTGCCCCGGCGGTGGCGTCGTAGAAGCGCGGGATCAGCGACAGCACCGTGCTCTTGCCGCCCCCGGAGGGCCCGACCAGCGCGACCATCTCGCCGCGCCGCGCCTCCAGCGTCACGCCGCTGAGCGCCGCCGACCCGCCGGCATAGGCGAAGGCGACGTCGTCCAGCCGCACGTGACCCTTGCCCTCGGCGGGCAGCGTCTTCGGCTCGGCCGGCTCGACCACCTCGGGCTCGACATCCATGGCCCCGAACAGGCGGCGGGCCGCCGTCGTGCCCTCGGTGAACACGGTCTGCAGGTTGGCCAGCTGGCGCAGCGACTGGCCGGCCATCATCAGGGCGAAGATGAACTCCAGCAGGTGGCCGCCGGTGAAGTCGGCCGTCTGGGCGCGCCAGCCGGCATAGGCGAACACCGCGGCCACCACGACCATGCTCATCATCTCGGTGACGGGCGCGGAGCGCGAGCGGGCGTTGGAGCCCTTGATCAGGTGTTTCTGGCGCCGTTTCACCACCTCGGCGACGCGGGCCTCCTCGTAGTCCTCGCGGTTCTCCAGCTTGACGATCCGGATGCCGTCCAGCGCCTCGAGGATCGCCTGCGACAGGGCCGAGGTCTCGCCCATCGCCCCCTTGGTCGCCTTGCGCGCCCGCTTGGAGAAACGGCGCAGCAGCAGGCTGGCGGCCGGCGCCACCAGCACCACGGCAAGGGTCAGCCACGGGTCGTTGCGGGCCATGGTGATCACCGCGCCGCAGACGATCAGGAATTCGCGCGTGTAGTTGACGATGCCGCTGGTCGAGGCCTCCCGCACCAGGCCGGCGTCATAGAGCATCGACGACACCCATTGGCCGGAGTGGGCGCTGCGCACCCGCGCCAGGTCGGCCCGGATCAGGCGCCCGAACAGCTGCACCTGCACCGCCCCGACCACGCCGTTGCCGATCCGGTTGATCAGGGTCGACTGGCCGATCTGCAGCAGGGCCCGTCCGACGGCCAGGGCGATGATGGTGAGCGGCAGGATCAGCGCCGCCCGGGCGTCGCGGCCGGTGACGATCTGGTCGAACGCCGGCTGGATCATCTGCAGCAGCTTGGTGTTCAGCGCCGCGATCAGCCCCGCGCAGACCAGCGCCACGGCCAGCCCCCGCCAGCGCGGCTTCAGATACTCGCGCCAGATCCGCGCGACGAGGGCGCGGCCGGTCATTTCCGAAGACGCGGCGGTCATGAGCGGGGAATCGGCCTTCCGGATTTGCGAGGAACCGCAGAGAGCCCTACTTAGGACGCTCTTTCAGGGAGCGCCACTTGTCCGGCCACGACCTTTCCACGCGGTGGGGCCGCTTCAAGGCCTACTGGAGCTCGATCTGGGGCGACCACGCCTTCCTGCGGATCGGCTTCTCGAACGCGCACTGGATCGGCCCGGACATGGTCCGCGCCGCCCAGCCCTGGCCCTATCAGCTGAAGTACTGGAAGCGCGACGGCATCAGGACCATCGTCAACCTGCGCGGCGGGATCGGCGCCAGCTTCTACGCGCTGGAGAAGGACGCCTGCGAGCGCCTGGGCCTGAACTTCGAGGACTTCATCATCACGTCGCGCGAGGTTCCCAGCCGCGAGCGCGTGCTGGGCGCCAAGGCGCTGTTCGAGCGCATCGAGTATCCGGCGCTGATGCACTGCAAGTCCGGGGCGGACCGCGCCGGGATCATGAGCGTCTTCTACCGGCACTTCCATCTGGGCGAGCCGATCCGCGACGCGCTGACGGAGCTCGGCCTGCGCACCCTGCACGTGAAGCAGGGCAAGACCGGCGTGCTGGACTACGTCTTCGAGCGCTACCTGGAAGAGGCGGAGCCGAAGGGGATCAGCTTCATCGACTGGGTGATGAGCGACGCCTACGATCCCAAGCGGATCAAGGCCGACTTCAAGGCCAGCTGGTGGGGCAGCGCCCTGACCGAGAACCTGCTGCGCCGCGAATAGCGGCGGCGGTTCAGGCCGGCGTGCGGTCGATGGCGGTCATCGCCGTCATGGCGATCCCGAGGATCACGAACAGACCCGCGCCGAACAAGCTCTCAAGCATGAGGACCCCCTCCACTGATGGGGGGCTCGGTACCGGCGTTCCGTGACAGCGGCGTGATTCCAGGATGACGGGTTCACGACTTCGCGTCCTTCGAGACGCGGCTCCGCCGCTCCCCGGATAACGGACCCAGTCGCCGTCCCCGACCGTCGTCACGGTGAGGAGCGGGCCCTCGGGCCCGCGCCCAAACCTCGCACGTCAGTGCTGGTAGTGCTCGCTCGACGGATCCAGCAGCTTGTGGGCGTGGATGATGAAGTAGCGGGCGTGGGCGTTGTCGACGGTCGCCTGGGCCTTGCCCTTCCAGGCGGCGTAGGCTTCGGCGTAGGTCGGGTAGGCGCCGACGAACTCGACCTTGTCGAGATCGCGGAACTCGGTCCCGGAGACATCCTTCAGCTCGCCGCCGATGACGAGGTGGAGGAGTTGCTTGTCGCTCATGTGCGGTGGCCCTTCCGCGGAGTGAATGTCTAGTTGGGGCGCTCGATATGCCGGACGCGCTCAAGGATCAACGGGTGGAGCGCGGGAGCGGCGCAGACGAGGCTCGGTTCCCGCGGAACAGGACGGTTGTAGCCGAAGCCGCGGCCCTTGTGATCGGTGACGATCGCCCCGGCCTCGCGGCAGATCAGATCGGCCGCCGCCAGGTCCCACTCGTTCTTCGGCGTCAGCGCCAGGGCGGCGTCGAACCGGCCGTCGGCGACCAGGCACATGCGGTAGGCGATGGAGTTACGGGTCTCGATGCGCATCTCCGGCCACGGCGTCGGCCAGGCCGGATGCCTGAACATCGGCCCGTCGCCCAGCATGCCGCAACCCTCGACCCCGTCGCAGGCGCTCGCCTGGATCGGCGCGCGGTTCAGGAACGCGCCCTGGCCGACCACGGCGGTGAAGGTCTCGTCCAGCTCGGGCGCATGGACGATGCCGCACAGCGGCTGGCCGTCCTCGACCACGGCGATGCAGACAGCCCAGAACGGCTTCTCCTTGAAGAAAGCCACGGTGCCGTCGATCGGATCGACCACGAACAGCCGCGACTTGGCCAGGCGCGCCGGATCGTCGGCGGTCTCCTCGGACAGCCAGCCGTAGTCCGGTCGAGCCGCGCCCAGCTTCTCCCGGAGCAGGGTGTCGACGGCGATGTCGGCGTTGGTCACCGGCGAGCCGCCGTCCTTGGACCAGACCTTCAGGCCCTCGGCCTTCATCCGTTCGGCGACGGCGCCGGCTTCTCGGGCCACCGCCTCGATGAGGGCCAGGTCCTCGCTCATCGGCCCGCGATCGCCAGGCCGTCGACCAGCAGCGACGGGGCGTTGGTCGAGCCGCGGAACTCCAGATCGGAGCCCGCGACCAGCCGGCCGTAGATGTCGATCAGGTTGCCGGCCACGGTGATCTCGGTGACCGGATAGGCCGCCTCGCCGTTCTCGAACCAGAAGCCGGAGCAGCCGACCGACCAGTCGCCGGTGTTGCCGTTCAGCGACGGCCCGAACATCGAGGTGATCAGCAGGCCGTCCCTGGCGTCGGCCATGAGGCCCGCCAGGTCGCGCGTCCCCGGCTGGACGGTGAGGTTGTTGGTCGACACGCCCGGCGCCCCGGCCAGCCCGCGCGAGGCGTGGCCGGTGGTCCGCAGGCCGAGCTGCTTCGCGGAGGCGACATTGAGCAGCCAGGTGGTCAGCACGCCGTCCTCGATGATCGCCGTCCGCCGGTTGGCCACGCCCTCGTCGTCGAACGGCGAGGAGCCCAGGCCGCGCTTGCGGTGCGGCTCGTCGACGATGCTGACGCCCTCGGCGAACAACTTCTGGCCGAGGTGGTTCTTGAGGAAGCTGACGCCGCGGGCCACGGCCGGGCCGGAGATGGCGCCCAGCATCGGGCCGATCAGGCTGGCGGCCAGGCGGTTCTCGAAGATCACCGGCGCGGTGGTCGAGGCGATCTTCCGCGCGCCCAGCCGCTGGACGGCGCGGCGGCCGGCCTCGGCGCCGATCTCGGAGGCTCCCGGCAGGTCCTCGGCGTGGCGGGTGCTGCGCCCCTCGCCGCCCCGCTCCATGGCCGAGCCCTCGCC
>JBIICO010000255.1:0-4681 GCA_044238855.1 Caulobacter sp.
CGCCTCCAGGGGCGCCGGATCGAACCGGTGGGCCGGCGTCACGTCGCGAACGGGCGGCGAGGAGGCGGTCATGGCGGCGTTTCCTTCTTTTCCGACAGCATGGCCGCTGCCGCGAGGGAAGTCGCAAGCCCTTTTCCCGCAGGGCCGACCTTTCGCGAAACTTGGAACGTGATCCAACTTGCCCGTTGAAGGCCAAGCCCCCCTCGCCCATCATCGGCGGCGACAGAGAGGGCGCTCGAGCGTCCCGCGCGGGAGGTTTCCATGACGGCCGAAAGCGTGACCTACGAGGTCGCGGACCACATCGCGACCATCACCCTGAACCGGCCGGAACAGCGCAACGCGCTGAACTGGGATGCCTACGACAAGCTGGAAAAGGCGTTGCGCCGCGCGGTGGTCGATCCCGAAGCGCGCTGCGTGATCGTCACCGGCGCCGATCCCGCCTTCTGCTCCGGCGACGATGTGCGCGAGATCATGGCCGGACCCAAGGCGGTGTCGGCCGACACCACGCCGGTCGTGCGCCACAAGCCGACGCCGGCGGCGATGGCGGCGCTGGAATGCGACAAGCCGCTGATCGCGGCGGTCAACGGCGCGGCGGTCGGCTGGGGCATGGAACTGGCGCTCTACGCAGACATCCGCATCGCCTCTGAGAAGGCGAAGTTCGCCGAACTGTTCATCAAGCGGGGCCTGGTCTGCGACGTGGGCGGCTTCTACCGCCTGCCCTCGATCGTCGGCCCGGCGAAGGCGGCCGAGCTGCTGTTCACCGGCGATGTCATCGACGCCGCGGAGGCCTTTCGGATCGGCCTGGTCAGCGAGGTCACGCCGCACGAGCAACTGATGGACCGCGCCCGCGCTCTCGCCGCCCGCATCGCGGCCAATCCGCCCCTGGCGCTGCGCTACATGAAGGAAGGCCTGCGCCGCGGGACCTATGGCGATCCGCGCGATCTGGGTGGCTGGGCCATTGAGACGATCCGCGCCCTGATGAAGACCGAGGACCACAAGGAAGGCGTCGCGAGCTTCCTGGAGAAGCGCGAACCGGTGTTCAGGGGGCGGTAGACGCCACCTTCTTGCGCTTCTTCACCAGGCGTTTCTGGTAGTCGAGCAGCCGCTTCTCGATCTTCGGGCGGGCGTCGTCGCTGGCCGCGCCGCGCAAGGCCAGTGCGTAGCCGAAGCCTACGGCCGGCTCCAGATCCTCGACCTCCACGCCGCCCAGCACCCAGGCGGTCATAACGCCACCGAACACCAGGTCCAGGTTGCGCAGCAGCAGGTCGAGGTCGAGGCCTTCCATGAAGGCGCCCTCCTTGTCCGCCTCGCCGATCAGCGCCCACCAGAAGGCGTAGCGCTGCGGCGTGATCAGGGCTGTCCGGGTCTCCTTGCCGCTGAGGTCCAGGGTCTCGGTCCACAGCGTTCGGTAGAAGTCTGGATCCTCGACGTAATAGCTGAGCGACAGCGACACCGCGTGGAAGATGCGGTCGATGGCGCTGACCTGATGCAGGCTCGAGAAGCGCTCATGGAACTCCCGGACATCTTCCAGCACGGCCAGTACGATCGCGCGGTTGTAGGGCGTGGTCAGGCTGACGCCGGCGCGAGCGGCGATGGCGCGCATCGACAGCCCGACGTCGCCGGTTTCGCGGATCAGGTCGCGCACGGCGGCGACGATGCGACGACGGCGTTCCGCCTTGGCTTCCTCGCGCTTGCTCATTCCGCCCCCGGTCGCACCGGCCTGTGGCGGCCGGACGGTCTGCGTAGCGCCTTGCGGCCGCTGGGGCAATCTGCGCGCACGAGGCCGTGTATTGACGCATTCCCGAAAACTTGGAACATGTTCCGGAAATGTCACCTTGCACATGCGAGGGAGGATGATGGTTGGCGTGCGTCGCCATTGCCGTGTCCGGGGACGTCAGTGGGCGGCGCCGAAACCCGCCCTCAAGGTTACCAACGATAACAAGACGACCGCTTCGAAGGCCCGCCCGTGCTTGCGCGCGAGGATGGGTCACGACCGCGGATCGTTCGATCTCCATCGCCTTGGGAGGGGCGCATGCAGACACTCGAACCCCGGAAGATACCGCGACAGGGCCGCTCGCGCGCCACGGTCGACGCCATCCTGGACGCCTGCGCCGAAGGCCTGACCGGCCGCGGCTACGACGCCCTGACCACCAACGCCATCTCCGAGCGGGCGGGCGTCAGCATCGGCACGCTTTACGAGTACTTCCCGAACCGAGAGGCGATCGCCGCGGCCTTGGCTGGACGGGCGTTCCGCCGGACGGAGGCGGCGATGCGGACATCGCTGCGGGATGTGGTCGGCGCGGGCATGAACCGGCTGGAAGGCGCCGAGCACATGCTGTTCGCCGGCCTCGAGGTGCTGGTCGCGGAGCGGGCGGTGTTCCAGGTGTTGCTCGCCCAGGCGCCGTTCTTGCTGCAGTTGCCGGTCGTGCGTGAGGCGCGCGCTTCGTTGATCGACCTGTCGCAGGAGGTTCGAGCGCTGGCGGGGAGCCGCCTGAATCTGCCGATGCCCGAAGGCGACGCCTGGCTGATCGCCCAGATGCTCTCCGCCGCGATGGTCGAGATCGCCTGCCTGGACATCGGCGATGAGGGACGCCGCCGGCTGACGCGCGAACTCGCGCGGCTCACCTATCGCATGGCGATGGGTCGCGACACGCGGCCCGAGTTGCTGGCTAAGCCCTTCGGGGACGCAGGCCGGCTTTGGGACTGCAATCCGAACGCCTACCAGATCTGAAGCAGGACGCCGATCAGCTGCCGAAGAGCTTGGTCATCAGCGAGGCGCGCGGCTGGGCCGGCGGTATCCGCTCGTCAAGGCGGCGGACCGCTTCCTCAAGGACTCGTCGGCGATGCGTTCGATTGGTCGGACGCACCGCTTTCTCGCGGGCGACACGAGCGGCGTCCTGACCGTGAATCTTGGTGAGAATTTCGATCTCGATGTCGACCTCGCGCTCGAAGTCGGCCTTACGGATCTTGCGCCCGAACATCCATCCTCCACGCCTTGCTTCGGCAGCGACTCAAGGCCTCCCCCAAAGCCGCCCAGGACGCGCAAGACACCCGGACGGTCCACCGTCCCGCCAGAAAGCGGCGACAGTGCGACGGCTAGTCGCCATTCCCCAAAATGGGGAAGGTGAGCTTCACTTTTGCACAACGATGTTATCGGTCAAGTGCACAAAAGCACACATATCCATGACTTAACCCAGTCGGCAGCGGCGTGACACCGACCGCGGCAACCTGGCCGCGCAAGCGCTAGTCAACAGCGAGGCCATCAGCGTTCATGCTGTGAGATTAGGCGTACGAGAACGCCTGTCGATCGGGTCAGCGCCGGATACGGCCTCAGGATTTCATAGTTCAGCGCCGTAGATCTCTCAGGATCTCCCGGGCCGCGTTGTGCCCTGGTGCGCCCGTCACGCCGCCGCCGGGGTGTGTTCCCGCGCCGCACATGTAGAGGCCTGGAACCGGCGACCGATAGGCCCCATGCCCTAGCACCGGCCGGGCCGAGAACAGCTGGTCCAACCCCAAGGCGCCGTGGAAGATGTCGCCGCCGATCAGTCCGAAGTCTCGCTCCAGATCGAGCGGACTCTTGATCTGCCGTCCCAGCACCGAAGCCTTGAAGCCCGGCGCCCAGCGGTCCACCGTTTCGATCATCAAGTCGGCAACCGAGTCGCGACTGTCGTCCCACGACCGGCCGCCGGGGAGCGTCGGCGCGACGTGCTGACAGAACAGGCTGGCGACGTGCTGACCGGCGGGAGCCAGGCTGTCGTCCAGGGTCGAGGGGATGAGCATCTCCACGATCGGCTCTCGCGACCAGCCGTCGCGCCGCGCGTCCATGAAGGCACGGTCCATGTAGTCGAGCGTCGGCGCGATGATGATGCCGGCGGTCAGGTGATCCCCCTGCCCCGGCAGGCAAGTGAAGCTGGGCAGCCGAGACAGCGCCACATTCATTCGGAAGGTGCCGGATCCGGACTTGTAGCGCCCGATCCGCTCGCGGAAGTCGGCCGGCAACAGCGCCGGGTCTAGCAACCGCTCGAAAAGGATCTTCGGATGTGTGTTGGAGACGACGGCGCTCGCGCGGACCGTCTCGCCGGCGTCTGTCACCACGCCGGTCGCCCGCCCCTTCTCGCTCAGCACCTCGGCGACGCCAACGCTGGTGAGGATTTCCACGCCCTTCTCCCGGCAGGCCGCCGCCATGGCCTGGGTGATCGCGCCCATGCCGCCGATCGCGTGGCCCCAGGCGCCCTTCTTGCCGTTCACCTCACCGAATACGTGGTGCAGCAGCACATAGGCCGAACCCGGCGTGTACGGGCTGGCATAGTTGCCGACCACGCCGTCGAAACCGAGCACGGCCTTGATCGGGTCGCTCTCGAACCAGCCGTCGAGCCAGTCGCCCGCCGACTGGGAGAAGAGGGCCAGCAGGTCCCGGCGCGCGGTGACGTCGAGCCGGCCCAGCTGGCGGCCCAGCCCCGCGCCCTTGAGCAGTTCGGGTATTGCCGCGGTGATGCCGCCCTCGACCATGTTCGGCGGCGTCCGCAGGATGATCGACCGAAGCACGTCGGCGATCGCCTCGAGCCGCTCGTTGTACGCATCGAGCCGTTCGGCGTCGCGTGGCGAGAACTTCGCCACCTCGGCCTTCGTCCGTCCGTCGCCAGTCATCAGGTAGCCGCCGCTCTCGGTCGGCAGGAAATTG
>JBIICO010000295.1:0-3635 GCA_044238855.1 Caulobacter sp.
GCCATGGCGCGGCAGATCCAGGTCGGCGATGACCTTCGGATTCAGCAGGCTGACGGTGTAGCTGGCGACGGAGTTACGAAAGCCCGGGTGGAACTCCTCGGTCACCGCCGCGCCGCCCACGACGGCGCGTCGCTCCAGCACCATGACCTTCAAGCCGGCGGATGCCAGGTAGAAGGCGCAGACCAGCCCGTTGTGGCCGGCGCCCACGATGACGATGTCGGTCATGCCGCCGGCTCCAGGAAGGCTATGATGTCGGCGAAAGCCTGACGGTCCTCGAGCAGGAACAGATGCCCCCCCTCGTACCAGCGCAGCTCGGCGTTGGGGATGCGCGAGGCCATGTTCTCCTGCGAGGCGGGCGCGGCCAGGTCGTCGTAGCGGCCGGCGCAGATCAGCGTCGGGGCGGTGATCTCCGGCAGGCGGTCCCAGACGTCGTGGCCGGCCCGAGCCTCGAGCTGCAGCGCCGCGCCCAGCTGGCGGCGAGGCTCGCCGGCCCAGGGATCGTCGGTAGCCATGCGGACCAGCATCTCGGTCTGCTCCGGGTGCGCCGCGATCCAGGCCGGGTCACGGCGCCGATCGGAAATGCCGAGCATGTGCCGCGCCCGCGCCTCCGGATCGAGATCGGCCAACCTATGCAGCGGATAGGACGCGCCACCCTCGCCACCGGGCGAAGTGCAGCAGAGCACCAGGCGGTCGATCCGGTCCGGATGCCGGATGGCCAGGTTCTGGGCCACCATGCCGCCGAACGAGACCCCGACCACATGGGCGCGGGCCCAGTCGAGGTCATCGAGGATCGCCGCCGCATCGTCCGCATAGTCGGCCATGGTGTAGGGGCCGTCTGGCTTGTCGCTCTGGCCGAGGCCCCGCTGGTCATAGGCGACCATCTCGAAGCGCCTGGCCAGCGGCCCCTCCATGGGCCCGGGCTTGCGACGCAGATCGCCGCCTGTGCCGGAGATGAACAGCAGCGGAGCGCCCTCGCCCTTCCGCTCGATCCAGATGTTCAGGCCATTTATCGTCAGGTACGCCATATCCCGGTCTCCCATGCCGAGCGCGGGCGGAAAAGGGGCGTGTTTGGCCCAGGTCAGCGAGAGACGATCAACCGGAGCGCGCCTTCATAGGCGGGCAGCGCCTTCCAGTCACCGTACCGCGCGTCCCAGGCGCCCGACGCTAGGTCGGCGGCCAGCCGCTCGACAAATCGCGCCTCGGCGCCCACCGGCAGGAAAGCCCAGGAGGACTGGGCGCGGCGGACGGAGGGATCCAGCAACCGTTCGGGTCTTGCGTAGAAGGCCTCGGTCAGGCCGTCGGTGCAGTCGGCCGGAATGGGAATGACGCTGATTTCGCAGCGGCGGCCCAACAGCCGCGCGATCTTTTCGATCGGCGGATAGCGGCGCCGCTCGGCCGCGATCAGCTCGGGCGCATAGTCGTTGAGCCAGAAGCGGGGCAATGCCGGACCATCGCCCGCTACAATCACGACCGATCCGGACGCGACCCGGCGGAGTTCGGAGAGCCCGGCCGAAAGGTCGGTCCAGTGGTGAACGGTCATCACCGCCATCGCCGCCTCGAAAGCGTTGTCGTCGAACGGCAGGGCTTCGGCGACGCCCCGGATGGCGGGGGCGTCGGCGGGCCGCTGGGCGCGCATCGTCGCCGACGGCTCGAGCGCCACGACATACCGATCCTCCGGTTCGTAGGAGCCGGCTCCAGCGCCGACGTTCAGGACCGTGCGGGCGTCACCGAGCGCCGCGTGGATGACGGTCGCGATCCGAGGGTCGGGCCGCCGATGGCTCGCATATCCAGAGCCCAGGCTGTTGTAGTCGTAGCTTTCGTTCGGGCCCATCGGATCGCACTCCTCACCATTTGGCTTCGAACAGAGGCGTAGGGCGAAACAGCCGTGGCGAAAATCGAGAACAGTTCAGGATATAAGTGAGGAAAGCTCACCGAAGGCTCCACGCCATGCGACGCCAGCTACCCCCTCTGTCGACCCTGCGCGCCTTCGAGGCGGTGGCCAGGCTCGGATCGGTCGGCGGCGCGGCGGCGGAGCTCGGCCGCACGCACGGCGCGGTCAGCAAGCAGATCCGGGCGTTGCAGTTGGAGGCGGGAATCCCGTTGTTCGAAAAAGCAGGCACGGGCCTGCGCGCCAACGCGGAGGGCCGACGGCTGGCGCAGGCGGTGGGACAGGCGTTCGATGGCCTCGCCGATCGCTACAGCGAGATCGTCGGTGAAGCGCGGGCGCCGACGGTTCACATCGCCTGCAGCGCAACCTTCGCCATGGGCTGGCTGACACCCAGGCTGCCGCTCTTCGCGCGGCGCCATCCCGAGATCCGCATTCGCCTGTCCATGACCTCCGCGCGTGAGATGCGAGACGAGCGCGAAGCCGATCTGACCATTCTGTGGGATCGCGCCGGCTATCCGGCCGCGGATCGGGCCCGGGCCGTCCGCCTGGCCGATACCGCGTTCGCGCTGGTCGCGGCGCCGGGCTATCCGGTCGACCGATCCGGCGAAACTCTGGCCACGGGTTGCCGAATTCTCCACGATCACACCTCGAGCGCCTGGGCGCGGTGGGAGGCCGGGAGCGGATTGCGGGTGATCGCCGAACAGACGCTGTCGTTTCCGCATACGCATCTGTGTCTCGCCGTCGCGGCCGCCGGCATGGGCGTGGCCGTCGCCGAACGGCGGCTCACGGAGGCCGACATCGCGGCCGGCCGGCTGGTTCGGGTGTCGGATTTCGTGAACTTCGCAGACGGTTTCGCGGTCTTGCCGCATCGCCAACGCGCCTTGTCGCCGGCGTCGGAACGGTTCGTCGCCTGGCTGGCGGCAGAACTGGAGGCCGGAGACTGAGAATCCGACGCCCGGATACGACAAAACCCGCCAGACTGATCTGACGGGTTTGGAAGTTTGGTTGCGGGAGCAGGATTTGAACCTGCGACCTTCAGGTTATGAGCCTGACGAGCTACCGGGCTGCTCCATCCCGCGGCAATCGGCGGAAGTCATCGTAAAGGAAGGGTCAGTCAGACTTTTTCAAAGCATCCCTTCGGCGGACCTGGCGGCGACCTACTCTCCCGCGCCTTAAGACGAAGTACCATTGGCCCTGGGGGACTTAACGACCGAGTTCGGAATGGGATCGGGTGGGGAACCCCCGGCATAGCCACCAGGTCGGCGGAAGGGATGCTTTTGAAAGGCTCACCCTCGAAAGGGTGAGAAAGAAGACATCATCGAGTGAAAAACAACAATTAGAGTGCGCTTCATGAGTTCAACTAAGAACGATCAAGCCGATCGAGCTATTAGTACCAGTAAGCTGCATGCCTCGCGGCACTTCCACACCTGGCCTATCAACGTAGTGGTCTACTACGGCTCTCAGCGAGACCTTGTTTTGAGGTTAGTTTCCCGCTTAGATGCTTTCAGCGGTTATCTATTCCATACTTAGCTACCCTGCTGCGCGGCTGGCGCCACGACAGGTCCACCAGAGGTATGTCCATCCCGGTCCTCTCGTACTAGGGACAGATCCTCTCAAGTCTCGTACACCCACGGCAGATAGGGACCAAACTGTCTCACGACGTTCTGAACCCAGCTCACGTACCACTTTAATCGGCGAACAGCCGAACCCTTGGGACCTGCTCCAGCCCCAGGATGTGATGAGCCGA
>JBIICO010000024.1:0-28216 GCA_044238855.1 Caulobacter sp.
TACTCGGCGAGGGTGAACTTGCGGCGGTAGTCGCCACGGTACATGGCCCCGATCTGCGGCACCGTCTGGTGGCTCTCGTCGGCGAACAGCAGGGCGTTGTCGGGGATGTATTCGAAGAAGGTCGGCGGCGGCTCGCCCGGCCGGCGGCCGGTGAGGTAGCGGCTGTAGTTCTCGATGCCGGCGCAGCTGCCGGTGGTCTCCATCATCTCCAGATCGAACATGGTCCGCTGTTCGAGGCGCTGGGCCTCCAGCAGCTTGCCGTTGGCGACCAACCAGTCGAGGCGCTCCTTCAGCTCGGCCTTGATGTGGGTCATGGCTTGGCGGAGCGTCGGGCGCGGGGTGACGTAGTGGCTGTTGGCGTAGATCTTCACCGAGGGGAGGTCCTGGGTCTTCTTGCCGCTCAGCGGGTCGAACTCGTGGATCGCCTCGACCTCGTCGCCGAACATCAGGATACGCCAGGCGCGGTCCTCGTAGTGGGCGGGGAAGATCTCGATGGTGTCGCCGCGCCGGCGGAAGGTCCCGCGCTCGAAGGCCATCTCGTTGCGCTTGTACTGCTGGGCGACCAGGTCGGCGACCAGCTGGCGGTCGTCCACCTTGTCGCCGACCTTCAGCTCGAAGGTCATGGCGGTGTAGGTCTCGACCGAGCCGATGCCGTAGATGCAGCTGACCGAGGCGACCACGATGACGTCGTCCCGCTCCAGGATCGCCCGGGTGGCGCTGTGGCGCATGCGGTCGATCTGCTCGTTGCGGCTGGAGTCCTTCTCGATGAAGGTGTCCGTGCGCGGGACGTAGGCCTCCGGCTGGTAGTAGTCGTAGTAGCTGACGAAATACTCGACCGCGTTGTCCGGGAAGAAGCTCTTGAACTCGCTGTAGAGCTGGGCGGCGAGGGTCTTGTTCGGGGCCAGGATCAGGGCCGGACGCTGGGTCTCGGCGATGATGCTGGCCATGGTGAAGGTCTTGCCCGAGCCGGTGACGCCGAGCAGGACCTGGTCGTGCTCGCGCTCGTTGATGCCGGCGACGAGGTCGCGGATGGCGGTCGGCTGGTCGCCGGCGGGGCTGTATTCCGAGACGAGGTTGAAGCGGCGGCCGCCTTCCGACTTGGCCGGGCGCGAGGGCCGGTGCGGCGTCCACAGCATCGGGGCGTGGGCGTCGGCGAGGTCGTGCACGAACGTCGCGGAGACGTCGGAAACGCCTCCAGAGCCTTGGGCGGAACGGGACATGAACGCGAAGGTAGGCGTGGCGGGGGCTGAACGCTAGGGGGCCTGCTGACAGCACGTGGCAGGAAGGACGGTTCCGCGAACGTAGCCGAATTGTTCGAAATTAGATTGTGCGCAATTGGATTCGGCGCCCATTATCCCGGGCCGACGCGAAGACGGCGGCGTGACGATGGGAAGAGACATGCAACGACGAGCCCTGATCCTGGCCGTTCTGGCGCTCGGCGCGCTGGCGACGGCCCCCGCCGTGGCCCAGGCGCCGCAGCCGAAGGCCGTGCGCGGCGCCGTGACCGCCGTGACCGCCACCCAGCTGACCGTGAAGGGAACCGACGGCAAGCCGGTGACGGTGGCGCTCACTCCCGACTGGTCGGTGCAGGTGACCAAGCCGATCAACGTTTCCGCCATCGTACCCGGCAGCTTCGTCGGCACGGCCGAGATGCCCGGCAAGAACGGCGTCGGCCGCTCGCTGGAGGTCCACGTGTTCCCGCCGGGCGTAAAGATCGGCGAGGGCCACTATCGCTGGGACCTGAAGAAGGGCGCGATGATGACCAACGGCACGGTCGGCAAGGTGACCGCCGGGGCCAAGGGCCGCGAGCTCGAGATCAGCTACCCGACCGGCAAGCGCAAGGTGGTGGTGCCGCCCAACGTGCCGGTGGTCCAGATCGTCAACGGCGACCGGTCGATGATCAAGCCGGGCGCGCAGGTCTTCCTGCTGGCCTTCCCGAGCCCGGCCGGCAACGGCCTGATCACCGGCGCCGTCGCCGTGGGCGAGAACGGCTCCAGGCCGCCGATGTAGGCGCGGACGGATGGCGAGGCGCGAACGCGAGACCCGGGACGGCCGGGTGCTGGTCTACCGGCACCCGTGGCTGGTGCGCGCCGCGCACTGGGTCAATGTGCTGTGCCTCGCCATCCTGCTGCTCAGCGGGCTGCAGATCCTGAACGCGCATCCGGCCCTCTACTGGGGGCAGGCCTCGACGTTCGCCGAGCCGTTCCTTCGGCTGCCGGCGATGCCGTCCTGGGCGACGCTGCCGGGCTATGCCGACCTGGGGGCGGGGCGGCGGTGGCACTTCTTCTTCGCCTGGATCTTCGTGCTGAACGGGCTGGTCTGGGCGGTCTGGAGCGCGACGCGAGGCGGGCTGTGGCCGAGCCGGGCGCAGCTGCGCGGGCTCGGGCGGTCGGTGGCCGATCACCTGCGGTTCCGCTTCGACCACGGCGAGGCCGGCTACAATGTGCTGCAGAAACTGGCTTATCTGGCGGTGCTGTTCGGCCTGCTGCCGCTGATGGTGCTGACCGGGCTGGCGATGTCGCCGGGGACCGACGCGGCGTGGCCGTTGCTGACCTCGGTGTTCGGGCGGCAGACGGCGCGGACCGTGCATTTCCTGTCCGCGTCCGGACTGGTGCTGTTCCTGGTCGTCCACCTGGCGATGGTGCTGGCGGCCGGGCCGGTCAACGAGATGCGCTCGATCCTGACCGGCTGGTTCGCGATCGGTCGCGGACGCGAGCCGAAGGAGGACGCCGATGAGCTTCAGCCCTGACCGCCGCCGCCTGCTCGGCGGGGCCGTGACCGGGGCCGTCGGCCTGGCGCTGGGCGGCTGCGACCAGGTCGCTCAGTCCGAGGGCGTCAACCGCGCGCTGGGCTCCACCGAGGGCCTGACCCGGCGTGTGCAGCGGCTGATCCAGGGCCGGGACGCCCTGGCGCGCGAGTATCCGGAAAGCGCCATCTCCCGCGACTTCCGCGCCAACGGCACCATCAACCCCGACAGCGAGGTCTACCAGCAGCAACTGGCCGAGGGGTTCGCGAACTGGCGGCTGGAGATCGGCGGGCTGGTCGAGCGGCCGCTGAGCCTGTCGCTGGCCGACCTGCGCAAGGCGCCGTCGCGCACCCAGATCACGCGGCACGACTGCGTCGAGGGCTGGAGCAGCATCGGCAAATGGACCGGCGCGCGGCTCGGCCCCCTGCTGGCCCAGGCGCGGCTGAAGCGGGAGGCGCGCTACATCGCCTTCTTCTGCGCCGACACCCTGGAACTGACGCTCGACGGGACCGGCGACTATTACGAGACGATCGACCTGGTCGACGCCTTCCACCCGCAGACCATCCTGGCCTACGACAAGAACGACGGCCCGCTGCCGGTCGCGCACGGCGCGCCGCTGCGGCTGCGGGTCGAGCGGCAGCTCGGCTACAAGATGGCCAAGTACGTCATGCGCATCGAGGCCGTGGAGAGCTTCGCCCACCTCGGGCGCGGCAAGGGCGGCTACTGGGAGGACCGCGGGTACCAGTGGTACGCCGGGATCTAGGACGGTCTACCGCCCCTCTTGCCAGACGTTCAGCGGCTGCTTCTCCTCGTGGCGGATGACGAACCACCAGCCGGCCACGAACAGCACCACGCCGGCGATCGCGCCGCCCCAGAAGCCGGCCGGCGTCGCGAACCACAGGGTCAGGCTCGTGAGCGCCACGGCCAGCAGCACGCAGGACCAGCGCAGCAGCACGTTGAACACGTGATAGGTCTTCTCGTGCGCGCGCAGTTCGGGATTGTTGGTGTCGTCGAAGTCGGCGTCCATGGCATGTCTCCGCTGGAGGAGGTCCCGGGCGCACTGGCCCGGAGGCCTGACTGAACTGACGGAAAAGAGCATACGCCGGCTTTTGTCCACACGCCATGCTGACAGCAGGTGGCGGGAGGCTGTGCGACGGTGGGGGCCTCAAAGGAGGACTACCCCATGACCACGACCAAGGACGTCGCCGACGGCTTCACCGCCCTGTGCAAGGCGGGCGAGTTCGACAAGGCCGGCGAAACCTACTGGAGCCCCGACGTCGTCAGTATCGAGGCGACCGAAGGCGACATGCAACGGGCCGAGGGTCTCGCCGCCGTCCGCGGCAAGGGCGAGTGGTGGGCCACCAACCACGAGATCCACGGCTTCGAGACCGAGGGCCCGTTCCTCAATGGCGACCAGTTCGCCGTCGTCTTCCGCATGGACATCACCCAGAAGCAAACCGGCCAGCGGGTGAAGATGGACGAGGTGGCGCTCTACACCGTGCGCGACGGCAAGGTCGTCGAGGAGCGGTTCCTGTACTGACGGGGGCAGGCGCCCTCAGACTCCGAAGGTCACGCCGCCGTCGTTCGCGATCGCGAAGCCGGGATTGAAGCAGATGTCCCAGGCGTGGCCGTCCGGGTCGGCGACGTAGCCCTGGAGTCCGCCGAACGGCGGCTCGACCGGCGGCTTCAGGATCGTCCCGCCGTGCGCGGCGAGGCGGTCCAGAATCGGCTGGACCTCCTCCCGCGTGCGGGTGTTGTGGGCCAGCGAGAAGCCGCCGGACGGGGCGGGCGCGGCCTGTCGCATGTCCTCCGCCAGCTTCTCCTTCAGCCACAGGCCGAGCACGAAGCCGTTCATCTGGAAGAAGACGATCTCCTCGTTCTCGAACACCGGCGTCCAGCCGAAGCCCTCGACATAGAACCGCTTGCCGCGCGCCAGATCGGCGACGCCGAGGGTGATGACCGAGAGTTGCTGCTGCATGGGGGCATCCTCGCATGAGTCCGGTGCGGAACGGGCGCGGGGCGGCTACGTTGCGGCTGCATGGCCGCGACGGGGACGAAGAACAGTTCGCAGGTGGTGATCTACGCGGCGCTGGCGGGAAACCTGGCCATCGCGGTGACGAAGTTCGTCGCCTTCGCCCTGACCGGCAGTTCGGCGATGCTGACCGAGGCCATCCACTCCACCGTCGACACCGGCAACCAGGGCCTGCTGCTGTTCGGGCTGGCGCGGGCGCGCAAGGCCCCGAGCGAGAGCCACCCGTTCGGCTACGGCATGGAGGTCTACTTCTGGTCCTTCGTGGTGGCGCTGCTGATTTTCGCCCTGGGAGGGGCCTTCTCGATCTACGAGGGCCTGCACAAGATCCAGAACCCCGAGGCCATCGACCGCGCCTGGATCAACTTCCTGGTCCTCGGGCTGGCGATGCTGTTCGAGGGCGGCTCGTTCCTGGTCGCCTGGAGGGAGTTCAAGGTGCTGCGGCGCGGGGCGCCGTTCTTCCTGTCGATCCTGCGCAGCAAGGACCCGTCGATCTTCGCCGTGCTGCTCGAGGACGGCGCGGCGCTGGCCGGGCTGGCGATCGCGGCGCTGGGGGTGGCGGGCTCGGCGCTGCTGGGCCTGGCCTGGGCCGACGGCGCGGCGTCCATCGCCATCGGCGTGCTGCTGGTGCTGGTCGCGATCTTCCTGGCCAGCGAGACCCGCAGCCTGCTGACCGGCGAGTCCGCCTCGCCGCGCATCGTCGCCGAGGTGAAGGCGATGCTGGCCGCCGACCCGCGCATCGAGAGCGTCACCGAGGTGCTGAGCATGCACCTGGGGCCGCAGGAGATCCTGCTCGGCGTCACCCTCGACTTCCGCGACGACCTGACCGCCGTCCAGATCGAGGAAGCCGGCGACGACTTCGCGATGGCCATCCGCGCCATCGACCCCCGGATCACCCGCGTGTTCGTGCGGTCCGGCCGGGCGCGGGCGGCCTATCTGCGGCCGCTGCCGGAGCCCGAGGCGTGAGCGACGCACTGGCCGGGCCGGCGACTCGGCTGCTAGCCTGACGCGGCGCAGAGGGACCGGACCGCGATGAGCCAGGAAGACGCCGCGCCGACCGCCCGACGCGCGCCCGCGCGCCGCGACCTGACCCAGGGGCCGATCACCCGCACGCTGTTGCTGTTCTCGCTGCCGGTGCTGGGCGGCAACGTGCTTCAGGCCCTGAACGGCAGCGTCAACGCCTTCTGGGTCAGCCACTCGCTGGGCGTCACGGCGATCACGGCCATCGGCAACGCCAACATCGTGATGATGCTGACCGTGGGCGTCGTGTTCGGCGTGGCGATGGCGGCCAACATTCTGATCGGCCAGAACGTGGGTCGCGAGGACATGCCGATGGTCAAGCGGGTGATGGGCACGTCCGTCACCTTCTTCGTCGCCCTGTCCGTGCTGGTGGCGGGGGCGGGCTTCGTCGCGTCGCCCTGGATCCTGGCCGTGATGGGTACGCCGGCCGAGGCGATCGGCGAGGCCGAGATCTATCTGCGCATCATCTTCCTGGCGATGCCGTTCATCTACTTCTTCGCCTTCCTCCAGATGGCCCAGCGCGGGGCCGGGGACTCGCGGACGCCGTTCTACTTCATGGCGCTCACCGTGGTGCTCGACGTGCTGCTGAACCCGATGCTGATCAACGGCTACGGGCCGTTCCCGAGGCTCGGGGTCGCCGGCTCGGCCTGGTCGACCTTCATCGGCAACGGCGTCAGCCTGGCCTGCCTGATCGTGGTGCTCTATCGCCGCCGCAGCCCTCTGGCGCTGAACGCGGCCGAGCTGCGGCTGCTCAAGCCCGACCGGGTCATCCTGCTGTCGCTGATCGAGCGCGGTCTACCGATGGGGTTGCAGATGCTGGTGATCTCCGGCGCGGCCATGGCGATGATCGGCATGGTCAACAGCTACGGCTCGGTCATGGCCGCGGCCTACACGGCGGCCTCGCAGGTCTGGACCTACATCCAGATGCCGGCCATGGCGCTGGGCGCGGCGATCTCCTCGATGGCGGCCCAGAACGTCGGCGCCGGGCGCTGGGACAGGGTCGACCGGGTGGCGCGGTCGGGGGTCATCAGCGGGCTGGTCATCACCGGCCTGGTGGCGGCGGTGATCTACGCCCTGGGCGACATCACCCTGCGCATCTTCCTGCCGACCGGGTCCGAGGCGTTGCCGCTGGCGCACCACATCAACGACCGGGTGCTGTGGGGCTTCGTGCTGTTCAGCGTGTCGTTCGCGCTCAGCGGCGTGGTGCGGGCGACCGGCGCGGTGTGGGGACCGCTGATCATCCTTTTCGTGGCCATGTACGTGATCCGGATCCCGTTCGCGATGCTGCTGAGGCCGATCATGGGCGCCGACGCGATCTGGTGGAGCTTCCCGCTGGCGACCATCGCCTCCAGCGTGATGAACCTGGCCTTCTACTGGCACGGCGGCTGGAAGCGCGCCCGCATGCTGGTGGGCGGCCGCCCGACCGGGGAGCCGCCCGACGCCGGCAACGCCCCGCCGGCGGCCGAGAAGGTCGGGCAGGAGCGGGAGACGGTGAAGGCCTAGGACAACGACCAACCGCCGACCGGCTTCACCGTGGCGCAGCTGGGGCCGCCGTCTTTCGCCGTGCCGGGGAAGCTGGCCGCGAGGGCGCGGCCTTCGGCGAGGGCCCGACGGACCAGGTCGACAGGGATGTCGGTGAGGAAGACCTTGCCGCGGCGGGACCACTCCGTGTGCGGCTGACCGGCGTGGCGGCCCGAGCAGTAGTAGGCGAAGCGGCGCCGGCCTTCGCGGCGGACATGGGGGCCGAGCCAGCGCGGCGCGCCGTCCGGGTCGTCTTCGATACGAACCGGTATGTCGAACGTCAGGTCCGCGCCGGTCGACCAGACGGCGTGAGCCGATGTCGCGTCGCCCTCCTGGAGCGAGAACATCACCCCGGCCGGCGGGGCGAGCAGGGTGATGCGCACGGTCAGGGCGGTGGCGGCCATGGTCGCAGGATGACAGACGAGGCGGGGCTTGCAACGCCGTCGCGAAGCGCCAGTTTAGGGCTCATGTCCGACCCTGTGCGCATTGTCTGTCCTGTCTGCGACGCCGCCAACAACGTGCCCGCCGCGCGGCTGGGCGACGGCCCCAAGTGCGGAAAGTGCAAGTCGCCGCTGTTCGTCGGCGAGCCGCTGGCGCTGAACGACCTGCGGCTGGGCCGGCATGTGTCGGGCAGCGGCATTCCGGTGGTGGTGGACTTCTGGGCCAGCTGGTGCGGCCCGTGCCGGAGCTTCGCGCCGGTCTTCCAGGCGGCCGCCGGAACGGTGGAGCCGCGCGCGCGGTTCGTGAAGGTCGACGTCGACGCGGCCCAGCAGGCGGCCGCCCGCTACAACATCACCAGCATCCCGACGCTGATGCTGTTCAAGGACGGCAAGGTCGTCGACCGGGTGGCCGGCGCGCTGCCGGCGAGCCAGTTCACGGCCTGGCTGGCGCGGAACCTGTAGAAATTTCCTCCCGCCGGGGGAGGGGTGAGCCTTCTCCACCATCCTTCCGGGAGAGGCGGGGTCATCGATGTCCGAAAACCGCGAGACTCGGGGGCGGTCCGGGTCGATGATCGCGGCATGAAGACGCCCGCCATCTTGCCGCCCATCGATCTCGACCAGGACGCCTGCTATCGCGCCGTGATCACGCGCGACCCGCGCTGGGACGGGCGAATCTTCGGCTGCGTGACCTCGACCGGCATCTACTGCCGACCGGTCTGTCCGGCGCGGACGCCCAAGCGCGAGAACATGTTCTTCTATCCGACGGCGGCGGCCTGCGAGGAGGCGGGCTTTCGCGCCTGCCTGCGCTGCCGGCCGGAGACGGCGCCGGACATGGGTGCCTGGCGGGGCAGTTCGAACACCGTGTCGCGGGCGCTGGCGCTGATCGAGCAGGGGGCCCTGGACGAGGACGATGTCGACGCCCTGGCCGCGCGGCTGGGCGTCGGCGAGCGGCAGCTGAGGCGGCTGTTCCGCCAGCATCTGGGCGCCTCGCCGGTCGGGGTGGCGCAGACGCGGCGGGTGCTGCTGGCCAAGCAGCTGATCCACGAGACCGACCTGCCGATGGCCCAGGTGGCGATGGCGTCCGGCTTCGGTTCCGTGCGGCGGTTCAACGAGACCTTCCAGGCCCTGTACGACCGCCCGCCGCTGGCGCTGCGCCGGCGGAGCTCGGCCAGGGCGGCCGAACAGGGCGCCGTGACCCTGATGCTGCGCTATCGGCCGCCGTATGACTGGAAGGGCATGATCGGCTTCCTGGCGGCGCGGGCGATCCCGGGCGTGGAGGTGGTGACCGCCGACCGCTATGCCCGGACGATCGACATCGACGGCGCCATGGGCACGGTGGCGGTGAGCCCGGCCGGCGGCGACCGGTTGGCCGTCGAGGTGCGGTTCCCGAAGATGACCGCCCTGCCGACCATCCTGGCTCGGGTGAAGCGGGTGTTCGACCTGTCGGCCGATCCGGCGACCATCGAGGATCACCTGCGCCGCGATCCCGACCTGGCCCGGATGATCGCCGCCCGGCCCGGCCTGCGGGCCCCGGGCGCCTGGGACGGTCTGGAGCTGGGGGTGCGCGCCATCCTCGGCCAGCAGATCACCGTGCCGGCGGCGGTGAAGCTGGCCGGACGGCTGACGGCGGAATACGGCGAGGCGCTGCCCGACGACTGGGCGCGCGAGGGGCTGACCCACGCCTTCCCGGCGGCCGGGCGGCTGGCGGCGGCCGACATCGCCGGCCATGGCCTGATGCCGGGGGCCAGGGCGCGGGCGATCAGCGGGCTGGCGGCGGCGGTCGCGGCCGATCCGCACCTGTTCGGGCCGAAGGCGTCTCTGGAGGAGGCGGTCGCGGCGCTGCGCGCCTTGCCGGGGATCGGCGAATGGACGGCGCAGTACATCGCCATGCGCCAGATGCGCGAGCCGGACGCGTTCCCCGCCGCCGACGTGGGGCTGATGCGGGCCCTGACCGACGAGGCGGGCGTGCGGCCGACGCCGGCCGAGCTGCTGGCGCGGGCCGAGGCCTGGCGGCCGTGGCGCGCCTATGCGGCGCTGCATCTGTGGGCGTCGGATCCGGCGGCGCCGAAGCCTGCCGGGGAGAAGGCCGATGCGCGCCGGGCGGCCTGAGCGTCTGGTCCGCGACGTCCTGCCGACGCCGGTGGCCGAGCTGCAGGTGATCGTCGACGAGGACGGCGTGGTGCGGATGACCGACTTCGATGCCGACAGTCCGCGGGTCGAGCGGCTGCTGGGGCGGTACTACAGAGGGATCCCGGTCGAGACAGGCGCCGCGCCGACGGCGGTGCGGACGGACCTGGCGGCCTATTTCGAGGGCGAGATGGACGCCCTGGCCCGGGTGCCGTGGCGGGTGACCGGCACGGACTTCCAGCGCGTCGTCTGGCGGGCGCTGGTCGATATCCCGGCGGGCGAGACGACCAGCTATGGCGCCCTGGCGGCGCGGATCGGACGGCCCTCCGCGGTGAGGGCGGTGGGGCTGGCCAACGGCGCCAACCCGATCGGCGTGGTGGTGCCCTGTCACCGGGTGATCGGCGCCGACGGTTCGCTGACCGGCTACGGCGGCGGATTGCCCCGCAAGCGCTGGCTGCTCGCGCACGAGCGCCGGGCGGTCGGCTGAGTTCTATTTCGGGCTCCGGCGGGAAAGTTCGGCCCATGGTTGCGCCGGCGGGCCGGAGCTGGGCCGGCAAGAGAACGGCTTGAGAACTCAACCGTTTTCACGACCGGATATCGGTGGTTTTGTGACGCGAAATGTCCGTGTGAAATCAATCACGCCGCCGTGAGGGCCGCTTGAACAAAAGCGGAACTTATTTAGTTTCGGAATGGTTAACGGAGCCGTTTCCCATGCCCAAGATCGACCTCGATTCCGCGCCACCGCGGACCGGAACGAACTATCCGCCGCCCTACGACACGGTCTGCCGGGACCGGTACTCCCGGCGGCTGGCGGACGCGGCGGGGCTGACGCTGGTGGGGATCAACCTGATGACCCTGCCGCCCGGCCAGTGGTCGTCGCAGCGCCACTGGCACGAGGACGAGGACGAGTTCGTCTGGGTGGTGTCCGGCGAGGTCGTGCTGGTCGAGGACGAGGGCGAGACGGTGCTGCGGGCCGGCGACTGCGCGGGCTGGAAGGCCGGCGTGGCCAACGGGCACTGCCTGCAGAACCGCTCCGGCGCCGACGCCGTGCTGCTGCAGGTCGGCAATCCCACCAACCCGGCCACGGAGACCGTCGACTATCCCGACATCGACCTGATCATCCGTCCGGGCGACGACGGCTACCGCCACCGCGACGGGACGCTGTATCCGGCGAAGGGCTAGAACCCGCCCCAGTAGTCGCCCGCGAGCGGCGCTTCGACCTTCCGGCCGGCGGCGTCGAGCGCCTTCAGGACGTCGGGGTGGTTCAGCATCGCCTGGCGGCGGCGTTCGAACTCGGTCAGCCAGGCCGGCAGGGCCGGCGGGCGGCGGGTGATCCAGTAGGGATCGAGCGCGCCGGCGCGATGGCGCGGTTCGCCCAGGCGCGAGACCATCAGCTTCGCCGCCTCGTCGACGCGGTTCATGCACAGCAGCGCCTGGCTGAGCGCGGCCGGATTCTCGCCCTTGCCGGCTTCCAGCAGGGCCAGGGTCTTCTCCGCCGCGCCCTTGTCGATATCGGCCTGGGCGCAGGCGCGCTGGGAATCGACCCACAGCTGGCCGTAGGGCGTGATGTCGTTGGCGTCGACGCCCTCCAGCACCTTCAGCACGTCCCGGGGGCGCCCCAGGTCCAGCAGCCGGCCGCCCCAGGCGATGCGGGCGTCGACCGACGAGTCCTCGCCGATCGCCTTCACGAAGACCGCCTCGGCCTCGCCGTAGCGGCCGGTTTCGAACAGGGCCTGGGCCAGCTGGATCTGCACCGACGGCGCCTTCAGGCGCGCGTCCTCGAAGGTTTCGCCGTCCTCGATGCGGGCCGCGAACGCCTGGCCGACCTGGATCGCCTCGTCATAGCGGCCAAGGGTGCGCAGGGCGCCGAGGTAGTCGTTGACCGGGCGCAGGCTGCCGGGCTGCTCGGCCATGTCCGTCCGCGCCTTGTCCAGATTGGCCTGGGCGAGGGCCGTCCAGTCGAAGCGGCGCTCGCGCTGCCAGCTGTCCCAAACGCTGGAGAAGCGGCGGTCGCCGGCGACGATCAGCGTTACATAGAGGTCCGTGGCCTTCGACACCGCCTTGCCGGCGTCCTCGAAGCGGCCGCGGTCGGCCAGCTGCCAGCCGTAGGCCAGCGCCCATTCGTTGAGGGCCGCGCGCTGGCTGGCCGGGTCCGTCCATTTCAGGGTGGCGATCCGTTCCACCACCTTCAGGCTGAGGTCCGGCTCGCCCTCGATGTAGTCGGCGAAATTGGAGACCATCTCCGGGCTCCACTCGGCCACGGCGTCCGGCTGGAGTTCCGAGAGCTTGAGGAACAGCCGGGCCGCCTCCGCCGTCGCGCCCCGTTGCAGAGCCTCCGAAATCTGCACCGAGTAGACGATCATCACCTCGTGCGGATCCTTGGCGTCGGCCGCCAGCTTGCGGCCAGCCTCGGCGGCCAGCGCCAGGTCCTCGCCCTCGGCGCAGAGGATCAGGGTGTAGAGGATGCCCTGCCGCGCCTCGACGTCCATGCGGGGGAAGCGGCGATCGGCGTAGGCGGCCTTGAGGGTGGGCAGCTGGGCTTCGCAGGCCTTGCCTTCGGTCTGGGCGACGACCGCGGCGGCCGTGGTCGCGTCCTCCTGAAGCTTCATCAGCGCGTACCTGCGGGTCAGGGACTGCGCGTCTGCTCCCGTTGCGACGATGAGGGCCGAAAGCCCCGCCAGAACGCCCGCCGCCTTGCTGAAACGCATCATCCAGTTCCCTGACATACTTAGGGCGCACTCAGGCGCGCCGCAGGTGCGGCGTCAAGCGTTCAGGCAGTGGGCGGCGCGGGTTTAGCGAAGCTTCGCGTAGACGTCGTCGACGTCCAGGCAGACGCTGCGGGCGACGTTCCAGCGCGACTGCGGGCTCAGGCCGCCGCCGTCGCGGATCTGCTGCAGGCCTTCCTCGCGGCCCGACAGCACGACGCGGGCGACGCTCTCCCGGGCGACGTCCTTCGTCACCTTGCGATCCTGCACCAAGCGCTCGACCGCGTCGTTATGGAAGCCGACGGCGATCCGCTTGGCGTCCGTTGCGCCGGCCGTGTCGCCTTGTTCGGACAGGGTGGCGCTGGTGGCGCCGTAGAGGCCTGCGCACTGGGCCTGGATCGACCACAGCGGTTTCCCGACGGCGCCTTCGCTGAGCATCGATCCGCCCGGATAGAGCATGTCGCCCGCCATGGCCGGCGTCGACGTCACTACCAGGGTGATCGCCGCCGTCAGATAAAGAGCCCGTCGCATCCTCGTCTCCCCACGTGGTGAGGAGGATATCGTGCTCCCGGACGCCGCCGCTGGCAACGGCGGCGGCGTCCGAGGAGGTTACTTCTTGGGCTTGTCGGCCTCGTTCACCACGGCGCCGACGCCGGCGCCGACGACCGCGCCGGGAGGACCGGCGACGACGGCTCCGGCGATGGCCCCCGAGGCGGCGCGCTGTTCCATGTTGTGGCCGCAGGCGGCGAGGCCGGCAGCGGCGGCCATGACGACGATGGCGGTCGTGAAGGCTTTGCGATGGTTCATGTCGGTGTCCTCAAACAGCCCGTGAGTCGGGATGTGATTCCAACGGAGGCGACGGGGCGAGAGTTCCGGCAACGTGGAATCCGATCTGAATCTTCGCGAAAACCGGCTGTTTACGCGGTTGCGGGAAGCCTTTGATCGGTAAGGATTCGTCTTCGCCGAACCGGCGAAACGGGGGCTCCGGCCATGCTGCAGTGCGGCATAAACTTGCGGCGAAGCCACATTGGCGCCATAAAAGGTCGTAGAAAGCGGACTTCGGCCCTTCTGTGAGCTGGCCGAATCCCCGTCCTCGGGACCCTCATTTGACGTTGTCAGGGGTTCCGCGGGCGTCGAGTCGGGGGGCGGGACGCCCTCGCCGCACAGGACTAGAATCCGTTGTTTTCTCCCTCGCAGACGCGTGCATCAGCACGCGCGCTGGTCAGCGTCGTCTTGACCGGAACCGCCCTGGGCGTCGTGCTCGGCGGCATTCTCGGCGGCGCATATCTGGCGGGCGGCTATGCCCAGGCGGCGTCCACACACGCCCGCGTCTCCGAAATCGCCGATGTCGCCTCGGGCGGCTACTCGGACTCCGATCTTGAACGCCTCGCCCACCGTATGGATGCCTCGGCCCTGTCGATCGCCGAGCGTCACGACCCCTACACCACCGCCGGCGCCGCGCAGCGCGACCGCCAGACCGCGCTCTTCGCCGCCCGCCTCGAAGGCCGCGCCGAGAGCAAGGGCCGCCCGAGCCAGGCCGAGGGCCTGCTCCAGAAGGCCAGCCTGACCAACGCCATCATCAATCCGGCCGCCCGGCCGTTCCGCCTCGGCGGCGCGCTGGAAGCCAGCCGCGACGTCGAGTGCCTGACCCAGGCCGTCTACTACGAGGCCCGCGGCGAGACGCCGGCCGGCCAGGCCGCGGTCGCCCAGGTCGTGCTGAACCGCGTCCGCCATCCGGCCTTCCCCAAGACCATCTGCGGTGTCGTCTTCCAGGGCGCCTACAGCCGCGGCGCCTGCCAGTTCAGCTTCGCCTGCGACGGCTCGATGCGGAAGCGCCGCGAGCCGGGCGCATGGGCCCGCGCGGAGCGCGTGGCCAACCGCGCGCTCTCCGGGGGCGTGATGGACAGCGTCGGCAACGCCACCCACTTCCACACCATCAACGTCTCGCCGGGCTGGGGCCCGCGCCTGGTGCGCGTCGGCCAGGTCGGCCTGCACGTGTTCTACAAGTTCGGCGGCCGTGTCGGCGCGCCGGGCTCGTTCCAGCGCGAGCCGGAACGCTCGGGCCCGCAGATCGGCGATCGTCCGCTCTACGCCGGCCTCAGCCCTTCCGAGCCGGTGCCCTACACCAGCTACGCCCCGGACAAGGATGCGGTGTTCATCGCCGCCACGGCCGTCGCGCCGGGCAAGATGGACGTCGAGAGCGCCATGCCCGGCATGGGCGGCCCGTCGGGCAAGCCCGTCGAGCCGGCCTCCGCGCCCGCGCCGGCGGCCAAGCCGTCGAAGCCGAGCAAGGCCGAGATGGGCGAGACGGTGTCTACGTCAGCATCGAGCGCAGCTGCTTCCTGACGGCGCCCGGCATGAAGCGGGCGGCGAACCGAAGCCGCTTGCCCGCCTTGCCGACCACATGGTGCAGCTCCTTCGTGGCCGGCTGCGCCGCGTTCCAGATCACGTCGGCGGCTTCCGCGACGGTGTAGACCTCCGACCCGCCCGCGCGGATGCTGTCGGCGATCTTCTCGTTGCTGCCCTGTGAGCCGGCCTGCAGGATCGGCGTGTCGACGAACCAGGGCATGATGCAGCGCACGGCGATGCCGTGGCGCGCCCACTCAGCGTCCAGAGCCTCTGAAAGACCGCGCACGGCGAACTTGGTGGCGCAGTAGATGGCCATCTTCGGCGCCCCGAACAGGCCCGCGCAGGACGCGACGTTGATCAGGGTCGAGCCCGAAGTGGCCTTCAGCAGCGGCAGGCCGGCGCGGGCGCCGTTGGTGACGCCCTTCACGTTGATGTCGATCTGGCGGTCGGCCTCGTCGTCCGTCTGGTCCTCGAAGAAGCCGTAGTTGGCGATGCCGGCGTTGTTCAGCAGCACGTCCAGCCTGCGGCCGGTCGCCTGGCCGAAGTCGGCGAGGGCGGCCTCCCAGGCCTTTCGGTCGCGGACATCCAGGATGTGGGTGGTGCTGTTGTCGGCCCCGATCGCCGCCTGGGCCGCCGCCAGCCCCGCCGCGTCGATGTCCGACAGGCCGACGAACCAGCCTTCCCTTGCGAAGCGCGTGGCCGCGGCCAGGCCGATGCCGCTGGCCGCGCCGGTGACGAAGATGCTCTTGCGGCCGTTTGCCGTACCCATGTCCCGTTTCCCCGTTCTTGTTATCAGCGATCAGACGGCGGTTTCCGCTTGCCGGTCAAGCGCGACGCGGCGTCATCTTCGGCCGATATCCGGAGCGCCTCATGACCGACAGCCGCCGCGACGCCCTCTCCCGCCAGCTCCTCGACGTGCCCTACGCCGACCTGCCGCCCATCAAGCAGAGCGTCATCGACCTGATGGTCGACGAGCGGCCGAGCGCCGCGGGGCCGGGGGTGAAAGGCGAGGGCGACGGCTTCTGGGAACGGCTCGCCGACAAGGTGGCGGCGGTGGGCGGCAGCTGGGGCTTCATCTTCAGCTTCGGGGCGGTGCTGTTCGGATGGATGGCGCTGAACCTGGCGCTGACCACCAGGGCCTTCGACCCCTACCCCTTCATCTTCCTGAACCTGATGCTGTCGATGCTGGCCGCGATCCAGGCGCCGGTGATCATGATGAGCCAGAACCGCCAGTCGTCGAAGGACCGCAGCGCGGCCGAGCACGACTACACCGTCAACCTGCGCGCCGAGCTCGAGATCATGCGGCTGCACGACAAGATCGACGACCTGCGGGCCCAGGAGATGCTGGAGCTGGTCCGGTGCAACACCGAGCTGCTCGAGCTGCTGAAGGCGCAGACGGTCGAGATCGCGGCGCTGCGTCTCCAATAGCCCGCTCGCCCCGGCGAAGGCCGGGGTCCAGGGACAAGGTCGCGAGCGCCAACCGCTGGAGGCCCGGTTTCATCCGGGTCCCGGCCTTCGCCGGGATGCGCGGGGTCGGGTTACGGCTTCAGCGTCTCCGCCAGGAATTTCACCATCTTCGGCCAGGCGTCGAGCTGGGCCTGGGCGTTGGCTTTCGCCGTGCCGCCGCCGCGCGCGATCTCGCCGAAGGTCGGGGCCCAGCCGTCGCCCCCGACGTCGTGGCCGGCGTCCGGATAGATCAGCGTGGTCGTCTTCAGCCCGGCCTTGGCGCGCACCGCCTCGATGTTGGCGGCCATCCGCGCCGACTCCCACAGCCGGTCCTCGCCGCCGGCGATCAGCATCAGCCGGCCCCTGTAGTCTTCGGTGCGGATGCGTGCGTCGGCTTCGCGCTCGGGATACTTCGCGCGGCCGTCCTCGTGGATCTTGCGAAGATCGGCCTTGTCGCCCTGCTGCAGGCCCTCGACGAAGCCCACGTAGGGCATGAAGGGCAGCGGCTTGCCGCCGAAGGAAAAGGACGAGCGCGCGCCTTGCGCCTCGACCGTTTCCAGGCCCCAGCCCTCCCAGACCAGGTCCGACGGCGCGACCGCGACCACGCTGGTGATCCAGAGATATTTGCTGGCCGCGATCAGGGCGAACTCCGCGCCTTTCGAGCCGCCGAACAGGGCGAAGCGGTTCACGTCCACGCCGGGCGTCTTCGCCAGCCGCGCCTTCAGCTCGGCCAGTTGATCGACACGAATGTCGACGAAGCTGCCGGGGATTTCCTTGATCGCCTTGGGCGGGCCGTACTCGCCCCAGTCCGGCGAATAGTAGGGCAGGCCGACGACCGCGTAGCCGAGGGCGGCGAGCTTGCGGCCGAAGCGGTCGCTGGCCTGGGTGTTGCCCTCGGCGCCGTGCAGGATGACCACCACCGGCCGGGGCTTGCCGCCGGGCAGGCGATAGAGGACGGCGGCGGGGAAGCCCGGAATATCCTGGGCCGTGACCGTCGCCGGACCGCCGATCAGGCGGGTGGCCCCGGTGGCGACGGCCTGGCCGTCGACCGTGGCGGTGAAGCGCACGTCGCCACTCTTCCAGTCGGCCGCCGGGGGCGTCTGGGTCGGCGCCATCGACCAGAACAGCCCGGCGGCGTCGAAGCCTTCATAGCTGCCGTCGAAGGCCTTCGACCGGGCCAGGTCGATACGGCCCCGGGCGTCGGCCTTGAAACTGGCGCTGGAGCGCCAGATGGCCTGCGGCCGGCCGAAACGGCGCTCGGCGACGATCTCGACCGTCGCGCCGGGCGGCAGGCCGGTGACCTGGACCGACACCGGCTTGCCCTGCAGGACATCGCCCTTGGGACTGATGACGAAGGTCTGGGCGAGGGCGGGGGTGGCCGTGGTCAGGGCCAAGGCGGCCAGCAACGGGATGATGCCTCTGGGCATGGAAGGTCGCTCCTGCGCCCGGAGCGGGCGCGAATGGAAGGGCAGGGGATCGGGGCGGGGCCGCTAGCCGGGCGGCGGCGTCCGCCAGAAGAAGACGTTCTCGACCGGACAGCCGAACACGAGGGCCAGCTTCATCGCCAGTTCCAGCGACGGGGCGTAGCGGCCGGCCTCCAGCGAGATCACCGTCTGGCGCGTGATCCCGACCGCGCGGGCCAGCGCCTCCTGGGTCATCTCGCCATGGTCGAAGCGAAGCCGGCGGATGTTATTGCCGATCTTCAGGTCAGCCATCGGCGTCGTCCGTCGCCGGGCGGTTGGCGAGCCAGTAGCCGACCAGCCGCGCGGCGAAATTGGCGACGATCACGGCCTGGAGGATGACCAGCATCCAGTTGGCCATGTTGAAGTTCAGCATGTCGCGGCCGATCAGCACCTGACCGAAGCCGAGGAGCAGGGCGGCGCCCAGCAGCAGGGCCATGGTGGCCCAGAAGGCGGCGCGGTGGCCGAGGGCGGCGATCTCGCGGTCGCGCTCGTCCTTCCAGCGCTCGCGCGGGCGGACGATGAACCAGCCGACGAAGGCGGCCGCGCCGAGCAGCCAGTTGTCGCCCGCGTGCGGGCTGCCGGCGCCGATGTGCAGGTCCACGCCCGACGCCAGGGCGGCGGCCAGATGGCCGCAGGTCACGCCGACCCCGACCACGACCTGCCAGGCGGCGCGCTCCTCCGCGCCCGGGTCGTCGCCGGCCGCGCGGGCCTTGCGCTCCCAGTGAACGCGCACGGCCCCGGCCAGCGCCAGCAGAAGCGCCGCGCCGATCCAGCCCGCCGGCAGGCCGGCCGGCGCCGAGGCCAGCAGGCCGCCGAAGCCGAGGCTGGCCGCCAGTGCGAGGAAGATCTTGATCATAGGCTCCGGGTCCGGAATTCGAATGTAAGGTGTAGCGTACATTTAGTCATGTCAAGCGTACGCTCGCGCGGCGTTGCGGTTCGGATAACGGCGTGTTCTGATCTCGCCCTGGGTCGCGGCGGGGTCACATGCGTTTTCTGCTCTGGATTCCGGTCGCGCTGGTGACGCTGGCCGCGGGCCTCGCCGGCTGGGTCTGGTGGCGCAGCGAGGCGCACCTGACGTCCTTTCCGGACCCGCCGCCGTTCACGACGCCGATCCCGACCGACGCGGCCAGCATCGCCCATGGCCGTCATATCGCGCTGACGCGGGGCTGCGTCTCCTGCCACAGCAGCAAGGGCGAGCTGCTGGACGGGGATGTCTTCCACCCCCTGCCTGGTGGAGGGCAGGCGGTCGCGCCGGGGCTGCCCGCGCTGGCGCGGACCCATAGCCCCGCGGTCATCGAGCGCGCGGTTCGGCACGGCGTCGGCGTCGACGGCAAGGCGCTGTACTCGATGCCGTCGTTCGGCTTCGCGCGGCTGAGCGACAGCGACATGGCGGCGCTGATCGCCTTCCTGCGCAGCAAGCCGGTGATCGAGAAGACGCTGCCGAAGTCCAACCTGGGCCCGAAGCTGCGCTGGGACATCGCCACCGGCAAGGACGCCGCCACGCCGGCCTTCGTGCCCCGGGTCCCGCCGCTGAGCTTCCAGGGCGACGCCGATCCGGCGGTGCGGCGCGGCGAGTACATCGCCATGACCGCCTGCACCGAATGCCACGGCTTCGGGCTGCGCGGCGACAATCCCTTCGACCCGCCGGGCAAGGGGCCGCCGGACCTGACCATCGCAGCGTCCTACGGCAAGGGCGACTTCATCACCCTGTTGCGCACCGGCCGGGCGGCCGGGAACCGCGAGGTGGGCCTGATGAGCATCGTCGCCCGCAAGCACTTCTCCCACTTCACCGAGCAGGACATCGACGACCTCTACGCCTTCTTCGGCGCGATGAACGAGCGGGCGATGGCGGAAGCGGTCAAACCCTGATCTCGGCGAGGCAGCGCGTCCTTCGAGACGCACGCTCGAGGCCCGCTCCTCAGGATGACGACGTGGGTCAGCCGATAACGTTCGTCATCCGGAGGCGCGGCGAAGCCGCGTCTCGAGGAGGGCAAAGAAAAAGGCCGCCGGCGTTTCCGCCGACGGCCTCTCTCAATTCAGAACGTCGAGCGGATCTTACATGCGCTCGATGATGATGGCCGGGGCCATGCCGCCGGCGGCGCACATGGTGATCAGGGCGCGCTTCTTGCCGGTGCGCTCCAGTTCGTCCAGCGCGGTGCCGATCAGGATCGAGCCGGTGGCGCCGATCGGGTGGCCCAGCGCCATCGAGCCGCCGTTGACGTTGACCTTGCTGCGGTCGAGGTCGAGGTCACGGATGAACTTCTCGGCCACGACCGAGAAGGCCTCGTTGATTTCCCAAAGGTCGATGTCGTCGACCGTCAGGCCGGCCTTGGCCAGCACCTTGCGGGCCGCCGGGACCGGGGCGTTCAGCATCAGGGTCGGGCTGTCGCCCTGGTTGGCCATGGCCACCACGCGGCCACGGGGCTTCAGGCCGTTGGCTTCCGCGTACTTGGGCGAGGCCAGCAGCAGGGCGCCCGAGCCGTCCACGACGCCCGAGCTGTTGCCGGCGTGGTGGAAGAACTGGATGTCCAGATCCGGGTAGACCGCGTTGATCAGCTTGCGGAACGTGGTGCCCTGGTTGTCCAGCGGCACGTCGGCCATGGCTTCGAACGACGGCTTCAGCGAGGCCAGGCCTTCGGCGGTCGTCTGCGGACGGGGGAACTCCTCGTGATCGAGGGCCAGCGAGCCGTCTTCGAAGTAGACCGGGATCAGGCTCTTGTCGAAGCGGCCTTCGGCGATGGCGACGGCGGCGCGCTGCTGGCTGACCAGGGCGAGCGCGTCGAGCGCCTCACGGTCGATGCCTTCCATGGTGGCGATGGCGTCGGCGCAGATGCCCTGGTGCGACTGCGGATGCTTGGCGCGCAGGCGCAGGTTGCCCTGGTCCATGGTCACCGGGCCGTCTTCCGGCGAGCGGCGGTTCGGCATCGACATCATTTCGCAGCCGCCGGCCACGACCAGATCCGACATGCCGGACATGATCGTCGAGGCCGCGAAGTTCACGGTGGTGATGCCCGAGCCGCAGAAGCGGTCCAGGGTCACGCCGCTGGAGCGGACGTCGTAGCCGGCGTCCAGCGCCGACATGCGGCCCAGGTCGCCCGCGGCCGGACCGCGCTGCGAGCTGGTGCCCCAGATCACGTCGTCGACTTCGGCGGTGTTGATGTCGTTGCGCTCGGCCAGCGCCTTCAGCACCGTCGCGCCCAGCTGCTGCGGGTGGATGGCGTGCAGGGCGCCCTTGCCGTACTTGCCGATGCCGCGCGGGGTGCGGGCGGCGTCGATGATCCAGGCTTCGCTCATGGGTTCATTCCTTCCGATGCGGTCTTGTTCTGTGTCTTGAATATAGGGTTCAGCGCGGCGTCATGCGGATGGCGCCGTCCAGACGGACGTCCTCGCCATTGAAGTAGCCGTTGGTGATCATGGTGTGGGCCAGGTGGGCGTACTCCTCCGGCACGCCGAGGCGGCGGGGGTGCGGCACCTGGGCGGCGAGCCCGGCCTTCACATGCTCGGGCGCGCGGCCGAGCAGCGGGGTATCGAAGATGCCGGGCAGGATGGTGTTCACCCGGATGCTCTCGTTGGAGAGGTCGCGGGCGATGACCAGGGTCATGCCGACCACGCCGGCCTTGGAGGCGGTGTAGGCGACCTGGCCGATCTGGCCGTCCTCGGCGGCGACCGAGGCGGTGTTGACGATCGCGCCGCGCTCGCCGTCCTCCATCACCGGCAGGGTCAGCATGCCGGCCGCGCTCTTGGTGATGCAGCGGAAGGTGCCGATCAGGTTGATCCCGATGATCCGCTCGAAGTTGTCGAGCGGGTACTCCTTGATCTCACCGGTCTGCTTGTCGCGCGACACCGTCTTGGCGCCGCCGCCGACGCCGGCGCAGTTGACCAGGATCCGCTCCTGCCCGATGGCCGCGCGGGCCTTGGCGAAGCCGGCCTCGACCTCGTCGTTGTTGGCGACGTTGACCTTGCAGAACACCCCGCCGAGCTCCTTGGCGAGCGCCTCGCCCAGCTCCTCGTTGAGGTCGAAGATGGCGACCTTGACGCCATCGGCGGCCAGGCGGCGGGCGGTCGCCGCGCCGAGGCCGGAAGCGCCGCCGGTGACGACGGCCGAAATGCTGGAATCGAGCTTCATGGACTTCTCCCTGAGAAGTCGCATTACGCCCCTCGCGTTACGTCAGCCAAGTGCGACGAAACGGTTGTTCGAGTCCCTCCACCGTCATGCTCGCGACGAGCGCCAGGATGACGGCGTCTATTGGGGTGGGGGGATGTCCAGTGGCGCCGGCTCGACCGCACTGGCCGGCTGGGCCGCGGCGGTCGCGTCCTCTGCCGGGATCGCGGGCGGCGGCACGCTCGCCGCGATGCGGTCGCCGACGGGGTCTCCCAGCGGGTCGCCGGGCTTGCTGACGCAGGCGCGCTTGATCTTGTTGTTGAGATCCTCGCGCTCGTCGTCCTGGCCCGCGCTGAGGGCGGTGCTGGCGGCCGCGCCCGCGATCGGGCCGGCGGCGACGGTCCCGGCCACCCCGGCGGCGGCGCGGGTCAGGGGCTTGTCGTCGTATTCGTGGGCCGCCTTGCGCGCGGCGACGCATTCGGCGCTCAGCCATTTGGCGTCGGTGGTGTCGAGGTCGAGCACGGTCTGCTTGGGCGTGGTCTGGCAGGCGGCCAGCGTCAGGGCGACGGCGCCGAGGAGCGGAAGCTGGCGGTACATGGCGATACTCCGTGGGGCGGCCCGCGAGCGCCGCCGGGGAGCAAATCCGCCGCGCCGCCGTGTGGTTCCCCGGAGCGCGGCTTGACGGGTCGGCCGCGCCTCAATAGTTTAGCGATAACTAAAGTGTTGATCGGGGAGATCGCCATGACCCTGCGCCTGTTCGCCCACCCGCTGTCGTCCTACTGCTGGAAGGCGCTGATCCCGCTCTATGAGGCAGGGACGCCGTTCACCTTCGAGATGATCCAGTTCGGCGCCGAAGAAGGGCCGATCGTCGAGTTCATGCGGCGCTGGCCGATCGGCAAGATGCCGCTGCTGCGCGACGAGGCGCGGAACGAGACGGTGGTCGAGTCCAGCATCGTCATCGAGTACCTGGACCGCCACTATCCGGGCGCGGGGCTGATCCCGGCGAACCCCGACACGGCGCTCCAGGCCCGGTTCCTGGACCGCTTCTTCGACCAGTATGTGATGACGCCGCAGGGGCGGCTGGTGTTCGAGGTGCTGCGTCCGGCCGAGGCCAAGGACCCGTTCGGCGTCGCCGAGGCGCGGGCGCTGCTGGAGAAGGCCTACGGCTATCTGGAAGAGACGCTGTCGGACGGCCGGACCTGGGCGGCGGGCGAGGCCTATTCCATCGCCGACGTCAGCGCGAGCCCGAGCCTGTTCTACGCCCAGCGCTGCCAGCCCTGGGGCGACCGGCCGAAGCTCCAGGCCTACTACGACCGGCTGGAAGCCCGGCCGTCGTTCGCGCGGGTGATCAAGGAGGCGGAGCCGTTCATGCAGTACTTCCCGGGCGGGCCGGACTACTGATCCCGTGTCCTCTCCCCAACAGCCGTCATCCTCGCGAGGAAATCGGCTGGCTGGCGAGGATGCGGGGGACAGGGTGAGGGAAGGCGCTATGCCGCCTTCGCGCCGCGTCGCAGCGCCTGGGGCGGCTGGCCGAAGGCGCGGATGAAGGCGCGGCGCATGCGTTCCTGGTCGCCGAAGCCGGTCTCCAGGGCCACGTCCTCGACCTGCAGCGGCTGGCTGTCGAGCAGGGCGCGGGCGGCCTCCACCCGAAGGCGCTCGACGGCCTTGGCCGGCGTGGCGCCGGTGGCGGCGGCGAAGGCGCGGGCGAAGTTGCGCTCGCTCATGCCCGCGCGTCCGGCCAGCTGTTCCACCGTCAGCGGCTCGCGCAGGTTCTCGCGGGCCCAGGCGAGCAGCTGGTCGAAGCGGTCGCCGCCGTCCAGTTCCAGCAGGGCCGAGAACTGCGACTGGCCGCCCGGGCGGCGGTGATAGACGACCAGCTGCTGGGCGGTCCGGCGGGCGACATCCTCGCCCAGGTCGGCGGCGATCATCGCCAGCGCCAAGTCAATTCCGGCGGTGATGCCGGCGCTGGTCCAGACCTCGCCGTCGCGCACGAAGATACGGTCCGGCTCCAGCTTCACGTTCGGATAGCGCCGCGCGAAGTCGGGGCAGCGATACCAGTGGGTCGTGGCCCGGCGACCGTCCAGCACCCCGGCCTCGGCCAGCACATAGGCGCCGGAGCAGACGCTGGCGGTGCGCCGCGCCGTACGGTGGTTCTCCCGCACGAAATCCAGGGTGGCCGGGCAGATGGCGGGGCCGCGCGTGCCGTCGCCGCCGGAGATCATCAGCGTATCGAGCCGAGGGGCGCCGGCGAAGGCCTCGGCATGCATCCGTACGCCAGAGGAGCTGGCCACCAAGCCCGGATTCCTTGCCAGGACACGGATCTCATAGGCGTCCGGCACGAAGCGAGCCGCGATCTCGAAGGCCGCGACGGGGCCCGCGACGTCGAGGATCTGGAAATCCGGAAAGATCAGGACGCCGATCGTGCGCATGGCGGAAAACGAGGGAACCTTGTCATTTCGGCCTGACGCTACGCCTGCGATGCTGCGGCCGTCAACAGGAGCCGTCCCGATGCCCGCCCAGCCCTTCCACATCGTCTTCGCCCTCTATCCGGGCGTCACCCATCTCGACTTCACCGGTCCGCACCAGTTCCTGCAGCGCCTGCCCGGCGCGAAGGTCACCGTCGCCAGCGTGGAGGGAGGCGAGATGGAGGCCGACGGCCTGACCTTCGCCGGGCTGACGCCCTACTTCGACATCGAGCGCTGCGACCTGATCTGCGTGCCCGGCGGGTTCGGAACCGAGCAGGCGATGGGCGACGCGGTGCTGCTGGAGCAGATCCGGCGGCTGGCCGGGACGGCGACCTATGTGACCTCTGTCTGCACCGGCTCGCTGGTGCTGGCGGCGGCGGGGCTGCTGACCGGCAAGCGGGCGGCCTGCCACTGGGCCTGGCGCGATCTGCTGAGCGAGTTCGGCGCCATTCCCGACCCGTCCCGCGTGGCGCGCGACGGCAACATCATCACCGGCGGCGGCGTGACCGCGGGCATCGACTTCGCGCTGGTGGTTGCGGCCGAGGTGGCCGGAGAGGCCTTCGCAAGGGGCCTGCAACTGGCGCTGGAGTACGCGCCCGCCCCGCCGTTCGAGGGCGGGCGGCCCGAACTGACGCCGCCCGAAATCCTCGCGAACGTTCAGCCGTTCTACGAAGCGCGGGTGGTGAGCCAACGCGCCGCCGCGAAGTTGGCGGCCGAGCGGCTACAATCCGGTGTCATCCCGGCCTTGGCGTAGCGGAGCGCCGGGACCCATCTTCTGACCCAGAGGCTGGGTCCCGGATCGGCCCACGGCCGTCCGGGACGACACATTGGAAGATCGGGATCAGCGATCCTGCTGCTTGGCGTGCACCGTCGACACGTTCTGGTGCAGGTTCCCGTAGCGGCCCTGGCCCTTCAGGTTGGCGTCCGCGTCGCCGGGCTGGCCGGACTGAAGGCCGGTGCGCTCATCGCGGCGGTCGTGGTGCGCTTCTTCGATATCGGGACGCGCGCCACGGAAGCTGCGCTGTTCCGGAGGGATCGGGGGGGCTTTGCCAGACATGACGTCCTCCTTCTGTGTGGAAGGAGAACGACCCCTCTACCGCGGGGTTGCGGCGTCTCCGATCACGATCGAGGTCATCGAAATGCCCGCGAAGACGTCGTCGTTGAAGAAGCTGACCGGCTCGCCGGCCTCGCCCGCGCCCAGGCTGTAGAGCAGCGGCAGGTAGTGTTCGGCGCTGTTGATCGAGGCGGCGGCGTCCGGGCCCAGGCCCTGCCAGTCGATCAGCGGGGCGTGGTCGTGGGACTCGATCAGCGCCTTGGCCGCGGCGTTGAAGCGTGGCGCCCATTCCGGCGTGGCGCCGCCGCGCCAGTCGACGTCGCGCAGGTTGTGGACGATGTCGCCGCTGCCGACGATCAGCACGCCCTCGTCGCGAAGCGGGCGCAGACGTCGAACGACATCGTAGTGCCAGGCATTGGGGCGGCCGCGGTCGAGGCTGAGCTGGACCACCGGCACGTCGGCGTCCGGATACATCGGATAGAGGACGCTCCAGGCGCCGTGGTCCAGCCCGCGAGAGGGATGTTGCACGACCTGATCGGGGGCCAGCAGCTCACCGACACGCTCCGCCAGCGCCGGATCGCCCGGCGCCGGGTACTGGACGTCGAACAACGCCTGCGGGAAGCCGCCGAAGTCATGGATGGTCGTCGGGGCCGGCGAGGCCGAGACGGCGGCCGCGCCCCTGGTCTCCCAGTGGGCCGATACGCAGAGGATCGCCTTCGGTCTCGGCAGCCGCCGGCCGGCCTCCGCCCACGCGCGACGCCAGGGGTTGTCCTCGATCGCGTTCATCGGCGAGCCGTGGCCGAGAAACAGCACGGGCATGCGGGGGGCAGTCATCGAACGTCCTTATTGCCACTTTCACCGTTACAGATAATCGCCGGTCCTCCGATTGCAACGCCGCTCCCGAAGAGACCGGAGCAACGCCCATGGCGCGAAATCTGTCCCAAACCGGACCAGCCGTTCCCCCTACGGGCCCAGCGGCGGGACGCGGCGGCGCGCTCGACGCCCTGCGCTTCGTCGCCTCGCTGCTGATCGTGCTCTACCATTTCGGTTCGGAAGCTCCGGTGTCGCTGGACAGCCTGCATCCGGTGTTCGCGCGTGGCTACCTCGCCACCGACTTCTTCCTGATCCTGTCAGGCTTCGTGCTGGGCCGCGCCTACGGGGCGCAAGTGCTGGCCGGCAAGATCAGTCTGCTCGGCTTTCTCAAGAAGCGGCTGGCGCGGATCTGGCCGGGACAGGTGGTGGTGCTGGCCGCGCTGGCGGCCGTCGTCGCGGCGGCGGCGGTGGCCGGCATCGCGCCGGAGCATCCGGAGAACTTCACCCTGTCGGCGATGGTCATGCAGGTCTTCATGGTCCAGGCCTGGGGCGTGGACGGCGGCGGCGGCTGGAACCACCAGAGCTGGTCGCTGTCGGCGCTGGTCGTCTGCTACGCCTTCTTCCCGATCGTCTGGATCTGGATCGCCCGCCTGCGCAACAGCGCCGCGTTGCTCGGCATGGGACTGCTCAGCGTGGTGCTGGGCGACCTGCTCTGTGTCGCCCTGCTGGGCCACCACATCTATGACCTGAACTTCCACTTCGGCGTCATCCGCGCCGCGCCGCTGTTTTTGCTGGGCGTCTGTATCGCCCGGGTGGTCGAGCAGGGGCGGCCGCCCGTGATGCTGGCCCGCGTGATGGCCGTTCTGGCGCTGGTCGCGCTGGCGGTGCTGCAGGTCGCCGGCCGCTTCGACCTGCCCAGCATCATCGCCATCGCCGCCATCGTGCTGTCGTTCGGCCGCTTGCCGGTGAAGCGCCCGTCGCGGTTGGTGGAGGAGGGCGCCAAGCTGTCGTTCGCCCTGTTCATCACCCACGCCCTGACCGGGCTGGTCTGGTTCGGGGCGCTGGGCGCGCTGGAGGCCCGCGTCGACCTGCCGATGGGGCTGCACTGGGCGCTGTGGGCCGCGTCGGTCCCGGCGGCGCTGGTCGCGGCCTGGCTGTTCCACGTGCTGGTCGACGACCCGATCCAGACGTGGCTGGCCCCGCGCCTGAAGCGCCGCGCCCGGGCCCCGGCCGCGACGCCGGCGGCGGTCTAGGCGTTCTCCGACGCCACCGCGCCGTCCACCAGCAGCAGCATGTCGAAGCCGTGGACGACCCGTGACAGGCGCGGGTCGGCCGTCTGGGTCACGGAGCCCGACATCATCAGCCGCAGCGGACGCAGGTCGATCAGCGTCGAGCTTCCCGGCAGCGCGGCCTTGACCAGCGGCTCCAGCGCCATCTCCTCGATCGTGCTGACCGGAACCGGCTGGTAGTCCAGCGTCTCCGGATTGAGCGCCGCCTGGGTTCCGCCCGCCATCGGCACGACCAGCAGGTGGAAGCTGCTCTCGCCGCGCAGGGCCGCCGTCTCCGAGACCATGTTGCCGATGTCGTAGACCTCGGTCGGGCTGCGGCCGCGCATCATGTGACCCGCGCCGAACTTGAAGAACACGTGCGGCGGCCGGGCCTTCGCGCCTTCGGTCCGCCAGAAGCGCGCCCAGTTCGCGCGATTGAACTGAGCCCGGCTCTCGTTGGACTGGAAGTAGCGGCCGGCCGTCTGGTGGCCGTTGATGACCAGCGTCTGCTCCAGCGTCTCCAGGATGTCATCGCTGGCGGCGTCCGGCTTGCGCCAGGCCGCGCGGACGGCCCGCACCAGCGCCGGGTCGCCGGAGAAGCTGGGAATGACGCTGATGTTCCGGGTCGTCTCGTACTCCGCCCAGGCCGCGTCGAAGGCGGCCCTCAG
>JBIICO010000153.1:0-8304 GCA_044238855.1 Caulobacter sp.
GGCTTCCCGATGGGTCCGTTCGCGATGAGCGACCTGGCCGGCCTCGACATCGGCTGGAGCGCCGAGAAGTCGTCCAGCTCGACCATCCGCGAGGTGCTCTGCGAGATGGACCGCCGCGGCCAGAAGACCGGCGCCGGCTACTACGACTACGACGAGAAGCGTAACGCCAAGCCCTCGCCCGTCACCGAGAAGATCATCCAGGACTTCGCCGCCAAGTCGGGCGTCAACGCCCGCAAGGCCGACGACCAGGAGATCCTCGAGCGCACCATCCTGCCGATGATCAACGAGGGCGCGAAAATCCTCGAAGAGGGCAAGGCGATCCGCGCGTCGGACGTCGATACCGTCTGGATCAACGGATACGGCTGGCCCGTCTATCGCGGCGGCCCGATGCACTACGGCGACAGCCTGGGCCTCGACAAGGTCGTGGAGCGCTTGAAGCACTACCAGGACAAGCACGGCGACTTCTTCAAGCCGTCGGCCCTGCTCGAGAAGCTGGCCGCCGAGGGCAAGGGCTTCAAGGACCTGAAGTAACCGCACCGCATCGGCCCGACGCGCTCCCCGCCGGGGTGCGTCGGGCCTTTTTCGTTCGATGGAGTTCCGTAACGTGAGCCTTCCCAGCGTCGCCCAGATGATCGCCGAGGACTTCGGCACCGTCCCGGACCTGATCCGCATCCATGCCCACGATCGGCCGACGCAACGGGCGCTGGTGCAGGGCGACCGCTCGATCACCTATGCCGAGCTGGACGCGCTGATGGACCGTATCGCGGCGGGCCTGCAGCGGGACGGGGTTAAGCCCGGCCAGGCGCTGTCGGTCTGCGCCTCGACCTCCATCGAATACGCCGCGCTGTTCCTGGGCGGCCTGCGGGCCGGGGCGGCGGTGGCGCCGATCGCGCCCTCCTCCACGCCGGACCAGATCGTGGCCATGGTCAACGACAGCGGGGCCAGCCTGTTCTTCCTCGACGCCACGGTGGCGGCGGAGATGGGCGATGCCCTGTCGAAGGTGGTGACGACGCAGGTGGCGCTGGACGGCTCCGACGCCGGCCTGGCCTTCCTGCGATGGCTGCCCGAGGCGGGGACCGAGCCCAAGCCGGTCGAGATCGACCGCAAGGCGCCGTTCAACATCATCTACAGCTCGGGCACGACCGGCACGCCCAAGGGCATCGTCCAGAGCCACGGCATGCGCTGGCGGCACCTGGTCCCGCGCGCGGACGGCGTCGGCTATGGGGCGGACGCGGTCGGGTTCATCTCCACGCCGCTGTACTCCAACACCACCCTGGTCTGCTTCTTCCCGGTGATCGCCGGCGGCGGGACGATGGTGATGCTGCCCAAGTTCGACACCGTGAAGTGGCTGGAAACCGCCCAGCGCGAGCGGGTCACCCACGCCATGCTGGTGCCGGTGCAGTACCGCCGGCTGCTGGAGCACCCGGACTTCGACAGGTACGACCTGTCGAGCTTCCAGATGAAGTTCTGCACCAGCGCGCCGTTCTCGGCCGAGCTGAAGAAGCAGGCGCTGGACCGGTGGCCCGGCGGGCTGATCGAGTACTACGGCATGACCGAGGGCGGCGGCGGCTTCATGCTGCAGGCGCACCTGTATCCGGACAAGCTGCACACCGTCGGCCAGGTGAGCCCGGGCGCGATCATCAAGCTGATCGACGAAGAGGGCAACGAGGTCGGACCGAACGAGGTGGGCGAGATCGTCGGCCGTTCGGCGGCGACGATGAGCGGCTATCACAACCAGCCCAAGAAGACCGCCGAGGCGCAGTGGACCGACCCGGCCACCGGCGAGGTCTACATCCGCACCGGCGACGTCGGGAAGCTGGACGAGGATGGCTTCCTGACCCTGATGGATCGCCGCAAGGACATGATCATCACCGGCGGGTTCAACGTCTATCCGAGCGATCTGGAGGCCGTGCTGGTCCAGCACGACGCCGTCGCCGAGGCGGCCGTGATCGCCGCGCCGTCCGACCAGTGGGGCGAGACGCCGGTGGCCTTCGTGGCGCTGAACAACGGCGCCGACGCGACGCCCGAAACGCTCAAGGCCTTCGTCAACGGCCAGGTCGGCAAGACCCAGCGGCTGGCCGACGTGGTCATTGTCGACGTCCTGCCGCGAAGCCACATCGGCAAGGTGCTGAAGCGCGAACTGCGCGACCAGTTCGTGGCGATGGGCCGGGTGGTTTAGCGGCGGAAATTCGTCTGCCTCTTGCGAGAGGCGGGCCGGCGCAGCCGGGTCGGAGAGGGAGACATGGCGGCCTGATGTTCGGTCGCCGTGTTCGCTGCATTTTGCCCTGGCCAGGCTTCCGACCGTCCAGCGCCTCCCGCTCCGACCTCCCTTCGCTCGGCCACCTCTCTCAAGAGGGCGAGGAACAGGGCTTCCACGACCGACGTTCCATGCTGAGCGAACAGGGTTCAGGGTGGGTGGATGCGGTGGATCGTTCTCGCGGCGGCGGTGGTGGCTGTCGCCATCCTGGGGGTGGCGGTCCTGGCGCCGCGTCCTGAGCCGACCGCTCCGCTGGACGGACCGCGGGTCGAGGCCACGCGGTCGATGAGCTGGAACGAACCCGCGCCCGCCTATGTGGCGCCGGCCTACGGGCCGTCCTCCTCCGAGAACTGCAACGACGCCCCGCGCTTCCAGCAGGCCGCCCAGCGCAACGCCGTCGACATCGATACCCTCGCCTTTTCGCCCTATCGCCGGCCAGAGACCGGGTGGCGCACCTACGCCCCGCGGGTGGCGGTCGAGATCGGCACGACCTGCGCCTTCGAGAGCCAGGGGTTCGCCAACGCCTTGGCCGGCTGGCAGGCGGCGCGCCAGCTGCCGGCCACCGGGGTGATGGACGCCGCGACGTTCGAGGTCATGCGGGTCCGCTGGCACCTGATGCGGCCGTTCGTGATCCTGAACCGCACCGTCGGCTGCCCGCCCGCGCCGCCGGCCGCCGCGCTGACCATCGCCCGGCCGGAGGAGGTCTATGGCGGAAAGGCGATCCAGGTCCGCGCCGACGCCCTGGCCAGTTATCGCCGGATGATCGCCGACGCCAGACGGGCCGACGCGGCCATCGCCCGGGACGTCAATGCGCTGCGGATCTTCTCAGGCTATCGCAGTCCGGAAAGCGAACAGGCGCGCTGCCTTGAGCCGGGCGGCTGCGACAACGTCAGCCGCGCGCCCTGCTCCGCCCACCGCACGGGGCTGGCGTTCGACATCGTCGTCGGGGCCGGACCGGGCGGGCGGGTGGACTCGACGGAGAACGCCAATCGCCTGGCCCAGTCACAGAGTCCGGCCTATCGCTGGATGGTGCGCAACGCCGCGCGGTACGGCTTCGTGAACTACGTGTTCGAGCCCTGGCACTGGGAATGGTCACCGCCGGAACAGCGGGGCGGTACGCGCGCTTAGCCTGCACACCGGAGGCTTCGTCACGTGATCCGCATTCCCCTTTCCGCCGCGCTTCTGCTCGCCCTCGCCGCCTGTGGCGGGGGAAGCCCCGATCCGAAGGCGACGCACGACGTGCCGCCGGCCAGGATCGAAGCGCCGCTGCCGGCGCCGGCCTGGACCCGGACGGGCGTCGACACCGCCGCCTGGCGGCCACTGCCGACGGATGCGGCCACGGCCACGCCGTCCGTCCTGCGCGCCCAGGTGCTGCTCGATCGCGCCAAGTTCTCGCCGGGCGTCATCGACGGACTGCAGGGGGAGAACCTGCGCCAGGCCGTGGCCGCCTTCGAGGAGAGCCGGGGCCTGCCGGTCGACGGCAAGCTGGATGAGCAGGTGTTCGCCTCGCTGACCGAACTCGACTCCCGCATGGTGCTGGCCGAGTACGTGATCAACGGCGAGGACGTGAAGGGCCCGTTCGTGGCTTCGATCCCGGAGGACCTGGAGGCGATGAGCAAGCTCAAGGCCCTGTCCTACACCGGCCCCGCCGAACTGCTGGCGGAGCGATTCCACACCACGCCGGAGATGCTGCGGCAGTTGAACCCGGAGGCCGACCTGACCGTGGCCGGCACGACGATCCTGGTGCCCGGGGTGCGGGACGAGAAGCTGCGCGGCGCGGTGGCGCGGATCGAGGTCGACAAGGCCGAGCGTGCGGTGAAGGCTTTCGACGCCAACGGCAAGCTGCTGGCCTTCTACCCGGCCACCATCGGCAGCGACGAACGCCCGGCCCCGAGCGGAACCCTGACAGTCAAATCGGTGGCGCACGATCCGACCTATACCTTCGACCCCAGCCGCCTCACCTACAAGGGCAGCAAGACCAGGGTCACCGTGCCGGCGGGGCCGAACAGCCCCGTGGGGTCGGTGTGGATCGATCTCAGCAAGGACACCTTCGGCATCCATGGCTCGGACGAACCCAAGCAGATCGGCAAGAAATTCAGCCACGGCTGCGTGCGCCTGACCAACTGGGACGCCGAACAGCTGGCGGCCGCGGTCAAGCCGGGGATCCAGGTGGTGTTCGTCGGGTAGTGTCAAACTGTCATCCCGGACGCCCGCAGGGCGATCCGGGACCCGGAAGCCGGTGCATGTTCGCTGGGTCCCGGCTCTGCGCTTCGCCCAGGCCGGGATGACAGCTGCTTGAGGCTAGGCGAAGGCGGCGCGCTGGCCGGTCGTCGCGCGCCATTCCAGGACCGTCAGCACCGCCACGGCCGCGGCCTGCGCGACCACGAAGGCGAAGCCTAGGGTGGTCGGCTGAGCCAGGATCAGCACCGCGATGCTGCCGACCACCCAGCCGGCGTTGCCCAGCACCACGAGCCAGACCAGCGGCGCCGGAGCCGTATCGCGGCGTGACAGGAACGCCATCAGCGCGGCGACCGGGAACAGGATCACGCCGGCCCAGAGCAGCAGAGGCTGCGGCAGGCCCGTGAGCGGGGCGAGGACGCCGGCGCCGAAGGCCATCAGGGCCCCCGCGGCCACGCAGGTGACGGCGTCCGCGGCGAGGACGCGGCGAAGGAAGCTGTTGAGTTGGGTCATGGCGATGTCTCCGTGTTGATGGACGGAGCATCGCGCGGTGCGGTGGGGTGATCGATTACCCTTAAGGTAAGGCCGCGCGGTCGGGACATGCACTTCGGTACATGCCCCCGTCAGCGGCTACACCAGCGTCTTTTCCAGCGTGATCTCGGCGTTGATCACCTTCGACAGCGGGCAACCCTTCTCGGCGGCCTCGGCCAGTTCCGCGAACTTGTCCTCATCGAGGTCGGGGACCTTGGCCGCCAGCTTGAGGGCCGATCTGGTGATCCTGAAGCCACCGGCGGGATCGGGCTCCAGCGAGACCGCGGCCTCGGTCTCGATCAGCTCGGGCGTGAAGCCGGCGGTCTGGAGCTGGAAGGCCAGCGCCATGGTGAAGCAGCCGGCGTGGGCCGCGGCCAGCAGCTCCTCGGGGTTGGTGCCCGGGGTGTCCTCGAAGCGGGTCTTGAAGCTGTAGGGGGTCGCCGACAGGACGCCGGAGTCGGTGGTCAGATCGCCGTCGCCGTCACGGCCGGTGCCGCGCCATTGGGCCGTCGCCTTGCGGATCATGTGTGCCTCCTGCTCTCGCTTGATGATGGAGACTAGGCCGCCCGCGCGACAGTCTACCACTCACACGTTGGTATGGGCCGCATAGTCCGCGAGGGCGCGGCCGGCTTCGGCCGTGAGCTCGAACGAGCGCAGACGGGCGGCGTGGTCGTGGATCTGGGCGGTGATCATCAGCTCGTCGGCGCCGGTGGTCCGCACGAAGTCGGCGATACCCTTCCGCACCGTCTCCGGACCGCCGACGATCGAGCAGCGCAGGGCCTGGCGCAGGCGCGCGGCGCTCATCGGGTCGAGGTCGTCGCCGAACCCCTCCACCGGCGGCGGAAGCCGGCCGGGCTTGCCGAGCGCCAGGTTCACGAACGCCTGCTGCAGCGAGGTGAACAGCCGCCGCGCCTCCGCGTCGGTGTCGGCGGCGAAGATGTTCACGCCCAGCATCACGTACGGCTTGTCGAGATATTCGGACGGCTCGAACTTGGCGCGATAGGCGGCGATGGCGGCTTCCATCTCCTGCGGCGCGAAGTGGGAGGCGAAGGCGTAGGGCAGGCCGAGCGCTGCGGCCAGGTGGGCCCCGAACTGGCTGGAGCCGAGGATCCAGACCGGCACGTCCAGGCCCTCGCCGGGCGTGGCGACCACGGCCTGACCCGGCTCCGCGGTCTTGAAGTAGCGGAGCAGCTCGATGACGTCCTGCGGGAAGCGGTCGACGTCGCCGACCATGGTCCGGCGCAGGGCGCGGGCGGTGAGCTGGTCGGTGCCGGGCGCGCGGCCCAGGCCCAGGTCGATGCGCGGGCCGTAGAGGGCGGCCAGGGTGCCGAACTGCTCGGCGATCTGCAGCGGCGCATGGTTGGGCAGCATGATGCCGCCGGCCCCGACCCGGATGGTCGATGTGCCGTTGGCGACATGGCCGATCAGGACCGAGGTCGCCGCGCTCGCGATGCCGCGCATGTTGTGATGCTCGGCCAGCCAGAACCGCTCGTAACCCCACTTTTCCGCGTGCTGCGCCAGGTCGAGGCTGTGATGCAGCGCCTCCTGCACGGTGGAGCCCTGGACGACAGGGGCGAGGTCGAGAACGGAAAGCTTGGCCATGGTTGCAATATAGGACGGACTTGGTGCGACGGAAGGCAGGGCCTCGGCCTGCCTCGTCGTTTCGGCCCGCCTCATGTAGACAAGTTTACATTTTAAACTTGTTGTGCGAAGAGCGACGCTATCGACGCCCGCGATGGGCGTCCGGGGAGCCACGCTCATGACCGAAGCCGGCGGAGAACGCCTTCATGCCCTCGACGCCGTGCGGGGTTTCGCCCTGCTTGGCGGCGTCGTCTTTCACGCCACCCTGTCCTTCATGCCGGGTCTGCCGATCTGGCCGACGATGGACAGCGATCCGAGCCCGACGCTCGCCCTGGTGTTTTATGTGCTGCACATCTTCCGGATGGCGACCTTCTTCCTGCTGGCCGGGTTCTTCGCGCGGATGCTGATGCAGCGGCGCGGCGTCGGCGGCTTCGTGGTCGACCGGCTGAAGCGGATCGCGCTGCCGCTGGCGGTGTTCTGGCCCATCGTGATCAGTGGCATCCTCGCCGCCCTGACCTGGAACGCCATCATCGCCGCGGGCGGCGGCGCCCCGCCCGCGCCGCCGCCGCCGCAACCGTTGCCGGCCTTTCCGCTGACCCACCTGTGGTTCCTGTATGTGCTGCTGATCCTCTATGTCGGCGCGCTGGCGCTGCGGGGGCTGGTCGTCGTGGTCGACGGGAGCGGCCGGCTGCGCGAGCGCATCGACGGACTGGCGCGGACCATGCTCGGCTTCTGGTCGCCGGTGGTTCTGGCCGCGCCGATCGCCGTCGCCTTCTGGTTCCAGGAGGGCTGGCCGATGTGGTTCGGCATCCCGACGCCGGACATGTCGCTGATCCCCAACGCGCCCGCCATCGTCGCCTTCGGCATGGCGTTCGGTCTGGGCTGGCTGGTCCAGCGGCAGTCGGACACGGTCCTCGACCTGTGGAAGCGGCGCTGGCCGTTCAACCTGACGCTGGCGGTGCTGGCCACCGCCGCCTGCCTGGCGATGGTCGGGACCGCGCCGTCGATCGCCATCGAGCCCCGTGGGATGCTGAAGGGCGCCTATGCCGGCTGCTACGCCATCGCGATCTGGAGCTGGACCTTCGCCGTCATCGGCCTGGCCCTGCGGTTCCTGTGCGGCCACAGCCCGTTCCGGCGCTATCTCGCCGACGCATCCTACTGGATCTATCTGCTGCACATGCCGATCGTGATCGCGTTGCAGACGGCGGTGGCGAAGCTGGACTGGCCGTGGGAACCGAAGTTCCTGATCGTCCTGGCCGGGACGATGGCGGTGACGCTGCTGAGCTATCAGCTGCTGGTGCGCTACAGTTTCATCGGCGCGATTCTCAACGGGCGCCGCCCGCGCCGCGCGCCCAAGACCGCCGCCCAACTCACGGGGGAGACCGCATGAGCAACGAGGACACCCGCCGCGCGGAAGAGGACCTGGCCTTCCTGCGCGGCCTCGTCCAGGGCGGCAGCGGCATCCAGCGCGCCACGGGCAAGGTCTTCGTGGCCGCCGGAGTGATCTACGGGCTGCAGATTCTCGGCCACTGGCTGCAGGCGATCGGCGCGATCCGGCTGGAAGGACTGGCGGGACTGGCCCTCGCGCTGGGGCCGACGGTGATCTTCCTCGCCTACCTGACTTGGATGCTGACCCGCAAACGCGCGCCGCGGCAGAGCTCGACGGCCAAGGCGTTCGACGCCGCCTTCGGGGCCGTGGGCCTGACCAACGCGGTGCTGATCTGCATCTTCGCCCCGGCAGCGGTGATGAAAGGCAG
>JBIICO010000025.1:0-28210 GCA_044238855.1 Caulobacter sp.
GGCGGTGGTGGTGCCGTCGCCGGCCTTGTCGTTGGTCTTGGAGGCGACTTCGCGGATCAGCTGGGCGCCGAGGTTCTCGAAGCGGTCAGCCAGTTCGATTTCCTTCGCGACCGAGACGCCGTCCTTGGTCGAGCGCGGGGCGCCGAAGGACTTTTCGATCACGACGTTGCGGCCCTTCGGGCCGAGGGTCACCTTCACCGCGTTGGCGAGGATGTTGACGCCGCGCAGCATGCGGTCACGGGCGTCGGAGGAGAAATAGACGTCTTTGGCGGCCATTTCGGTGCTCTCTTTCTAAAAGGGTTCGGAGGGAAGCGGTCTGGGAATGCGGGAGGCCTTAGGCCTCGACCACGCCCAGGATGTCGCTTTCCTTCATGATCAGCAGGTCCTGGCCGTCCACCTTCACTTCGGTGCCGGACCACTTGCCGAACAGGATCTTGTCGCCGGCCTTCACGTCCAGGGCGACGACGTCGCCCTTGTCGTTACGGGCGCCGGGACCGACGGCGACAACTTCGCCTTCCTGCGGCTTTTCCTTGGCGGTATCGGGGATGATGATCCCGCCCTTGGTCTTTTCTTCTTCCTCGACCCGCTTCACAAGGACGCGGTCGCCAAGAGGACGAAACTTCATCGGGTCGTCTCCGTACGTGCGGTTGTTTTTCCCACCGTCGGCTCGCGGAGAGCTGCTGTTAGCAGTCACCCCCGTCGAGTGCCAACGAGGCCCGGGAGGTAGGTCGCCGCTCGTGGGGAGTCAAGGCGACGGTAGCGGGATAGATGCCGGATATGCGGAAAACAGGGCGATGGGGGCCAGATGTCCCCTTTCCCCCTCGTGCGGCGGGAAGAACCGCCGCCGGCGGGCCTGACGCCGGCCTTCCGACGACGCCCCTATCTCGCGCCGATTTACTCGAGCACCGTCGCCTTGCGCGGCGCGAGAGTCAGCTGCACGCCGTCCTTCCAGGCTTGGCGGATATCGGCGGTGGCGGCGAAGTCCTTCAGCGGGTCGGCGCCGAGCGCCAGGAAATCCGCCTCGCAGCCCACGTCCAGGCAACTCACCCGGCGCTTCGGGAAGATCGACACCTTCGCCGTATCGATCCAGAGCCTCAGGACCGTGGGACCGTCGAAGGCGCCGATGCGGAGCAGATGCTCCGCCTCCAGCCGCGAAGTGTACATGAAGCTGTCAGAGCCGAGCGCGATCCGGACGCCGGCCGTCGACAGCGTCCGCAGGTTCTCCGCCTGCAGCGCCTCGATCTCCTTTCGCCGCGCCACGTTGTGCTCGAGCGTCTCGCTCAGCACCGTGGTGGTGACGACCACGACCCTCGCCCTCGCCGCAGCCTTCGCGTCAGCCCCGGTCAGGCGGTAGTCGTCGGCGGTCTTGCGACTGGCCCAGCCGTAGCCCGGCAGGTGGTTGATCTCGTCGACGCCGGCGGCGACGGCGATCCGGAAGTCGGCGGCGGTTTCCAGGTGCACGCTGACCCGCAGGCCGCGCGCATGGGCCGCCCTGACGATGGCAGGATAGAGTTTCGGGTCGAGGCCGCGACGGCCGTCCTGGGCCGGGTCGAGCTTCCGCGCCTCGTAATCCTCCGAGTACAGCAGGTAGGTCTTCACGAAGTCCGCGCCCTGGGCCCTCAGCCGGTCGAGCACGGGCGCGATGTCGGCCTCGGTGCGGATCACGCTGAAGGCGTCGCCCTCGAAGGTCTCGCCCTCGCGCGGCTGGCCGCTGAAGCGGGACAGCATTCCGTACAGCCGGATCGGATGGCCGCCTGGGGCGGTGACGCCGCCCATCGAGTAGATGACGTCGACCGTGTCCGGCCTATTGAGCAGCGTCCGCGCGGCCGGGGTCGTCTCCGCCCGGCTGTTGGGGATCTTCACGTAGAAGACCCCGTTGGCCAGGTACTGCCGGCTGACCAGCGGCGCGATGTTCGCGTCGTCGAGGTTGTGGTTGTGCGCCTCGCCGAAGGGCGGGGTCACGAAGGCCCCGCCCAGGTCGACGGTGCGGCCGGCCTTCGTCCTGGCCACGAAGACATCGCCCCGCACATAGCGTTCACCCCGGACGAAGCCCCTGCCGTCCCACCAGCTGGCGTTGACGAACCGCACGACCGGCTCTTCCGCCGCGGCCGCCACGCCGCAGGCGGCGTAGAGCGAAAGACCGGCCGCCGTCGCGGCGAGTAGACGTTTCATGCCCTGCCCCTTCGCGCCGGCCTAGCTGGGGTAGTGCATGTCGACGTCGACCGTGTCGCCGTCGGCCGGGACGACGATCCTGATCTCGTCGAAGGTCGGCTTGTGGCTCTCGACGGGCTTGCCGCTCATCGCCCAGCCTTCGGTCGGCTTGCGGTCGGCGCCGTACTGCATCTGCCAGTCGCTGTTGGCGTCGTGCATGACCATCACCGCGTACTCGCCCGGCTGGACGCCGCGCACCACGAAGGTCGAGGTCCCCGGGGTGGCCGCCCCGAAGGCGCCGTTCGCGCCGGCCGGCTTCATGAACTGGTCGCGGGTCTGCAGCGAGACCAGGATCTGGCCGCCCTTATCCTGGACGTTCCTGACATTGACCGTCAGGTCGCCCGCCAGGGCCGGGGTCGCCGCCATCAGGCCGAGCGCCACGGCCGTCACATATCCAATCGTCTTCATGTCCGAGCTCCTTGCTGCGTTGAGACAATGCACTTTGTCTTTTAAAGTACATTGTCGTCAAGTCGCAAAATGCGGCGACGCACCCGAGCGAGGATTCAGACGCTGATCGTGGGTCCGGGCAGGGCGCGGCCGGCCGCCCAGTATGGCAGGGACAGGGTGACGGCCATCAGGGCCTCGAAGGCGATGGTTTGCAGGCCGGCGGCGCTGGGCGCGCCGTCGAGCAGCGAGGCGACCAGACGGCCCGCGACCGCGCCGGTCCAGGCCAGGGCGAGGGCCAGCGCCATGGCCGCCCCGACCGAAGGCTCGTACCCCAGCAGCGCCGCAGCCGCGCCATGCGCCAGCAGCAGCAACCCCCCGGCGGCGCGCACGACGCCCAGGCCGCCCGGTCCCTCGCCCGACAGCGCCAGGCCGAGGCCGGCGAGCGTGTCGGACGGTCGGGCGAGCGCGTAGCCGCCCATGGCGCCGGCGAAGCAGCAGGCCAGCACGGCGAGGGGAATAGCCAGTCCGTTCACTCGAGGTAACTCCGGCGCCTACTCGGGCGCGTGGCAGACGGCTTCGATGTTGTGGCCGTCCGGGTCCAGCACGAAGGCCCCGTAATAGGACGGATGGTAGTGCGGGCGAAGCCCCGGCGCGCCATTGTCCGTACCGCCGGCCGCCAGCGCCGCCGCATGGAAGGCGTCGACCGTCGCCCGGTCCTTCGCCGCGAGGCAGATGTGCAGGTTGCCGCGCGTCGGATTGGCGGCCGAGATCCAGAAGAACGGCCGCGTGTCGCCGTAGCCGACCGAGTCGACCCCGCCGCTGTGTTCGAGCGGGACCTTGAACAGCTGGCGGATGCCAAGGGGGGCCAGCGCCTTGTCGTAGAAGGCGGTGGACCGCGCGTAGTCGGTGATGCCGATGCCCAGGTGGTCGATCATGGCGCCTCTCCGTTGCGCGCCGACGATGCCGGGCGCCCCGCGATCGGGCAATCCGAAACTCTGTTGCAGGCCTGTCACGAGTCTATCGCCGCGCCGTCATCCGGGCTGGTTAGGAATTCGTTAACCGGCGTTACGTCCGCGCGCGGATCGTTCAGCGGACCCATCCTCTATCGCGAGCTTCCCATGCCTCTGGCCGCGGGCGACATCGCCCTGATCAGCTTCAACGCCGACGCCAACGCGTCGAGCCAGAAGACCTTCCAGTTCGTCGTCCTGACCGCCGTGGCGGAGGGCACGGTGATCTACTTCACCGACAACGGCTGGACCGCCGCCGGCGCGTTCCGCACCGGCGAGGGCGTGATGACCTACACGGTCCCGCCGGGCGGCATTCCGGCCGGCACGGTGATCACCATCGTCGGGTCGGGCAACTTCAACGCCTCGGCCACCGGCGACGCCATCCTGGCCTACACCGGCTCGGCGGCCAGCCCGGTCTTCCTGTTCGGCGTCGATTTCGCCGACGGCAACACGACCTGGGCCGCCGACGCGACGAACTCGAACACCTCGGCCGTGCCGACCGGGCTTACGGTCGGGACCACCGCCCTGGCCTTCAATCTCGACAACGGCGTCTACACCGGCCCGACCAGCGGCACCCAGGCCGAGCTTCAGGCCGCCATCGCCAATCCGGCCAACTGGACCCTGAACGACAGCACCTCCCAGACCACGGCCGTCACCCAGTTCAGCGTGACCGGAGACGGTGGTCCGGAGCAGACCAGCGTCACCATCAACAACGTCTCGGTGACCGAGGGCGACGACGGCACGGTCGAGATGACCTTCACGGTCACCCGTTCGGACGCCGACGGCGACTTCACCGTCGACTTCACGACCGCCAACGGCACAGCAACCACAGCGGACGGCGACTATGTCGCCACGAGCGGCCAGCTGCACTTCGAGGCCGGCGGCGCCCTGACCCAGACCATCACCGTCACGGTCAACGGCGACACCGTAGCCGAGGCCAACCAGACGCTGTCGGTGGTCCTGTCCAACCTGCAGAACAACGCCGGCGAGGCGGCGATCACCGACAACACCGGCGTCGGCACGATCGTCAACGACGACCTCATCGCCATCTACGACATCCAGGGCGCGGGCCACACCTCGGCCTACGCCGGCCAGCAGGTGCTGACCACCGGCATCGTCACGGCGATCGACAAGGACAACAACGCCTACTGGATCCAGGACCCGGACGGCGACGGCGACACCTCCACCTCCGACGGCATCTATGTCTACGTCGGCTCGGCCCTGTCGCCCGACATCGTCGTCGGCGCGCTGGTCCGGGTCAGCGGCACGGTTCAGGAGTACCAGGCGAGCGCGCCCTACGACCTGACCCTGACCGAGATCACCGGCTCGGTGGTCACCCAGGTGCTGTCCGTCGACAACGACCTGCCGGACGCCGTGGTGATCGGCGCGACCAACGACTGGGCCAACGGCTTCCGCACCCCGCCGACCACCGACATCGGCGACGACGAGACCACCGGGACCTACAGCCCGACCACCGACGGCATCGACTTCTGGGAATCGTTGGAAGGCATGCGCGTCACCCTGAACGACGTGCGCCTGGTGAGCCCCCACGAGTCCGACTACGGCGAACTGATCGGCACGCCCAACATCGGCGAGAACGACAGCGCCAACGGTCGCGGCGGCCTGACCATCAGCGACGAGACGCCGGACACCTGGAACCCCGCCGACAAGGAATTCGACTTCAATCCCGAGCGGATCCAGATCGACGACGAGGCGGGCATCGCCACGCCGACGCCGACCGCCGTCGGCGACAGCCTGGGCGACCTGACGGGCGTGATCTCCTACGGGCAGGGCTTCTACGAGATCAATCCGACCGAGGCCTACACCCTAACGCCCAGCGCCATCGAGCGCGAGACGACCACGATCGAGGAGAACCTCGACCGCATCCGCATCGCCACCTTCAACGTCGAGAACCTGTCGCCGGTCGGCACCAACGGCGGCGGCTCGCAGACCACCCAGGCCAAGTTCGACGCCTTGGCCGACGCGATCATCAACAACCTCGGCGCGCCGGAAATCATCGGCCTGCAGGAACTGCAGGACAACAACGGCTCGTTCAACGACGCCATCGTCGACGCCAGCATCACCGTGCAGCAGCTGATCGACGCCATCGTGGCGCGCGGCGGGCCCCAGTACCACGCCATCCTGTCCGACCCGGTGGACGGCGCCGAAGGCGGCGAAGGCGGCGGCAACATCCAGGTCGCCTACCTCTACCTGCCCGACGCGGTGGAGCCGACCGACGGCAACAACCTGAGCGGCGAGCCGGGCGACATCATCCGCAAGCTGGCCACCGGCGACCGCATCGGCATGGGCGACACCGACTTCGCCGCGACCCGCAAGTCGCTGCCGATCGAGTGGTCGCCCGCCGGCTACAGCGAGGACCAGGGCGGCACCTTCTACACCATCAACAACCACTTCTCCTCGAAGGGCGGTTCCGGGCCGCTGCTCGGCAACAACCTGAACCAGGAACTCTGGACCGATCCGTTCAACAGCGACTCGGTCAAGCGCGAGGGCCAGGCCGAGGCGGTCCACGACTTCATCGAGGCGATCCTCAGCGACGGCCTGACCTATAACGACAAGATCATCGCGCTCGGCGACTTCAACGACTTCCAGTTCTTCCCGGTGGTGCAGCTGATCACCGGCGCGATCGAGCGGATCACCGCCGGCTCGGGGAACACGCCCAGCACGTTCCAGGAGGGCGTCGCCCTGCTGAAGGCGATGATCGAGACCCTGCCGGAAGAGGAGCGCTACTCCTACAATTTCGACGGCAACGCCCAGGCGCTGGACCAGATCCGGGTCACGCTCGATCTGGTGGCGGGCGCGGTCTACGACGTCGTCCACATGAACTCGGAGTTCGCCAACCAGCTCTCCGACCACGACCCCTCGATCGTCTCGCTGCTGATGCCGCGCTCGGCGGGCCTGGCCACCGACTTCGGCGACCAGCTGACCCAGTTGGCCTACACCGCCCACTTCGGCGCGACGCGCGGCAGCCTGGCCGGTGACGATGTTATCTACGGCCTGGGCGGCGACGACGTGATCGAGGGCGGCGCCGGCGCCGACCGCATCGACGGCGGCGACGGGGTCGACACGGCCACATACTTCAACGCCGCGGCCGGCGTGACCGTCAGCCTGGCGGTCATCACCGGCTACACCGGCGAGGCGGCGGGCGACCGCTTCTACTCGATCGAGAACCTGACCGGCTCGGCCCACGACGACAGCCTGACCGGCAACGCCCTGGCAAACGTCCTCGACGGCGGAGCGGGAGCGGACGAGCTGGCGGGCGGGCGGGGCGACGACACCTACCACGTCGACGACCTCGGCGACGTGGTCACCGAAGGCGCCAACGCCGGCCGTGACCTGGTGATCGCCTCGGTCGACTACACGCTGGGCGCCAACCTCGAGAACCTGACCCTGACCGGCTCGAACGATCTGCAGGGCATCGGCAACATCCTGGCCAACATCATCATCGGCAACGCCGGCGATAACGAGATCAGCGGCTGGGGCGGCCTGGACGACCTGCGCGGCGGCGAGGGTAACGACTTGCTGGACGGCGGGGACGGCAACGACTTGCTCGACGGCGGCCTGGGCGCCGACGACATGTTCGGCGGGCTCGGCAACGACACCTATTATGTCGACGACGCGGGCGACACGACCGACGAGACGGCCGGCGGCGGCATCGACACCGTCTTCGCCACGGCCAGCCACGTGCTCGGCGCCGGCATCGAAAGGCTGATCCAGCTCGGGACGGCGGCGATCAGCGCGATCGGCAACACGCTGGGCAACATCCTGACCGGCAACAGCGGGACCAACGAGCTGTACGGCGAGGAAGGCAAGGACACGCTGGAAGGCGGCGACGGCGACGACAGCCTCGACGGCGGCGACGACTCCGACAAGCTGTTCGGCGGCGCGGGTGACGACAGCCTGTTCGCCGGCGCTGGCGCCGACACGCTCGACGGCGGCGACGGCGCCGACGCCATGGACGGCGGCGAGGGCAACGACACCTTCTACGTCGACAACGTCGGCGACACGATCGTCGAAGGAGCCGGCGGCGGCGCCGACCGCGCCTACACCACGGTGGACTTCACCCTGGGCGCCGGCGTCGAGCTGGAAACCCTGTACGCGGTGGGGCCTGCCGGCCTGACCCTGACCGGCAACGAGCTCGGCAACCGCCTCTATGGCGCGGACGGCGGCGACATCCTGATCGGCGGCCTCGGCATCGACCGTCTGGAAGGCGGCGCGGGCGACGACACCCTGGACGGCGGCGAGGGCAACGACACCCTCGACGGCGGTCTGGGCGCGGACGATATGAGCGGCGGCCTGGGCAACGACAACTACGCCGTCGACGACATCGGCGACACGGTGACCGAAGCCGCCCTCGGCGGTACGGACACGGTGAAGAGCGCGGTCGACTTCGTGCTGGGCGACAACGTCGAGAACCTGACCATGACGGGTGCGGACGATCTCGACGGCACGGGCAACGCCCTGTCGAACCGCATCGTCGGCAACGCGGGCGACAACGTCCTGCTCGGCCTGGCCGGCGCGGACACTCTGGACGGCGGCGCGGGCGACGACAGCCTGACCGGCGGCGTCGGGGCCGACCGCATGACCGGCGGCGACGGCGCCGATCGGTTCATCATCGTCACCGACCAGATCCGCAGCAGCGCGCTGAGGCAGACCATCGAGACCGACACCATCACCGACGTCGACTTCTCCGAGGGCGACATCATCGACCTCAGCGCCCTGGATGATTTGCTCTTCGTCGGCGCCTTCAGCCAATCGGCCGGCGAGGCGACGCTGACCTACGACTCGGGCACGAACGTCACCACCTTCCGCCTCGACACGGATGGCGACGGCAAGGCCGACTACGCCATCCGCCTGACTGGGGAGGTCGACGACACCGTCCTCACCGGCGGCGAGCCCGAAGGCACGGGCGGCTGGTTGATCTGACGCGCGGTCGGGGGCACGTACTTCCAGGGCGCGTGCCCCCGACTTTCGTCAGAAGCGGGTCGATGTGCTGAAGCGGAAGGTCTCGGCCTCATCGAAGTCTTCTTTGGCCAGGACTTGCGAGAAATCGAAACGTATCGGCCCCATCGGTGACGGCCAGTAGATCGACGTGCCCGCGGAGGCCTTCAGCTCAAGATCGTCATGCGGGATGGCCGCGACATCGTCGGCCTGACCGATCGTCCCAGCATCACTGAACAGGGCGGCCTTGATGCCGTACTGCTCAGGAAGAAAGGTCGGAATGGCTGGCGATGGCTTCGCTATCACCTGCAGGCTTCGGCGGGCTTCACGCGCTTGCGGTGAATCCGTAGTTTCGGCCTGAGTGACCTGGAAGTTCACCAGGGCCTCCAAGGCTGCTTCCATCCGATCGAGTCTGGCCGACGTGCCCGCAGGCGCGACGACCGCCTGTGGCGACGTGCGAAACACGATTTCAGCCCCGAACAGCGTAATGCTGTCCACCCGGACCACCGACGCACCAATCAGGCCCAGAGCAATGGACATCACCGCGAGCTGCTTGGATGAAAACTGTTCGAACCACTTGTAGTGCGCGCCTGCGAGCAGAAAGCCGCCGACAATCAAAAGCATGATCTGGATCATTGTTGTTTCCTCCCTCGACCCCTGCGTGAGACAGCGCTGTCATCCGAGAACGCGCATCAGCGAACTTTGTTCACCATAAATTTGACGCACCGGTTACGCCGGCCGAGATGGTTCGGAACCTGTTGCTCGTCGCCCCGGATCGGCCACCGCGTTCCCGCCCCTTACCGCGAATTAAGCGGCGGGGCGGGGCGATCCGTGGTCCCTGTCGGCGGACAACTGACGGAAGGGGCTTCGTCATGCGTACCGCTATCGCCGCCGCGTTCCTGCTTGCCACCGCGATCGTCGCGCCCTCCGGTGCGGCCGAGCCGACCGTTCGGGCCTATCCGCACGGGCCGCTATACGCCTATCCACTCGACAGCATCCGCGGGGTGCAGAGCCTGCTGCTGCAGAACGCGGCCGTCATCAACACCACCGGCGCGCCGTTGACCGTGGGGTCGGTGACCTTCGAGCTGCTGCGCGGCGGCCAAGTGATCGAGACGCGGGTGCTGACCGGTCGCGACGTCGAGACGCTGGCCAAGGGCGGCGCGGCCGTCCAGGGCGCGGGCATGATCGAGGCCGTCGCCTTCCAGTTCGGCGATGTGCTCGGCAAGCCGGCCGCCAGGCTGCCGGCCACGCCGACGCTGGCGCCGGGCGAGGGTCTGCTGATCCCGAGCCAGGTGTTCAGTTGGAGCGGCAAGCGCGACGCGCTGCGCATCACCGTCCGCGCCGCCGCGCCCGGAACGGCGAGCGCGGTGCTGACCCTGCCGGTGCGGAATGACCAGCCGGAGCCGCGCTATCGGTTCCCGGTGCAGGGGACCTTCTACGTCCAGGCTGGGCCGAGCCTGAACACCCACCACCGCTGGGCCGTGCCGGAGGAGTTCGCGCTCGACATCATCCAGCTGGGCGCGGGCGGGATCAGCTATCGCGGCGACGGTTCGAAGTTCGCGGACTACGCCGTCTACGGCGTGCCCGTGTTGGCCGCCGCCGACGGCGAGGTGGTCAAGGTCGTCACCGACAGACCCGAGGACGCCACGTCGATCCGCAAGGCGGGCGAGACGCAGGAGGCCTATTTCCAGCGCATCCTCGGCTGGCAGGACAAGCTCATCGCCGCCGGCCCCGATGCCGCGGCCGGCAACGTTGTCGTCATCCGCCATGCCTGGGGCGAGTACAGCGTCTACGCCCACCTCAAGCCGGGCGCCTCGCCCGTGGAAGTGGGCCAGACGGTAAAGGCGGGCGAGACGATCGGCTGGATCGGCAGCTCCGGCTCCTCCACCGAACCGCACCTGCATTTCCACATCTGCGACGGGCCGAGCGCGCTGATGTGCGTGGGCCGCCCGGCGGCCTTCACCAACGTCGAGAACCCGACGGCGCTGATGCCCGGCGCGATCCAGAGCGGCGACATGGTGGTGACGAAGTAGGGCGAAAGGAAAACCCCGCCGGTGTCGCCACCAGCGGGGTTCCTTGCGCGGACCGGCTTGTTGGAATCAGCGGTTCCGCCGCCGTCCTACTAGCGGATGCCGGCGACTTCCAGCGAGCGCTCGCGCTCGGCGCGCTGCTGCATCTTCAGGTCGCCGTACTTGCCGAACTCGTCGCGGGCGATGGTGCGGCAGTGCACTTCGTCCGGACCGTCGGCCAGGCGCAGCGTGCGCTGTCCGGCGTACATCTTGGCCAGGCCGAAGTCGGTGGTCACGCCGGCGCCGCCGTGGGCCTGGATGGCGTCGTCGATGATCTTCAGGGCGATCCGCGGGGCGGCGACCTTGATCATCGCGATTTCCAGACGGGCCGACTTGTTGCCGGCCTTGTCCATCATGTCGGCGGCCTTCAGGCAGAGCAGGCGGCACATCTCGATGTCGATGCGGGCCTCGGCGACGCGCTGTTCCCAGACCGAGTGGTCGGACAGGTACTTGCCGAACGCCTTGCGGCTCATCAGGCGCTTGCACATCTTCTCGAGCGCCATTTCAGCGGTGCCGATGGTGCGCATGCAGTGATGGATACGGCCCGGGCCAAGCCGCCCCTGGGCGATCTCGAAGCCTCTGCCCTCGCCGAGCAGCAGGGCGTCCTCGACCTTCACCCGGACGTTCTTCAGCAGAACCTCGGCGTGGCCGTGCGGCGCGTCGTCGTAGCCGAACACCGGCAGCATGCGGACGATCTCGATGCCGGGCGCGTCCAGCGGGACCAGCACCTGCGACTGCTGCTGGTGGCGGCTGGCGTTGTCCGGGTCGGTCTTGCCCATGACGACGGCGACCTTGCAGCGCGGATCGCCCACGCCCGAGGACCACCACTTGCGGCCGTTGATGACGTACTCGTCGCCTTCGCGGCGGATCTCGGTCTCGATGTTGGTGGCGTCCGAGGAAGCGACGTCAGGCTCGGTCATCAGGAAGGCCGAACGGATCTCGCCGTTCATCAGCGGCCGCAGCCACTTTTCCTTCTGCTCCAGCGTGCCGTAGCGCATCAGCACTTCCATGTTGCCGGTGTCCGGCGCGGAGCAGTTGAACACCTCGGACGCGAAGCCGATCTTGCCCATCTGCTCGGCGATCAGGCTGTACTCTAGGTTCGTCAGCTGGATGCCTTCGAACTGGAAGGTGTCGTCGACGTGCACTTGGCCGCTGTGCGGCGGCATGAAGAAGTTCCACAGGCCGGCGGCCTTGGCCTTCGCCTTCAGCTCCTCGACCACCTGAACGACCTTCCAGCGCTCGTCGCCGAGGACGTTCATTTCCTCGTTGTAGCGGGGCACGGCCGGGGCGATGTGCTCGTCCATGAACGCGACGACGCGGTCCAGGAACTGGCGCTGCTTGGGGGAGATATCGAAGTCCATGGCGTCGGCCCTCATGATTCAAACGTCTGTTTGAAACGACCGTATCAGAGCGTTTTCGCTTGGGACAAGCCGAAAGGCGGTCATTGCGGTCACTACGTAGGCGGTCGCGAAAGCGTGAAGGCGCGAGCCTCCCGCAATGATTGTATTTAATCAGCTCGCAAGATTCACTGGCGCCACGCCACTTCCGGCGTGAGGAGTGTTCTCATGATCCTGAAGACCCAGCTTGTCGCCGCGGTGATGCTCGCCGCCGGCCTGTTCGCCTCGCCCGCCGCCGCCGCCAAACCCGTGGAAAGCGGGTACTGCCAGTGCCTGGTCGACTGTGACGGCGACTATCCCGCCTGCTCCGACTACTGCGCGATGATCCACATGGTGACGATCTGCGAAGCGGCCGCCCTGGACGCCCCGAAGGATCGCCGCTGACCGGCGGCCTCGAGAACCGGAGAGGAAAACCGAGATGAACGCCCTGAAGACCAAACTCGTCGCAGCCGCCATCTTCGCCACCGGCCTGCTTGCCGGACCGGCCATGGCCGACCCCGACCCGGCGATGTACTGCGACTGCGTGGCGCGATGCGCGAAGCTGCATCCGGGTGGCGGCATCCCGCTCGCCACCTGCCTCTACAACTGCGACCAGGCCTATGGGCCCGCGATCTGTCCCGACGCGATGACGGACATGCCGCAGGATCGCCGCTAACGGCCGCCGCCGCCGGCTGCACCGAAGCTCCATTCGACATGCATGCGGCGGCGCCTCAGGGGTGCGGCGATGACCCGCCGCGCCCCGCTCCCCCTTTTGCTATCGCCTTGATGCTGGCTCTGCCGACGAGCGGTTGCTTGGCCGAGGCGTATGACAACAGGGAGGTGGCGAGCCTGCCCTCGCCGGACGGACGGCATCGCGCCGTGCTGTTCGAGCGCAGCTGCGGGGCCACAACGGGCTTCTCGACGCAGGTCTCGATCCTCAGAACCGGCGAACGGCTGAAGGACGGCGGCAACGCCTTCATCGCGAACGGCCGCGGCGAGCCCGCGCCATGGGGCGGCCCTTGGGCGGACGTGCGGTGGCGGTCGGACGGACGGCTGGTCATTCGCCACGACCCGACGGCTTCGATCTACAAGGCGGCGAAGGAGGTCGATGGCGTGCACGTGGCGTTCGCACCGGAACCGCCCCCTAGTCGCCCTCCCCCTCTGACGCGGTGAGGTCGGTCGGATCGTAGGCGTAGTCCAGCAGTTCGCCCGGCGAGCACTCCAGCACGGCGCAGAGCTTGGAGAGGGTTTCGAAGCGGACGCCGCGCACCTTGCCGGTGCGCAGCAGGGAAAGCTGGGTCTCGGAGAGGCCGATACGTTGGGCCAGGTCGCGCGCCTTCATCTTGCGGCGTGCGAGCATGACATCGAGAGTGACGACGACGGGCACTAGACGATCTCGTCCAGCTCGCCCTGCAGCCGAATGCCGTGCCGCATCATCCGGCCCAGCACCATGATCGCGCCGCCGATCACGCCGATGACCCAGATCTCCGGCTCCAGGTGGATGCCGAAGAAGATGTGCTCGCGGGCGATAGCGCTCTGGATCACCGGCACGACCACGGCGGTGGCGATCGCGCCCCAGAGCAGCGAGGAGCCGACCTCCGACAGGCCGCCGGCGTTGGCCTCGCTGAACAGTTCGCCCTTCGCCACCCGGCCGAAGATCTTCGCCGCCGCGAGCAGGCCGCTGAAGTAGGCGACGATCGGCAGCAGCTCGACCAGCTTGGGCGCCAGTTCGACGAAGGCGTCGTGGAAGCCGGCCCAGTCGCCGTAGCGGATCGGGCCGACCAGGTTCAGCAGGCCCAGCAGAGCCAGGGCCTGCAGCCCGAAGGCGCCGGCGGCGATCCAGGCGAAGACTTCCACCGTCCTGGCCTGGTCGATCAGCTTGGGGTCGCGAAGGGTGCGCATGGAGGCGCTCCGTTGTTTGATGTCGTAGCCAGATAATTTTATATAAAACCTAAAGTCAATAACCTTTGGCCTGAAGCCGATCCCGATCGGCGCGTGCCGGCGCCTTATACCTTCGGAGGCTTGCGTAGCGCCGGGCGGCTGGGCATCCTTCCGGTCATGATCCTCAAGCCCAAGCTCCTCAAGGGCCGCCACGTGCGGCTGGAACCGATCACCCCAGAGCACCGCGACGACCTGCGCGGCGCCATCGACTGCGATCCCGAGGCCTGGGAGATCATGTCGGTCAACGGCTGCGGCGAAGGCTTCGGCGATTGGTGGACCGGCATGATCAGCGAGGTCGAGAGCGGCGCGCGTATCGGCTACGCGATCCGCCGGCTCGAGGACAAGCGGGTGGTGGGCACCACCAGCTTCCTGAACATCCGCAAGGCCCACAAGGGCGTGGAGATCGGCTCGACCTTCCTGCACCCCGACGTACGCCGCGGCCCGGTGAACCCGGAGTCCAAGCGGCTGCTGCTCGCCCAGGCGTTCGACGCCGGCGCCATCCGCGTCGAGTTCATGATCGACGAGCGCAACGCCCGCAGCCAGGCGGCCGTCGAAAAGCTGGGCGCGACCAAGGAAGGCTCGCTGCGCAACCACAAGATCACCTGGACCGGCCACGTGCGGGACACCGTGGTGATGTCGATCTGCGACTTCGATTGGCCGGCCGTCCGCGACCGCCTGGACTTCCGGCTGCAGGAAGCGTTCGTCTAGTTCGCGCCAGAGGCCCCGACGGGACGGCCCCTCGCCCCCGGCCATGCGGTCTACCGCCGCCGGTACCGCCACTCCGAGGACGCTTCCTTGCCGTCCTTCTTGCCCTCGATACGGCCGCAGACGTCCTCGCCGCAGCGGCGGTAGATGACCCGCTGCGGGAAGTCGTGCGCGAGGTTCTCGAACACCGCCGTGTCGGCCGCTCCCGGCTTCAGCACGAAGGCGGTCGGCGGTTGGCCCGTGAGATAGGCGGTGAAGGTCGGACCGGCCGCCTCCGTGGTGATGGTCATGAACTCGAAGCGCGGCGGCTTGCCCGGCCGGCTGGACTGGCCGACGCCGGACATCGCGCCGTCCAGCGGCGTGTGCCAGACCTCGCGGGTGGTCTGGCCGCCCTCTTCCTCGATCCAGCTTCCGGCCAGCCAGGCGAGGTCGGCGACCGTGGCCCGCTCCTGGGCGGCGGCGGGTGTTGCGAGGGCCAGCGCGAACGCGGCCGCGACGACGAGATGCTTCATGTGATGGTTCCCTTCCCGATCTCGTCAGAATGGACGCCTTCGCGCCCGGCGGCTTGTAGGATTGCGACAGTCAGTCGGGCAGGTTCACGAGGCGGGCGGCCAGGCCGCCCCGCGCGGCGACGAACCGCGATGGCGTGCACCCGACGAACCGGCGGAAGTCGCGAGCCATCTGCGGATGGTCGAAGTAGCCGGCCGCCTGGGCGATGCCGGTCCAGCAGTCCGCGTCCGCCTCCCGCAAGGCCTCGAACAGGCGACGGAAGCGGACGATAGCCCCCAGCATCCGAGGCGAGACGCCGATCCTGGTCGCGAAGCGGCGCTGAAGGGTGCGGGGCGTCAGGCCGGCTTCGCGGCAGAGCGCCTCGACCGTCGCGCCGGCCTCCAGCCGGTCCACGCAGCGGTCGATCAGCGGGTCCGGCGGCGCGGCCAGCGCGGCGATGCGCGCCGCCACATGATCCTGCACGGCCGCGACGGTCGGGGGGACATCGGCCAGGTCCAGAGGCACGCGTCGGTCGGTGAACGCGTCCAGCGGCCGAGCGAGGTAGGCAAAGGCGCCCTGCGTGCGGAACCTGACGCCGATGACCCCCGCCTCGCCGTCGGCGCGCAGGTGCAGCGGCCGCGTCAGTTGCCCGGCCAGCAGCGCGGCCGGCTGCCGGACCCACGCGCCGTCGGCCTTCTTCTCGAGATAGGGCGCGCCGCCATGGACGATCAGCTCGCAGCGGCCGTCCGGAGGAATGGGCTGTTCGCCGCCCGGGTCGCGGCCCTCGAACGTCCAGACACAGGCGACATGGTCCGCCAGGTCGGCGCGCGGCGGGATCTCGGCGTAACGCGCCGCCATCCGTCAGAGCGCCCGGACCGGAGCCAAGCATAGGCGCTGACAGGTCTGGCTCCACTTGGAAACCACCCTCGTCAACGCTTCCGCCGGGCGCGAAAGAAGCCCCGCAGCAGGTCGGCGCTTTCCTCGGCGAGGAGCCCGCCTTCCACGGCGGGCCGCCAGTGGCAGGTCGGCTGGTCGAAGAAGCGCGGACCGTGGACCACGGCGCCGCCCTTCGGATCCTCCGCCCCGAACACCACGCGGCCGATGCGGGCGTGGCTGATCGCGCCGGCGCACATGGCGCAGGGCTCCAGCGTCACCACCAGCGTCAGGTCGGTCAGGCGGTAGTTGCCGAGCTTCATCGCCGCCGCGCGCATGGCGGCGATCTCGGCATGGGCGGTCGGGTCGTGGGCGCCGATCGGGTGATTGCCGGCGACGGCGATCACCTCGCCGGTGGCCGGATCGAGCACCACCGCGCCGACCGGCGTCTCTCCCGCCTCGGCGGCGGCGCGCGCGGCGTCGAGCGCCAGTCGCATCGCATCGAGGTCGGAAAGGGTGCTCACGTGGCGGAACCTGCCGTTTTGTGCTTTAGAGACGCCATATCGCCGGGAGGCGACATGATCCTTGTAGAGGAGCAGGCCTGATGGCTGCAGGGCAATCTTCTTCCGACCATTCCGACAACGACCGCGTCGCCAAGGTTCTGGCCCGCGCGGGCGTGGCCTCCCGCCGCGAGGTCGAGCGCCTGATCGAGGCCGGCCGCGTGGCGATCAACGGCGCGACCCTGACCACGCCGGGCGTGAAGGTCGAGCCGGGCGACATCGTCACCGTCGACGGCGAGGTGGTCGGCGGACCGGAGCCCGTGCGGCTGTTCCGTTACCACAAGCCGGCCGGGCTGGTGACGACGCACAGCGATCCCAAGGGTCGGCCGACCGTGTTCCAGCACCTGCCCGAGGGGCTGCCACGCGTGATCTCCATCGGCCGCCTCGACCTGGCGACCGAGGGGCTGCTGCTGCTGACCAACGACGGCGGGCTTTCGCGGGCGCTGGAACTGCCGTCGACCGGGTGGATCCGCCGCTATCGCGCCCGGGCGTTCGGCTACGCCACGCAGGAGCGGCTGGACAAGCTGAAGGACGGGGTGACCGTCGACGGCGTCCGCTACGGTCCGATCGACGCCCATCTGGACAAGGCGACCGGCGACCGCGACGGCGCGCGCAACGTCTGGATCACCCTGACCCTCGCCGAGGGCAAGAACCGCGAAGTGCGCGTGGTGCTCGAGTCGATCGGCCTGAAGGTCAACCGCCTGCTGCGCCTGAGCTACGGACCGTTCTCGCTGGGTGATCTGGGCGCCGGGCAGGTCGAGGAAGTCGGCCCTCGTGTGATCCGCGAACTGCTGGAAGGCGTCGTGCCGCCGGAGGCCATGCCCAAGGGCAACACGGTCCAGTACCGGGTCCCGACCGGACCCGGGCGCCGCAAGCCGTCCGGCGAGGCCGGCGGGACGCCGCATGACCCGGAAGCCGCGCCCGCGCGCCGGCACCTGCGCCCCGGCCAGGAGAGCGGCGAAATCAAGGGCGAGCGCCAGGCCAAGAAGCCGGGCTGGGCCAAGGCCAAGCCGAAACTGAACCCGCACGCCAGGAGCGGCGGGGCGAAGAAGCGCCCCGAGGCGAGGGTCGCGGAGCCCAAGAAGAAGACCTGGCATGACGGTCCGAAGACGGCGCGCGTTGATGCACCTCGCGGTCACGGGCCGCGGCCCGAACGCGGAGATACTCCGCGCGGCGGAAAGCCGAGTGGCGGGGGTGGAGGCAAGTCGTTCGCCAAGCCCGCCGGGGCGCCTGGCCCACGGCCGTTCGCGAAACCGGGAGGCCGGCCGGCCGGCTCGCGCCCGACCGGTCCGAAGGGGAAGAGGTAAGGCTCCCCTACCCCGTCGATCCCGACGAATGCCGGGATGCAGGGAAACGTCTATTGCTCCTTCGCTTCCCGCAGCCGCCCGCTCAGACGCGCCGTGCGCCGCCAGACCGTGACCAGGCTCCCCGCCGCGATGACGCCCAGGGCGATCAGCAGGGTCTGGCCCTTCCAGCCCCACAGGGGTTCGGCCATCGAGACCAGGCAGGCGACCGTCAGGGCGAACATGCGGTGCGGCTTGGCCATCGGTCCGGAGAAGTCGGCGGGGAAGCCGAGACCGCGGCCGAGCTCGCGGACGTAGGCGGTCAGGATCGCCAGCGCGGCCGCCAGCCAGCCACTCCATTCCCAGCCGCTCCAGCCCGCCGATACGGCGCCGTATCCGGCCGCGACCAGGAACAGGCCGTCGGCGATGCGATCAGGCAGCTCGTTCCAGATCGGCCCCGACGGGCCGCCCAGTCCATGCTCCACCGCCACCATGCCGTCGAGCATGTTGGCCAGCAGGCGCAGCTGCACGAACACCGCCGCCGCCAGCAGCAGCGCGATACGCCCGGCGCCCTCCGCCTCGCCGGTCAGGACGAAGGCGGCCGCGCCGGCGACGGCGAAGGCGACCGACAGGAAGGAGATGGTGTCCGGACTGACGCGCGCGCGGCCCAGCGCCCCGGCCAGCGCTCCGGCCCAGCCGGCCGAACGGGTCTTCAGCGGGCGGCGGTTCTCGGGGCTGTCGGTCATGTGGCCTTCCTGCGGTCGGCGACGAGCCGGGCGTTGTAGACGATGGCGTAGAGGGTCGAGATCGACCAGGGCGCGGCGATGGTCGCGACCAGCTCCGGCGTGCCGATCAGGGTATGAACTGTCGCCAGCAGCAGCAGGATCGCGCCCGCCGTCAGCGCGGGCGGCGCCACGAAGGCCAGGGCGCCGGGGATTTTCCCGTCCAGCTTTTCCAGCGTCTTCTTCAGCAGCCCGGTCAGGACGGCCGAGATGGTCCCCTGGACCAGCGCGGGCGGCCAGGCGGCGGCCAAGCCGTGCGCCCGGTTGGCGAAAAGCGCCCATCCGCCCATCAGCAGGAAGCCGACGGCGATGTGCAGCACGCTGGATCCAAGGAGTCGCCCCATGCGCGAGAGCCTTGACCGGATCGCCGCGCTCGGCAAGCGTCGTCCCCGACCCCGGGCCTGACCGGGACGCACGGGGGCGACGGGCTTGCAAGCGATCGAACGGTTCCTGGCGAGCCACCCGCCGGCCCTGATCTGGGGCCTGGCCGGCGTCATCGGCCTGTTGCTGCTGGGCAGCGTCATCGCCGGGGTGCTGACCGTCGCGCGGCGGGGCAAGGACTACCGCGAACTTCGCCAGCGGATCGTCAGCTGGTGGATCATGATCGCCCTGCTGGCCGCCGCGCTGCTGGCCGGCTGGCAGGCGACGGTGGCGCTGTTCGCCGTGGTGTCGTTCATCGCCCTGCGCGAGTTCCTGTCGCTGGCCCCGACCCGGCGCGAGGACCGGCTGATCATCCTGGGCGCCTATCTGACCATCCCCCTGAACTACCTGTTCGTGGCGCTGGACATCTACGGCATCTACCTGGTGCTGATCCCGGTCTACGCCTTCCTGATCACGCCCTGGCTGATGGCTGTGATCGGCCAGACCAAGGGCTATCTGGCCAGTGCGTCGATGTTCCACTGGGGTCTGATGACCTGCGTCTACAACATCGGCTACGTCGCCTATCTGATGCGGACGCCGGAGTACGAACTGCCGGCCGGCGGCGCGGGGCTGGTGTTCTTCCTGCTGGTCGCGACCGAGTTCAACGACGTGGCCCAGTACGTCTGGGGCAAGCTGTTCGGGCGCCACAAGATCATCCCCAGGGTCAGCCCCAACAAGACCTGGGAAGGCTTCGTCGGCGGCTGGGCCTCGACCGCGGCGCTGATCTGGTTCGCCGGGCCGCTGTTCACGCCGCTGGAGGGCTGGGGCCTGGCCATCGTCGCCGCCGTCCTGCCGGTGGCGGGTTTCGCCGGCGATGTAACGATGAGCGCCATCAAGCGCGACCTGGGGGTGAAGGACACCTCGCACCTGATCCCCGGCCATGGCGGAATCCTCGACCGCATCGACAGTCTTACGTTCACCGCTCCGCTGTACTTCCACCTGCTCGCGTGGTTCGCGGTGGAGAAGTTCTGATGGTTCGCTGGCTGCGCTGGCTTCTGCTGCTGCTCGTCGTGCGGCCGATCGCCCGCTTCCTGACCGGAGCCGACGTGACCGGGCGTGAGCACCTGCCGCTGACGGGGCCGGCCATCATCGCCGCCAACCACAACAGCCATGTCGACACCCTGCTGATGCTCAGCATCTTCCCGTCGCGGACGGTGATGCGGGTGCGGCCGGCGGCGGCCTCCGACTACTTCCTCAAGGACCCGGTGGTCGGCTGGTTCTCGCGCAACCTCGTCGGCATCGTGCCGGTGGCGCGGGACAAGGTGGCGAGCGGCGAGGACGTGCTGGCTCCGGCGCGCGAGGCCCTGGCGGCCGGCGACATCATCGTCGTCTTCCCGGAAGGCACGCGCGGCGACGCCAGCGACGAGATGGCCCGGCTGAAGAGCGGCGTCGCGCGCCTGGCCGAGGCCTTCCCCGACGCACCGGTCACCCCGGTGTGGATCCAGGGGGCCGGCCGCGTGCTGCCCAAGGGCGAGGTGATCCCCGTGCCGATGAACTGCGCCGTGCTGGTCGGCGAGCCGCTGCGGTGGCGCGGCAAGCGCACGGAGTTTATGGACGGGCTCCGCGACGCGCTCCTGAAACTCAAGGAGCAGGCGCCGCCCCTTCGCTGGAGCTGAAGACTTGAGGATCGTTTCGGGCAGCCTGCGCGGTCGCGCGCTGAAGACGCCGGAAGGCCAGGGCACGCGCCCGACCTCCGACCGGGCGCGGCAGGCGGTGTTCAACATCCTCGAGCACGCCGCCTGGGCGCCCGAACTGAGCGGCGCGCGGGCCATCGACCTGTTCGCCGGCTCGGGCGCTCTGGGCTTCGAGGCCATCTCGCGCGGGGTCGCCTTCTGCCTGTTCGTGGAGACCGACGAGGCGGCGCGCGGCGCGATCCGCGAGAACATCGACGCGTTCGGCCTGTTCGGCGCCACCCGCATCCATCGCCGCGACGCCACCAACCTGGGCCCGCGCCCGGCCAGCGCCGGCGAGCCGTTCGACCTGGCCTTCATGGACCCTCCCTACCGCAAGGGCCTGGGCGAGAAGGCGCTGGCCGGCCTGGCCGAGCACGGCTGGCTGAAGCCCGGGGCGGTGGTGATGTTCGAACGCGCGAGCGACGAACCGGACGTCGCGCCGGCCGGGTTCGAGGTGTTGGACGCGCGCGACTATGGCGCGGCGCGGGTGACGTTCCTGAAGTTCGTGGGCTGACCGGCGAGAGAACGGGGACAGGTCAAGAGTCCCTTGGGACACCTCAACCCGTCCCCTTACCGGCGGACTCACCAGCGCTTCATGCTCGTGCGGTTGTCGAGTTGGGAGCGGAGGTTGGCGAGGCCGTCGCGCGTGACGCGATAGGGGCCGCCGCCGCTGCTGGCGATCAGGCGCTTGCGCTTCAGCGACCTGAAGACGCCGAGGTCGCAGTCGCTGAGCAGCCAGCCGTCGCGGGTCCAGCATTCGGCTTCGACGATCTCGCCGGTGTCTTCGTCGCGCACGAGGATGATACGGCCGCCCTGGGCGAGCGCGTGCAGCGTGCGCTGCTGCGGTTTCGGGATGTTCACTGGAAAAGGTCCGATATCGAGGCGTGAGACGTCGCGCCCCGGCCTTGGCCGGGACGGGCTGTTCATCGGGCGCTCGAAACGATCGGACCTCGAAAGGTCAGACCGTCAGGCCCGGGCCTCGATCACATTGGGAAGCATGATGCCTCGCGGGTTGGACATTCCGTCTGTAGCCGCGCCGGGCACGACATGCAACGACCACACCGCACCGAACGAATGCTTGTCACGAACTTTTCCGAAGCCAACCACGACGCTCTTTGTCACAAATTCTTCATCCGAAAACAGTCATCACACGGATGAAAGCGCAATTTCGGAAGCTTTCGGATTCACTTTTGCTTAGCGGCAGGCGTGCTTTCTCCCCGGCGTGTCTTCGGGGGATGCATGAGTTCCAAGCTTTCCAGTCTGGCCACGCGGCCCGATCCCGTCTCGCCCGAGACGCCGGGCGCGGAGGTCTACCGCCGCTTCCAGGCCGAGCCTGACCTGCTGGTCCTGCCGGTGGTGGACGAGGACAGCCGCCCCGTCGGCATCGTGGCGCGCAACGCCTTCTTCCTCAGCATGGCGGCGGAGTACGGCCGCGCCCTCTACGCCCACCGCCCGATCTCGGCCCTGATGAACGCCATGCCGCTGATGGCCGAGGGCTCGACGCCCGTCGTGGAGTTCACCGGCGAAGCACTGGACCAGCGGCCGTCGGAACTGATGCAGGGCTTCATCGTCGTCGAGGACGGCCGCTACCTGGGCGTCGGCACTCTGCTGTCGTTGCTGCAGGCGACCAGCGCCGCCAACCGCGCCCACGCCGACGAGATGACCCGCGTCGCCGAACACCTGAACATCGCCAAGGTGGAGGCGCAGGCGGCCCTGACCGCCAAGTCGCAGTTCCTGGCGGTGATGAGCCACGAGATCCGCACGCCGCTGAACGGCGTGCTGGCGATCGCCGACATCCTCGACCGCAAGCTGACGCAGGCGGAGCTGAAGCCCTACGTCCACACAATCATTGAGTCGGGCGAGACGCTGCTGCGGCTGCTGACCGACGCGCTGGACATCTCCCGCGCCGAGTCGGGGGCGATGGACCTCTCCGAGGACGGCTTCTGCGTCGCGCGGATCCTGGACGATCTGGACGGCCTGTGGCGGCCACGCGCCGAGCAGAAGGGCCTGACGCTGGCCTTCTCCTATCGCGGCCTCTCGGACCAGTGGGTGCTGGGCGATGAGATCCGGCTGAAGCAGGTGTTCAACAACCTAATCGGCAACGCGCTGAAGTTCACCGAGCGCGGCCTGGTCGAAGTGGCGCTGACCGCCGACCGCGACGGCGCCCATGTGCGACTGGTCGGCGAGGTCCGCGACTGCGGGCCCGGCGTGCCGGCTGACCGGCTGGAGACCATCTTCCGCCCCTTCAACCAGACCGACGCCGGAAAGGCGCAGGGCGGCGCGGGGCTGGGCCTCTCAATCTGCCGCGAGATCGTCGGCCACATGGGCGGCGGCATCGGCGCGGTCAACAACGACGGCGCGGGGGCGACCTTCCGCTTCGAGGTGACCCTGTTCGACGTACCGCCCGCCAGCGAGGTCGAAACGGCGGACGCCGCCTCCCCGCTGCTGGCCGAGCCGCTGTCGATCCTGATCGCCGACGACAACGCCACCAACCGGTTCGTGGCCGGCGCCCTGTGCGAGATGTTCGGCTGCGTCAGCGAGGCGGTCGAGGACGGCGCGGCGGCCGTGGAGGCGGCGGCGAGCGGCCGGTTCGACGTGATCCTGATGGACATCCGCATGCCGGGCATGGACGGGCTGGAGGCGACCCGCGCCATCCGGCGAATGGCCGGAGCGCCGGGCGCCGTGCCGATCCTGGCCCTGACCGCCAACGCCGACCCCTGGGACGCGGCCCAATACCTGGCCGAGGGGATGGACGGCGTCGTCGAGAAGCCGATCAAGGCCGACCTTCTGGCCGCCGCGATCGAAGCCGCCGTGGCGGCGCGCAGTGAAAGAGCGGCGGCCTAGCCCGGCAGGCTGATCCTCACCGCATCGGCCGAGCGCTCAGCCGGACCGTGATGCACCGCCTCGACGTTGTTACCGTCCGGATCCAACAGGAAGGCGGCGTAGTAGCCGGGGTGGTAGTCGCGCTCGCCCGGCTCGCCGTTGTCCTTGCCGCCCGCCTTCAGGCCCGCCTCGTACCAGCGGGCGACGGTCTCGCGGTCCGGCGCCTGGAAGGCGAAGTGGACGTGACTGGGCTGGTAGCCCTTGTCGATCCAGAGCTCGTCGGCGCTGAGATGGTCGTCAGCCACCTCCGCCTCGATGCCCAGCACCTTCAGTGTCGCGACGTAGAAGGCCGTGCTGGCCTGCAAATCCCGTGTTCGCAGGTGCAGGTGGTCGATCATGCGGCCACGTTTGAAGTCCATGGCGGAGTCTCCTGTGGATACGCGGGAGAACGCGGGACGCCAGCGAATGGCTCCGTTCAGGGGGATGACACCCAAAGGGTATCAGCGCCGCCCGAACAGCCGCTCGATGTCGCTGAGCTTCAGTTCCACGTAGGTCGGCCGGCCGTGGTTGCACTGGCCGCTGTGGGGCGTGGCCTCCATCTCGCGCAGGAGGGCGTTCATCTCCACGGCGGTGAGGCGGCGGCCGGCGCGGACCGAGCCGTGGCAGGCCATGGTCGAGCAGACCTCTTCCAGCCGCTCCTTGAGCGCCAGGGCCTGGCCGTTCTCGGACAGGTCGTCGGCGATGTCGCGGACCAGGCCGGCCGCGTTGGCGTCGCCCAGCAGGGCGGGCGTCTCGCGGACCAGCACGGCGCCCGGACCGAAGGCCTCGATGACCAGCCCCAGCGCCTCCAGTTCCCCGGCCTTGGCCAGCACACGCTCTGCCTCGGCGGGATCGAGCTCGACCACCTCGGGGAGCAGCAGCGTCTGGCGGGTGACGCCGCCGGCGTCCATCTCACGCTTCATCCGCTCGTAGACGAGGCGCTCGTGCGCGGCGTGCTGGTCGACGATGACGATGCCGTCTCGGGTCTGGGCGACGACGTAGGTCTCGTGCACCTGCGCCCGGGCGGCGCCGAGCGGGTAGTCGACGGGATCGATGACCTGGGCGCCGTAGCCGTCGTGCTGGACCGGCTGGGGGGCGTGGGCGAAGGCGGCGCCGACGGCCTCGGCCATCGCGCCGATCGGAAAGCCGCCGGTCGAGGGCTCGACCCGCGCCGACATCTCGTTCAGGCCCGGCAACTGCTGCGTCGCGCCCGGCTGCCAGGCCGAGAAGCCGGACGCTCCGGGCGAGCTCGTGTAGCCGCCAGCGCGATAGCCGCTCCCGCCGGGCAGTTCCTGCGGCCGCAGTCCGGCCAGGGCCGAGGCGGCGACGGTCGTCGAGGCGCGGTGTCCCGCCGCCGCGAGCGAATGGCGCAGGCCGCCGACGATCAGCCCCCGCACCAGAGCCGGATCGCGGAACCGGACCTCCGCCTTGGCCGGGTGGACGTTGACATCGACATAGGTCGGGTCGAGCTGGACGTAGAGCGCCGCCGTCGGATGCCGGTCGCGGGCCAGGTAGTCGGCGTAGGCGGCCCGCAAGGCGCCCTGCAGCAGCCGGTCGCGCACCGGACGGCCGTTGACGAACAGGTACTGGTGGGCGGCGTTGCCGCGATTGTAGGTCGGCAGTCCCGCGAAGCCGGTCAGGCGCACGCCGTCCCGCTCGTGGTCGATCCGCAGCGCGTTGTCCTGGAACTCGCGGCCGAGCACGGCGGCGAGGCGGGCCAGACGGCCTTCAGGCCCCGGATGCTCGGCGGCCAGGCGCAGGGTGCGCCGGCCGTCGAGGTCGAGGGTGAAAGCCACCGCCTCGTGCGCCATCGCCTGGCGCTTCAGCTCCTCGACGATCGCCATGTGCTCCGAGCGCGGCGACTTCATGAACTTCAGACGCGCCGGCGTGGCGTAGAACAGGTCGCGGACCTCGACCCGGGACCCGTGCGGGCCCGCGAAGGGCGCGGGGCCTACATCGCTGACCGCGCCGCCCTCGACCAGGATGGCATGCGCCGGGCCCCCGTCGCGCGGGCGGCTCGATATCTGCAGCCGGGCGACCGAGCCGATAGAGGGCAGCGCCTCGCCGCGAAAGCCCATGGTGTGGATGTTGAGCAGATCCCAGCTGCCGTCCTCGAGCGGGGCCAGCTTGGAGGTGGCGTGACGCTCCACGGCCAGCGAGAGCTCGTCGGCGGTCATGCCGCAGCCGTCGTCGGTGATCAGGATCCGGGACAGGCCGCCGTTATCCGCCTCGACCTCGATTCGCGAGGCGCCGGCGTCCAGCGCGTTCTCGACCAGTTCCTTGATGGCGCTGGCCGGCCGTTCGACGACCTCGCCCGCGGCGATGCGGTTGACGGTCTCTGGCGGCAGGCGGCGGATGGGCATGGGACTAATGTAGGACGATTCAGCCAAGGACCGAGCCCCCACGTCATGGCCCGCCTCGTCCGGGCCACCCATGCGTGATGAGCCAACAGGAAAGGGCGCGGAAATCTCCGCGCCCTTCCGAAACAGTCCGTGTTCATGGATGGCCCGGACGAGCCGGGCCATGAAGAACGTTATGGATCAGAGACCCGGCAGCTTCACCCAGCTGGACTTCTCGCGGGAGATGATCACAGCCTTGCCGCCGGTCAGGGTCTTGAGGCGGGCTTCCTCGGCGGCGGCGTCCACCGGAACCGGCGAGGCCGAGCCGGCGGCGGTCGGGACCGGGGCCGCCGGGGCGTCCTTGCGCCAGAACATCACGCGATCGGCGAAGCTCTTGTCCTTGTGGGCCAGGTCGCCGAACTCGTCGTCGACGACATAGCGGATCAGCGGATCGGCCTTTTCCGAGCCCGTGCGGGCCGCGAGCAGGCGCTCGCCGTCCGAACGCTGCGCGGCGGCCGACTGGCCGGCCAGAGCGGCGCGGGCGGCGCTTTCCGGCTGCAGTTCCTGCGGACGGGGCTCACCGGGAGCGGGCGGACGCAGCGCGTATTCCGGCGGCACGACGAGCGGCGCCTTGGTCACCACGCGGAATTCGTCCGGCGTCACCTTGGAGATGCCCATGGCCTTCGAAGCCGACTGGCATCCGCCGAGTCCGGCCGCGGCGGTGAGCGCCAGGACGCACAGAACGCGAGTAGAAATCATCGAGCCTAGCTCCTCGTGGCCGCCCCCGGCCTGAACAGACGTCGTGGATACGCCAAAAGTGAGGCGTGCGGCAACTTCGTTTACGGCTTCACGTCGCGGCGCAGACTGTCCCACAGCAGCAGGATGACGCCGATGGTGATGGCGCTGTCGGCGATGTTGAACACCCACGGGAACATCAGCGGCTGGAAATCCAGGAAGTCGGCCACGGCGCCGAGGCGGACGCGGTCGATCAGGTTGCCGACGGCGCCGCCCAGGACGAGACCGATCGCCACACCCAGCAGCGGACGCTCCACCCGGCGCGCCCACACGCCGAGCGCGATGGCGACGCCGAGCGAGAAGATCGACAGCGCCCAGCGAACCCACTCCTGGCCGCCGCCCATGAGGCCGAAACTGAAGCCCTGGTTCCAGACCATGCTGACGCTGAACGGCCCGGCGACATGGACCGAACAGGGCGTGTAGGGGACCAGCGACGGGTTGAACCCCGGGCAGGCGTCCGGAAACACGCTGCCCAGCATCCATAGCTTGATGATCTGGTCGGCGACGATCACCGCCAGGGCGATGGTGAAGGCCTTCGGCCCCTGCAGCGTCACGCCGGCCGTCTTGGCCGGCGTGGTGTCGGAGGTTTCGGAGCTCAAGCGGTCGTCCTCTGTCCGTCGATGCCGACTGGTTATCAGGCGGCGCGCGTCTTGTCCCAAGCCTCGACCGAGTCGGTGCAGCGCAGGCAGAGACGGGTCTCGGCCTTCACCTCCGGCAGGATCCGCCAGCAGCGGTCGCACTTCTCGCCCTGGGCCAGGAACGGACGGACGGAAAGCGCCGGGCCCTCGGTCAGTTCCGCGTCGCTGGTGCGGAAAATCTCGGCCGCCGACAGGCCGTCGAAGGCGGCCTTCAGTTCGGCGGTGACCTCGACCTTCGGCGCGGCCTCGAGCGAGGCGCCGATGCGCTTATCACGGCGCTCGACTTCCAGCGAGGCGGTGACGGCCGAGACGACCTCCTCCACCTTGCCCCAACGCGCGGCCTCGGCGTCGTTGCGCCACGCCGCCGGGGTTTCCGGGAAGACGCGGAAGACGTTGGAGCCGGCGTCCGGGAAGCGCGTGGTCCAGGCCTCTTCCATGGTGAAGGCCATCAGCGGCCCGAGCCAGATGGTCAGGCGCTCGAAGATGGCGTCCAGCACGGTGCGATAGGCGCGGCGCGTCAGGTCGTCCGGCCGGTTGCAGTAGAGGGCGTCCTTGCGGATGTCGAAGAAGAACACCGACAGGTCCGACTGGCAGAAGTCGAGCAGCGGACGCACCACCTCGTTGAAGGCGTAGCGCTCGTACGCGTCGCGGACCTGGGCGTCGAGCTGCCACAGGCGGTGCAGGATGTACTGCTCCAGCGGCGGCATCTCGGCGGCCGGCACGCGCTCGGCGTCGGTGAAGCCGTCCAGGGCGCCCAGCAGGTAGCGCATGGTGTTGCGCAGCTTGCGGTAGCTGTCGGTGACCGTGGCCAGGATCGTCTTCCCGATCCGCTGGTCCTCCA
>JBIICO010000154.1:0-8285 GCA_044238855.1 Caulobacter sp.
GACCTGAAGCGCCGCGACCCGCGCTGGGGCCTGCGGGACCTCGATGCGGTCAAGGCCGAGGCCGCGCGGCACGGCCTGGCGTTCGAGGAGCGGGTCACGATGCCGGTCAACAACCTCTGCCTGCTGTTCCGCCGCACCTGAGAGCGCTGGACTGCCGCCGCGAAACCCTGTTGAGCATACGGTTTCGAAACTGACCCTGATCCGAGTACCGCCCGCATGAAACCGCCCGCCTGGCGCCAGGACCGCGCCGCCTATCCCGTGTCGACGACGATCCAGACGCGCTACCACGATGAGGACATGCTCGGGCACGTCAACAACATCGCGGTGGCCGCCTATTACGACGAGGCGCGGTCGCGGTTCTCGCGCGAAGTGTTCCAGAACGCCGGCCAGCTGAACCGCATCCGCATCGTCACGGCGGACAGCCGCGTGACCTATTTGGGCGAGGTCTTCCACGAGGACGAGGGCGCCGAGGTGGTCACGGGCATCCTGCGCATCGGCACGGCCTCCTACGACCTCGGCCAGGCGCTGTTCCAGCGCGGCCGATGCGTCGGCATCTGCACCACCACCTTCGTCCAGGCCTCGGCCGAAGGCTCCAGCCCGCTCAGCCCGGAACTCCGCGCCGCGCTGCAAGCGGTGATGGTGAAGGCGCCTCAAGAGGCGGCCTAGGGCCGGCGCGCAATACCGCTCACCCCAGCGGAGATAGGGGCCGGGCCATGACTTCTGAGTCCGAACCCTGGCCCAGCCCCTCGCCCGCCAGCCGTCGCGCATAGGCCCGCACGTCGCCGGGCCAGGGCTCGGCGGCGTTGATGAACCGCGCCGCGTCGCCGGCGTAGAGGGCCCGACAGGCTTCCTCGAAGCCCGGCAGGTCGCCGGCCACCATCGACATGAAGCGGTAGGCGGCATCGCGCGCCTGTCGGTCGCGCCCTACGCCCTCGCGGCGGGCGGCCTCGACCAGCCGCCGCACGGCCGCCGACGGCCCGCCGGGCTGAGCCTCGAGCCAGGCGACATGGCGCGGCAACAGGGCGACCTGCATGGTCGCCGGCCCTTTGGGCGCCACACGGTCCACAGCCGGAACCTCAAGCGCGCGGCGCACCTCCTCGGGCCGCCCCAGCTTCACCTGCTCGCCGGTGCTGTCGTCGAAGACCAGCGCGGCCCGCGCGCCGGGCTGGGCCTGCATGGCCAGCAGCACGTCGGCCATGGACCCGGACGCCAGGCGTCGGTCGCGCAGGAAGGCGGTGTAGGTGCGGATCATAGGGGTCGCTTTCAAAGGCTGGACGCGCACCTTTTACCCGGACGTTATTCCAAGTCAATATCACCCGGGTATATATCCGGAAGTTGCCGCCCGGCCGTTTCTGCTGGGCACGGCCGGCCGGGCCATCGCGCCATCGGCCCGCGCCACCGGCACAATGTCCTGAATATTCACCGCTTTTCGGCACGCCGCGGACGCGCACGGAACTTGCTCTCTGGTCTGCGGTTCTGTGTCCGACAGCGAGTTCCCATGTCCATTTCCGGTATCGGCGGCGTCGCCTCGTTCTTCTCCACGGCCGGCTTGGCGCGGCTGAACGCGGAGATCGATCCCACAAGCTTTTCGGCGGCCCGGACGGCTTTCAACGCCGAGGCGGAGAAGACCCCGGCCGAGCGCATGCGCGAACAGCTGCTCGCCCGCCTCGGCCTGAAGGAAAGCGATCTGGCCAACATGTCGGGCGAGGAACGCAAGGCCGTCGAGGCCAAGCTCGCCGAGATGATCAAGGAAGAGGTCGAGCGGAGCGCCCAGGACAGCAAGCCGGGCAAGGTTCTGGACGTGCAGGCCTGACGGGCGCGCTCCCGGCGTCGTCCCGGCCGTGGCGAAACGGAGCGCGGGGCCCCGGAGCTGAGTCAGAAGGCCGGGCCCCGGATCGGCCCAAGGCCGCCGGGGGTGACACTCAGGAACACGAGACTCTCGAGACATATAATCCCGAGACAAAGCGAGACATTGCGAGACAATCGACCCCGCCTCGAAGGCCGCTGACAGCCGCCCGCCGGCCCCTCCAGGCGCACGGCCAGCCACCAGGCCCCTGAACGCACACCCGAACCCCAGCGCCTCAAGCGGCCGGAATCTCAGGCTTTTCCGTCAGCTTTTCCACGCGCCCGGCCACGATGCCAGACTCGTCGGATGACCGTCGGCCGACGCCTCAACCCCTCGCCCGGAACCGGCACAAAACCCGAAAGCGAGACTCGCTGCCCCGCCGGGTCAGCACCACCGGGCCCTGTGGCCTTCCCAGCGCCGGGCGGCGCCCTCGCGGACCAGCTGTTCGCCCACATCGGCCCCGTCGACGCTGACGGTGGCCAGGGTGCGGCCGTAGCGGTCGACGCCGTCACGCGCGACGCGGATCTCGCCGCCGGACAGCAGCTGTCCCAGCCGCGCCTTGGCGACCAGCGCCAGCTGGGCCTCGGCGTCGCAACGGGCGCGCCCCGGCATCTCGGGCGTGTCGATGTTGGCGATCCGGATCCGCTCCTCGGCGATGCGGAAGGTGTCGCCGTCGGTGATGCGGATCGCCGCCGCCGGCACGAGCGCGCCCTGAAGGCGCGGCGCCGCGTCGGCCGGGGTCGAGAATCCTCCCTTGATGAAATAGGCCGCCGCCAGCACCGCCAGGATCAGCGCCCAGACGATCGGCATGGTCCACCTGAACCGCGCGCCAGGCGAACTCCGGGGCGCGGACTTGCGCGCCGGCTTTTCAGGCTTCTTCTTGGGCGGCTTGCGGAAGGGAACGACTTGTCCGGTCATGGCCGGACGCTGACCGCGCCCGGCCTAAGGAACCGTCAACGCGCGGCCAGCTCGGCGACCCGGGCGGCCAGCGCCCGGTTGGTGGCCTCGTAGTGCGGCTTGAAATCCCTCTCCAGCCGCTCGGGCGTGAAGCCCGCCGTGACCAGCCCGTCCAGGTCCTCGCCGTGCAGCAGGCGCGTGCCCTCGCCTTCCGGCGTCAGGGTGAAATGGTGCCGCCCCTTGAACAGCAGCGGGACGGCCCCGGACCACGCCAGCGCCCGTTCGGGCTCGAAGGTGGTCAGGGTCACGGTCTGGCTGATGGTCGCGCCGGGCTTGCCGGCCGGATTGAGGAAGGTGGTGCGGATCTTCGCCCCGGAACGCGCCTCGCCCGCCGCGCGGATGTTCAGCGGGTTCCACTGCTCGTAGGCGGCGAAGTCGGTCAGCACGGCCCACACCGCCGGCGGCGGCGCGGCGATGAAGGCCTCGGTGCGGATAGTCTTGATCGCCATGACCGTTCAGTCCGCTTCGGCCCTGGCGACCTCGGCCACGGTCGGGACGTGCGGCGGGGCGTTGGGTCCGGCGTCGAGTTCGCGGGCCAGAACCTCACGGTCGAGCTCGCCCTCCCAGCGGGCCACGACCAGCGTCGCCACGCCGTTGCCGACCAGGTTGGTCAGGGCCCGGCACTCGCTCATGAACCGGTCGATGCCGACGATCAGGGCCAGCGAGGCGATCGGCACCTGCGGCGCCACGGCCAGGGTCGCGGCCAGGGTGATGAACCCCGCCCCGGTGACGCCGCTGGCGCCCTTGGAGGTCAGCATGGCCACGCCCAGGATGGTGCCCATCTGCACCCAGGTCAGCTCGGTGCCGGTGGCCTGGGCCAGGAACAGCGTCGCCAGGGTCATGTAGATGTTGGTGCCGTCGAGATTGAAGCTGTAGCCCGTCGGGATCACCAGCCCGGTCACCGTCCGCGACGCGCCCAGCCGCTGCAGCTTCTCCATGATCTGGGGCAGCACCGATTCGGAACTGCTGGTGCCCAGCACGATCAGCAGCTCCTCGCGGATGTAGGCCAGGAACTTGAAGATCGAGAAACCGGCCAGTCGCGCGATCAGGCCCAGCACCACGACCACGAACAGGATGCTGGTGCCGTAGAAGGTCAGGATCAGGATGCCCAGGCTGCCCAGCGCCTCGACCCCGTACTTGCCGATGGTGAAGGCCATCGCCCCGAAGGCGCCGATCGGGGCGAAGCGCACCACGATGTGGATGATCGAGAAGAACACCTTGCCGGCGCTCTCGAGCACGTCGGCGACCTTGTCGCCGAACTCGCCCAGCCGGGCGCAGGCGAAGCCGGTCAGGACGGCGATGACCAGCACCTGCAGCAGCTCGCCGTCGGCCAGCGCGCCCCAGAAGGTGTCGGGGATCAGGTGCAGCAGCCAGGGGACGATGCCCTCGCCCTCGTGCGCCTTCTGGGCGTACTGGGCGCCGATGCTGGGGTCGAGCGTCGAGGGATCGACGTTGAAGCCGGCGCCCGGCTTGACGATCAGCGCCACGGCCAGGCCGACGGCCAGGGCCAGGGTCGAGACCACCTCGAAGTAGATCAGGGTCTTGCCGCCGACCCTGCCGAACTTCTTCAGGTCGCTCATCCGGGCGATGCCGGCGGCGACGGTGATGAAGATCACGGGCGCGATCACCAGCTTGATCAGCTTGATGAAGGCGTCGGCCAGCGGCTTCAGGTCGGCGCCCAGGTCCGGCCAGGCCACGCCGAGCGCGACGCCCAGCGCGATCCCGATCAGAACCTGGACATAGAGGAGTTTCAGAAACCGCATATCGCCCCGCTTCGACCCGGCACGCGGCGGGTTCCGCTCGCGCCCCGCCCACGCTATGACCGCCCCCGTGCGGCCCGGTAGCTCAGCAGGATAGAGCAGCGCTTTCCTAAAGCGAAGGTCGGGGGTTCGAGTCCCTCCCGGGCCGCCAGCGAATGTCGCCGCAAGTTGAGAGCGTCACGTCAGACGGTGACTTGGCGCTTCGGACCGAAACGCCTGCACACAAACCGGGGCGTCGCGGTCGCCGCGCGGAAGGAAGGGCTGCGGCCGATCAGCCAGCACGCGCTGATCACCCAGCCCCACCTCGTCTGTCGCGGCCAAGAAGGCGTCGCCCTGAACCACGAGGAGCGCGAGCGGATCGCCCCCGATCTGGGCCGCCGAACGCTGATGCTTCCGCGCCCCGTCTACCGGCCGCAACGCCGGTTCGGCGCGCCGCCCCCTCAACAGACCCCAGGCCCCTTCAGCCCAGCCGGGCGTCGATCAACATGGCCAGAGCGGCCACGTGCGGCGGCTCGATCATGCTGTCGTGGTCGCCGGCGGTGCGAACGACCTCCGCGCCTCCCCGGGCGACACGCTTCCACAGCGCTTCGGGATGATAGCCCAGCGGCGGCGGCGCGAGCGGCTTCACGAAGATCAGCGCACCGCCGTAGCGGCCGGGCGCGTATCGTTCGGTGGCCGCCAGAATGCCCGCCCGCACAGCTTCGATATGCGGCGGGATGCCCTGGGCAGGCGGCGGCGGCACGCGATGACCGGCCAGGGCGCGCAGCCGGTCACGCAGGTAACCGATCGCCTCGCCGGGCCGGCCGACGATCCGGCGAGCATGATGCGCCAGCCGCGCGCCCATCAGCCGTGAGCGTTCGCCCAGAGGCAGGAAGCGCTTGTCCATCTGGCTGTCGAGCAGGATCAGGCGCGCGACCGCCTCTCCCTCTGCCTCCAGCAGGCGCGCCATCTCGAAGGCGACCAGGCCCCCGAACGAGAAGCCGCCCAGGCGATAAGGCCCCCGCGGCTGGAGCGCGCGGATCGCCTCGACATAGACGGCGGCCATGGCCTCAACGCTGTCCAGCGGCGTCTCGCCGTGCTCCAGCCCGACCGCCTGCAGGCCATACACGGGGCGAGCCGTCCGAAACGACCGGATCAGGCCGTGTAGCTGCAGCACGTTGCCGGTCATGCTGTGGACCATGAAGAAGGGCTCGCCCTCCCCCTCCCGCAACGGGACGAGGCGACGCGAGCCGCTCCAGTGGGGGTCATCGATCAGGGCCGCCATCCGACGCACGGTCGGCGCCTGAAGGAGCGTCGCCATCGGCAGCGTCCGCCCTGTTCGCTCCCGGACCTCGGCCAGCACCCGCGCCGCCGCCAGGGAGTGTCCCCCCAGATCGAAGAAATCATCGTCCGGTCCCATGGCGTCCCGGCGCAGGATTTCGGCCCAGACGGACGCCAGCCAGCCCTCGGTTCCGGCGAGTTCGCCCGCCGCCGCCGTAACGTGGGCGGCGACGGCCTGGCGGATGGCGGTCAGCGTCTCGGGATTGCGCAGGGCGGCGAGGTTCCCGGGATCGCGACCGTTGACGGCGGCTGTCGCGGCGGCTTCGGAGAGTTTGCCGCTGTGGGTAGTCGGCAGCGCATCGACGGCCAGGATCGTTTCCGGCGCGTGCGCGGCAGAGGCCCGCTCGGTCAGCAGACGGCGGATACGACCGCTCAGGGCCGCGTCGAGCCCCGCGCCGGGCGCCATGACCACCAACAGCACCATTCGGGCGTCGCCATCACCGAGGTCCTGCTCGACCGCCAGCGCCTGGGCGATCTGCGGCAGGTCTGCGAGCACCGCATAGATCTCGGCCGGACCGACGCGGATGCCGCGCACGTTCAGCACGCCGTCCATGCGGCCGCGCATGATCGCCCCGCCGCGCGGCGTGATCTCGATCAGGTCGCCATGGCTCCAGGCGGCGCCGTGGCGGGCGAAGTAGGTGTCGTGGAAACGCGATCCATCCGCGTCGCCGAGCAGACACAGCGGGCGCGACGGGAACGGCGCGGCGCAGATCAGCTCGCCATCGCCGGCCGCGCGCACGTCCAGCCCCAGACCCAGGCACTGCGCTTCGCCGGCGAAGGTCGGCAGGTTGGGACTGCCCAGCACGAAGCAGCCGATGATGTCCGAACCGCCGCTGACCGACTGCACCGGCATCGGGCCGACCGCCGACTGCACCCAGCGGGCCTGGCCCGGCTGAAGGATCGAACCGGTGGACAGCACCGCGCGCAGGCGGGAAAGGTCGAGTGTGTCGGCCGGCCGGAAACCCAGCGTCTCGCAGAGGCGCAGGTAAGGCGGGCTGGTCCCGAACACGGTGACGCCCTGCTCCGCCGCCACGCGCCAGAGCGTCTCGGGCCCGTCCACGGGCGCCTCGCGCAGGACGATGGCCGCGCCGGTCGCCAGGGCCGAGAGCTGCCAGTGCCACATCATCCAGGCGGGCGAGGTCTGGAAGAACAGCCGGTCGCCCTGGCCGAGGTCGCCGTGGAGCCGGTGCTCCTTCACATGCTCGACCAGCGTCCCGCCCGCGCCGTGGACGAAGCCCTTCGGCGTCCCTGTCGTCCCGGACGAGAACAGCACGAACAGCGGCTGGTTGAACGGATGGTGTTCGAAGGCCGCCGCGCGGCCGCGCAGGTCGCTGGCGCGATGCAGGGGGATGGCGAGAGAATCGACCGCACCACCGTCCAGAGCAATCACCGCCTCCAGCGAGGGCAGCCTTCCCGCCAGCGCCGCCACCCGCTCCGCGAGCGGCGCGCCGGCGTCGTGCGGCAGCGGCTCCAGCGCTGCGATCAGCAAGCGCGGCGCGAAATCGGCCATCCGCCCGGCCAGCAGCTCGACGCCGCTGTCCGCCGAGGCTGTCGACAGAACGCCGCCGAGGGTTGCGACCGCCAGGGCCGCGACCACCGCCTCCGCGTCGTTGCGCAGGATGGCCAGGACCGGATCGCCCGCACGCAGGCCGAGACCGCGCAGGCCGCCAGCCATGCGCAGCACGCGCTCGCGCAGGACGCCGCGCGACAACTCGATGGCCCCGCCGTCGCCATTGATCGACACGACGGCGAGATCGTCGTCGTTTCCGGCCAGCAGCGCCTCGGCGTAGTTCAGACGCAGGTTCGGCCAGAAGGTCGCCGTCTCGCAGAGACCGGTGGTGCGCACCGGCTCTGGATCGCCGGACACCGGCAGGGCCGACCAGTCGAGGAATGCGCCCCAGAAGGCGCGGTCGTGCTGGACGGAGAAGCGGTGTAGGGCCCGCTGGTCTTCGAAGCGCCGTCCCTCGCGGCCCTCCAGGAAACGCGTGAAGGCGGTCAGCCGCGAAGCCGCCACGCGCTCGGGGGACGGTGTGAAGATCGGCTGGTCGGCCGCGTTGGCGGCGCTATGGTGGCGGCCGTCGCTCGCGTCGCGGTCCATGGAGTCCAGCATCGTTCAGACCCTCCCGGAGCGGCTGGCGTCGGCGCTCGTCCTCGTGGACGAGCCGATCGTCGCTGTCGCCTGGTCCCGCACGGACAATACGGCGGCGATGCTCCGCAAGCTGCTCACGCCTCTCGGTTGGGACGGCGAACTGGACCACGGCCCGCTGGGGCGACCGGGCGGCCCGTGGTTCCGGAAGCGGGACTGGACCGTGAGCCTGACCCACACCGACGGCCTCGCCGCCTGCGCCATATCGGTCAAGGGCGTGGTCGGAGTCGACGCGGAGGCGCTGGACGCGGCCGTG
>JBIICO010000155.1:0-8211 GCA_044238855.1 Caulobacter sp.
TCAGCCTTCGCAAGCGAGCCTGGATGGGGCTGACGGCGCTGGGCTGGTTCGCCACGGCCATCGCCTTGGGCGCGCTGATCGGCTCGACGACCTATGTGCTTGTCGCGGCCGTCGGCCTGATCGTGCTGATGATCGGCCCGGGCCTGGCGCTGATGCGCACGGCGGACTGAGACACAGCCTTGGCCCGCTTCGACATCGGCAAGATCGACGAGGTCATCCACGGCCGCCTGCGGCTGGGGGTGATGGCCTATCTCGCCGACGCGGAGGTGGCCGATTTCACCGAGCTGAAGAACGCGCTGGAGGCCACCCAGGGCAACCTGTCGATCCATCTGCGAAAGCTGCAGGACGCCGGCTACGTGACAATCGAGAAGAGCTTCCTGAACCTCAAGCCGCTGACCCAGGTCCGGCTGACCGAGGCCGGGCGGCAGGCGTTCGCGGACTACCTCGAAGCGCTGTCTAAGCTGGTGGGACCGAAACCCTAGGGGATCAGCAGCACCCGGCCGACCGCCTGGCGGCTTTCGATGTAGGCATGAGCGCCCGCCGCGTCGGACAGCGGGAACTCGCGGTCGATGACGACCTCGATCTCGCCCCTGGCGGCGCTGTCGATCAGGCCCTGGATCATGTCGTGGGCCCGGTCGGTCATGATCTCGGCGCCGAGGAAGACGCCGCTCAGCGAGCGGTTGCCGCCCATCAGGTTCGAGACGTCCACGGTCATCGGCTCGCGGCCCGCGTTGCCGACCATCGAGCAGCGGCCGCGATAGGCGAGCGATGCCAGCGAGCCCTGCAGCGTCGCGCCGCCGACGCTGTCGACGACCAGGTTCACGCCCTTCTTGTCGGTGATGCGCATCACCGCCCGGGCGACGTCCTCTGACTTGTAGTTGATGCCGTGGTCGAGGCCCCATTGCTTCAGGCGTTCCAGTCGCTCGTCGCTGGAGGCGGTGGCGAGGACCGTCGCGCCCGCCTTCCTGGCCAGCTGGATGGCCGCCAGTCCGACGCCCGACGCGCCCGCCTGGACCAGCACCGTCTCGCCGGCCTTGAGGCGGCCGAACTCGAACAGGCAGTCGTGGGCGGTGCCGAAAGCGACAGGGATCACGGCCGCCAGCTTCGGGTCGAAGCCGTCGGGGATCGGCCAGCAGTTGCGGGCCGGGACCGGGCGCAGCTCGGCGTGGCTGCCGTGGCCGTCGACGGTGGCGACCTTCTGGCCGACCTTCAGGTGGGTGACCTCCGAGCCGACCTCGACGATCTCGCCGCTGGCCTGGTAGCCCACGATGTGCGGCGTCGTCGCGAGCGGTCCGCGCCAGCGGTTCAGGGTGTCGCCGCCCTCGATGCTGACCGCGATGACGCGGATGACCACGCCCTTCGGATGGCAGACGGGATCGGGCACATCCTCGTAACGGAGGACGTCGGGCGTTCAGTTATCGTAGTAGACGGCGGCTTTCATGGGGATGTCCTCCGGCGGGTTTCAGTTCCACAGCGCCGGCTTGCGGCCGGCCCACGGGAGTTCCTTTTCCAGCTGGCCCGCCAGCCGGTAGAGGGTCGCCTCGTCTCCGAAGCGGCCGGTGAACATCATGCCGAGCGGGAGGTTGCTCTCGCTCTGCCACAGCGGCAGGGACAGCGAGGGCTGGCCGGTGAAGTTGAACGGCGGGGTCGTGCCGTAGGTCGAGGCTTGGCGCTTGTCGAACGCCTTCAGATCGCCGGCCATCGCCACCGGGTCGAGCCAGTCGATGCGCGGCGACGGGTGGCTCATGGTTGGGGTCAGGAAGACGTCGAAGTTCTGGAAACGCTCCAGAATCTGGATGTTGGTCAGCCGCAACTGCTGCCAGCCCCACAGCGCCTGCTGGCCGGTCACGCGGCGGCCGGCGTCCCAGGCGCGCTGCGCCAGCGGGCCGAGCTCGCCCGCCTCCGGCTCGCGGCCGTACTTCTCGGCGCGGCGCATCATGGTGGCGGCGAAGTTGCTGGCCGAGACCAGGCCCTGGGCGCGGTACATCAGGCGGTAGTCGATGCCGAGGCCCATCTCGAAGACCTCGTGGCCGAGATGCTTGAGGGTCTCGACGGTCTTGTGGATCGCCGCGATCATCTCGTCGCCCATCGGACGGCCGCTCGGGGTCTCGACCGACCAGGCGATGCGGAGCTTGCCGGGGCCGCGGGAGACCTCCTCCAGCCAGGGACGCTCCTTGCGCGGATGCTCGAACGGGTCGCCCGGCTGCGGGCCGTCGGTGGCGTCCAGCATGGCGGCGCTGTCGCGGACCGTGCGACTGACCACGTGGTGGACCGAGAAGCCCATGGCCCCGTCGGTGACCTCGCAGATCGGGGTGCGGTCGCGGGTGATCTTCATGCCGACCAGGCCGCAGTTGGCGGCCGGGATGCGGATCGAGCCCAGGCCGTCGCTGGCGTGGGCCAGCGGCACCATGCCGGCCGCCGTGGCGCTGGCCGCGCCGCCGGACGAGCCGCCGCTGATGTGTTCCGGGTTCCAGGGATTGCCGCAGGGCCCCAGCCGCTCGGACTGGGTGACGCCCGGGATGCCGTATTCCGGCGTGTTGGTCTTGCCGAGCAGGACCACCCCGCTCTCGCGGTACCTGCGGACGAGGACGCTGTCCTCCGTGTCGGCGGCGACGTCGGCATAGTTGGAGCCCGAGGTGCGGGGCCAGCCCGTGACCTTGGCGCCGAGGTCCTTGATCAGGAACGGCACGCCCTGGAACGGCCCATCCGGCAGCGGCCCGGCGGCGACCTTGCGCGCTTCGTCATAGGCCTTGTAGGTCACGGCGTTGAGCTGGCCGTTGTGGCGCTCGATCCGCTCGATGGCCGCTTCGACCAGCTCGGCCGGCGAGACCTCGCCCTTCCTGACCAGCGCGGCCAAGCCCAGGCCGTCGTAGTCCGCGTATTGCGCGAAGCCCATCAGATCCTCCCTCGTGCTTATCGTGTGGCGAGGAAGGCGAGCTTCTCCACCGGCGGCAGGTCGTGCGCCTGCCTGGCCAGAGTTTGAAACGACTGTTCGGCCGCGTCGAGCGCGAACTCGATATCCGCCTCCGTCATCGCCGCGCAGAGGAACATGTTGTGCCAAGGGTGCACGTAGACGCCCCGCTGCAGCATGGCGCTGGACCAGCAGAAGCCCTTGCGCAGATCCGGGTCGTCGTCGAACAGGAACAGCGGCATGGTCGCCGGCCCCGTCTGGCGGAAACCGAAGCCGGCGGCGGAAGCACGTTCGGACAGGCCGGCGCGCAGGCGCTCGCCCAGCCCCTGGATGCGCTCCAGGTAGTCGGTCTCGCGCACCAGCCGCAGCGTCTCCAGGCCGGCCGCCATGGCCGCGCCGGCGAACCAGAACGAGCCGGTGACGTAGATCGAGGCCGCCGCCTTGCGCGCCTTGTCATTGCCCAGCAGGGCCGAGATCGGGTGGCCGTTGGCGATGCACTTGCCCCAGGTCGACAGGTCCGGCCGTACGCCGATGGCTTCCCAGCTGCAGTCGCGGGCGATGCGCAGGCCGGCGCGAACGTCGTCGACGACCAGCAGCGCGCCGGTCTGGTCCGCGAGCTCGCGGGCGCGGCGGGCGTAGGCCACATCTGGCGCGGCCTGGTCGACGAAGGCGTCATGGCGGAAGGGGGCGGCGAAGATGGCGGCGATGTCGTCGCCGGCCTTCGCCACGGCGGCCTCGAGGCTCTCGATGTCGTTGTAGGCGTAGAAGACCTGGTTGGCCCGGTCCTCGGGCGTCACGCCGGAAGGTCGCGGCGTGCACCAGGGCGCGGCGCCGTGATAGGCGCCCTTGGCCAGCACCAGCGTCTTGCGCCGGGTGTGGGCGCGGGCGGCCATCGCCGCCATGGTCGTGGCGTCCGTGCCGTTCTTGCAGAACATCGCCCAATCGGCGTGGGAGACCATGCCGGTCATGGCCTCGGCCAGCTCGACCATCAGGCCGCTCGGTCCGGTCAGCGCATCGCCCCGACCCAGCTGGCGCACATAGGCGGCGTCGATCTCCGGCTGCTGGTAGCCGAATAGGCTGGGCCCATAGGCGCACATGAAATCGAGGTAGCGTTTGCCGTCGGCGTCCGTGACGTAGGCGCCATCTCCGCCCGTGAAGAACTGCGGGTAGTCGTCCGGCAACAGGCCCACCGACTGGTGGCCGTACATGCCGCCGGGGATCACCGCCTCGGCGCGTCGGCGAAGCTCGCGGTCATGGCTGTTCGAAACTGCCATCGTATCCTCCCGTGCGGTCTGGAGCCGCTCGAGAGGAACGATAGCGATTGATACCGTGGCGGCAACCGTCGCGTGGACGGCCGCCACCGGGTCGGAATCAGACGGCGTCCCAGATCTGTTCGGCGATGCCGTAGAAGACGCTGATGTTCAGCTCCAGGTTCTCCTTGTGGATCCCGTAGTCGAAGATCAGATAGCGCGAGACGAGCATGCCCTTCTCGCCGTCGTTGCTGCAGGAGATGGCGGCATACTGCGGGGCCCACTTCTTCACGGCCGCGTCGACCTCGGCGTCGCTCTCGAGCGTGAAGCTGGATTGCAGGAAGGCGCCCTTGCAACGCTTCGCGCCGTTGGCGCCTTCGCAGACGCGGCCCTGGATCGTGAATTTCAGGCCGCCCGGCGTCTTGGCCGCGATGTAGGGATCGCCGGTGTTGTCCTCGCGGACGATGGTGGCGCCGGACCCGACGACGGCGGCCCGCATGTCGGCGATGCCCCAGTCGGGCAGATAGGTTTGCGCCTGGGCAGCCCCGGCAAACGAAAGCGCCCCGGCGACGGCGCCGGCGGCGATGATGGACTTCAACATTCGAGACCCCCAAGTGTGGTTTCTGATACGAAACTGTCCCCCGGCGATGACGAAAACGACGCTAGGCCAGAAGATCAGCCGTGTCAGGATGACGCTTCAGCCAGGCGACCGCATACCCGCAATGGGGGGTGATTTTCAGGTTCCGGGCGCGAATATCGTCCACCATTCCTTGCATCAGACGACCCGACGCGCCCGTGCCGCGAAGCGACGGCGGCGCGAATACGTAGTCGATGTGGATGCGGTCGCCCTGCAGCCGATAGTCGGCATAGGCGGTCTCCCCGCTCTCGATGAGCTCGTAGCGGGCCTCGGCGGTGTTGTCGGTGACGTTTGCCATGATGCGATTATAGACGCCTCGCGCGACGGATCGATCCCGGATAACGTCGGAAAGAACAGCCTCACGGAGTTCCCGATGCGCATCCTCGCCGGCGCCTGCCTCGCCGCCCTCGCCCTCGCCGCCTGCTCCAAGCCGGCCGATCAGGTGGAGACTCCGGCGGCAGGAACGCCCGGCAAGGCGGCGGAAGCGCCCATCCCGCCCGGGATCGACGCGGCGCCCCGGCTCAAGGCGGGCCTGTGGGAAATGACGGCGACCATCGGCGGCAAGCCGGAAACGCTGCGCATCTGCGTCGACCCGGCCATCCAGGGCGACAGCGCCATTCCCGGCCAGGGCCTGAGCCGCGCCAACTGCAGCAAGAGCGACTGGACCAAGATGGAGGGCGGCGTCGCCTTCGACACCGCCTGCGCCAACGGCGGAGCGACCCTGACCAGCGTCGGGGTGATCACGGGCGACTTCGAAACCGCCTATCACTACGAGGCCGACGCCACGATGACCCAGGGCGGAAAGTCCACCACCGGCCGCCAGGTGTTCGACGCCGCCTACAAGGGCGAGTGCCCGGCGGGCCTGAAGCCCGGCGAGCGCCAGCGGCTGGTGGGCGGCAAGTTCGTGACCCTGCCGGCCCAGTCGGCCGGCTAGACCATCTCCACCGCGAAGGCCGTCGCCTCGCCGCCGCCGATGCAGAGGCTGGCGAGGCCCTTCTTGCCGCCGCGCGCCTTCAGCGCCGCCAGCAGGGTGGCGATCACCCGGGCGCCCGACGCGCCGATCGGATGACCGAGCGCCGTGGCGCCGCCATTGACGTTCAGCTTGTCGCGGGGAATGCCGAGTTCGCGCTGGGCGATCATGGCGACCACGGCGAAGGCTTCGTTGACCTCGAACAGGTCGACGTCCTCGACGGTCCAGCCCGCTTTCTTCAGCGCCTTTTGCATGGCGGGCACGGGGGCGGTGGTGAACAGCCCCGGCTCGTGGGCGTGAGCGGCGTGGGCCACGACGCGGGCGACGATGGGCAGCCCCAGTTCCTTCGCCACGCTCTCGCGGGTCATCACCAGGGCGGCGGCGCCGTCGCTGATCGAGCTGGCGTTGGCGGCGGTGATGGTCCCGTCCTTGGCGAAGGCGGGCTTCAGGGTCGGGATCTTGGCCGGATCGGCCTTGCCGGGCTGCTCGTCGACGCTGACGACTTCCTCGCCCTTGCGGGTCCTGACCGTCACCGGGGTGATCTCGCCGGCGAAGGCGCCGCTCTCCGTGGCCTTGACCGCGCGGGCGAGGCTCTCGATGGCGTAGGCGTCCTGTTCCTCGCGGGTGAACTGGTAGGCGCGGGCCGAATCCTCGGCGAACGACCCCATCAGCCGGCCTGGCTCATAGGCGTCCTCGAGGCCGTCCAGGTACATGCTGTCGCTGATCGTGTCGTGGCCGATCCGGGCGCCGGAGCGGTGCTTGCCCATCAGGTACGGAGCGTTGGTCATGCTCTCCATGCCGCCGGCGACGACGATGTCGACGCTGCCGGCCGCGAGGGCGTCGTGGGCCATGATCGCGGCCTGCATGCCGCTGCCGCACATCTTGTTGACGGTGGTCGCCTCGACCGACAGCGGCAGGCCCGCGCCCAGCGCCGCCTGGCGCGCCGGCGCCTGGCCCAGGCCGGCGGGCAGGACGCAGCCCATGACGATCTGGTCGACCTTGTCGCCGGGCACGCCTGCCCGCTCGATCGCCGCCTTGACCGCCGCGGCGCCCAGCTCCGTGGCCTTCACGCCCGAAAGCGCGCCCTGGAAACCACCCATCGGGGTGCGGGCGTAGGAAGCGATGACGACTGGATCGGCAGACATTGCATGAGCTCCTCGTTCAGCGGAGGGTCATGTGCGCGCTCCAGAATGAGCCTGCAAGCCCGTCACGCGTTGATGGGGTCCGAACGTACCGAGGAAACCCGATGAAGAGCCGCATTCTCATGGCCGGCGTCGCGCTGGCCGTCCTGGTCAGCGCCTGCGACCAGAAGCCGTCAACGCCCAGCGACAGCGTCGCCGTGGCGCCCGCCGCCGAGGCTCCGATCGCCGGTTCCGAGGAGCCGATGGACGTCGGCCTGGCGCCCGCCACGGCCGAAGCGCTGCCGGCCGCCGCGCCGGCGCGTGTCGCCGATCCCCTGCCGCCCGTCCAGCAAGACACCTACTGGCAGGAAGCCGAGCAGTACTACGACCAGTACGACGACCGCCCGCCCAGCTACGTCTATGACTACGAGGACGAGAGCCCGGCCGTCTGGATGGACGGCGACCTGGTCCGCATGGTCGTCGAACGCCTCGCGGGGGGCGGCGAGCGCCGCTACTACTACCGCGACGGCCAGGACTATCCCTATTACGTCCGCGACCCGGACTACTGGTACGGCTACGACGACGGCAGGCTGGTCTCGGTCTACGACTACCGCAACCGCCGGGCGCTGGACCGCGAGGAAATGCGCCGCCGGGCCGACTACGCCGGTCGCTACGCCGCGCGGGCCGAGGAACTGCGCCGGGCCGCGCGTCGGTCGGAGGTCGCCGAGCGCCGCCGGCTCGACCGGCAGGAATACCAGCAGTGGCAGCGCCGCGAGGACCTTCGCGACCGGCAGGAGGCGGCGCGCGAGCGTCAGCGGGCCGAGCGCGAACGGCTGGAGCGCGAGCGGGATCGCGACCGCGACCGGGACCGCGACGGCCGCCCGGATCGTCCCGACCGCCCCGATCGTCCGGACCAGCCGCGCCCGCCCGTCGTGACGCCGCCGACCACCGGCGGACCGGATCGCCCGGGTCCGCGTCCGGAACGGCCTGACCGTCCCGACCGCCCGGCTCCGCGTCCGCCGGTCGCCAGGCCGGAAGAGAAGCCGCCCGTGGTGGCGCCGCGCCCGGACCGTCCGGACCGTCCGACCCAGCCGGCGGCGCCCAAGCCGACGCCCGCGCCGCGTCCGCAGCCGCCGCAGGCCGACGCCGCCGACAAGGCCGCCCGTCAGGCGGAGGCCAAGGCCAGGCAGGCAGCGCTGGACGCCCGTCGCGCCGAACTGCAGGCGAAGCAGGCCGAGGCTCGCGCCCGGCAGGCCGAAGCGGCGGCAAAGCGCGCGACGCCCGCCCCGGCGCCGACGCCCGCTCCGGCGGCGGAGAAGCCC
>JBIICO010000156.1:0-8188 GCA_044238855.1 Caulobacter sp.
CGAGCGCCACGTTGATCAGGCGCAGGGTGTTGGCGGCATCCTTGTCGCCGCCTGACTTGGCCTTCTTCTCGACGTTCGGCTTGCGCTTCTCGAGGCTTTCGAGGTCGGCCAGCATCAGCTCGGTCTCGATGATCTCCAGATCGGCGATCGGGTCGATGCGCCCCTCGACGTGGGTGATGTCGCCGTCCTCGAAGCAGCGCGCCACGAAGGCCACGGCGTCGCAGTCGCGGATGTTGGCCAGGAACTGGTTGCCCAGACCCTCGCCCTTGGACGCGCCGCGCACCAGGCCGGCGATGTCGACGAAGTTGATCCGCGAGGGGATGATCTCCTTCGAACCGGCGATCTTCGCCAGTTCCTCGAGGCGCGGTTCCGGCACGGCCACGTCGCCGGTGTTCGGCTCGATGGTGCAGAACGGATAGTTGGCCGCCTGGGCCGACGCCGTCTGGGTCAGAGCGTTGAACAGGGTGGACTTGCCCACGTTGGGCAGGCCGACGATCGCGACTTTCAGGGCCATGGTATTCCGGGGATCAGGAGGCCGGCGCGTCGCCGACGGATGTTGGCGCGCCTTATGCCCCGTCAGGCCCGGAAGCTCAATCTCCGGCGGCTATTCGTCTCGGCGGAGCGCCTCCACGAAGGCGACGATTCGGGTGGTGAAGTCATTCGGGGTCTCCAGGTACATGAAGTGGCCGACCGCCGGGACCACCTCGCGACGGGCGCCCGGGATACCCGCCGCGACCTGCGTCGACTGGTCGAGGACGTCGTCGATGTCGATCTGCCCGACAAGGATCAGGGTGGGCGCCCTGATCTCTCCCAGGCGCGGTCTGGCGTCGGTCATGAAGCGTTCCAAGCGGCCCGCGCCGATGTTGCCGGGGTAGGCGCGCAGCCAGTCGACGACACGCTTGCGCGCCGCGTCGGCGCCCGGCGTCAGGATGTACGGATCCCTCGCGGCCGCTTCCAGATTGCCGGTCTTGAGCAGCGCCATCAGCTTCATGCCGCGGGCGGCGAAACCGGCGGAGGGCTTGAAGCCGGCGACCCACGGGCCGATGAGCACCAGACCATTCACGGCTTCCGGATGCAGCAGCGCGAAGTCGACCGCCAGCCCGCCGCCGGCCGACGACCCGACGAAGGTGGCGCTGGTCGTGCCAGTCGCCGCCAGCAGCAACTCCAGGTCCTTGGCGGGATTGTAGGGTGCGGCGGCGGCCGGCGAGGCGCCGTAGCCGCGGCGATCGTAGCGGATCACCCGGTAGCGCTCGCAAAGCGCTGGCCAGACATCGTCCCAGGCGGCCGAGTGCAGGATGCCGTCGTGCAGCAGCACGATCGTTCGCGGACCCGCGCCGCAGGTCTCATAGGTCAGCGTGCCGCCCTCGACCGGCTGGGTGGCGGTTTCGGCGCTGGCGGGGCTCGCGGCGCAGAGCAGCAGGCACAGGGCCGCGATCGCCCAGGCGGGCGCGGTGAAAGAGCGCATCGGTATCTCCGTGTGAGAGGTCAGCCGGCCCGGCGGATCTCCTCGATCCGTTCGTCGGGCTGGTATTCGAGGATGTCGCCGGGCTGGCAGTTCAGAGCGGCGCAGATCGCTTCCAGCGTCGAGAAGCGCAGGCCCTTCACCTTGCCCGATTTCAGCAGCGACAGATTGGCGTCGGTGATGCCGATCAGCCGGGCGAGTGTGTTCGAACGCATCTTGCGGCGAGCAAGCATGACGTCGAGGCGCAGGACGATCGGCATCAGATGAAGCCCTTTCCTTCTTCCTCGATCTCGTGCCCGACCTGCATGACCCGGGCGATCACGAACACCAGCAGGCCGAGGACCAGCGCCTGGAAGCTAGCAAGGTGCAGCCAGCGCTTGTCGATTTCGAAGCCGGTCGCCTGGAGGAGCAGATGGCAGAGGAAGGGGGCGACCGCGTAGGCGCACAGCCAGATGCCGATCCGGCCGATATGGCGGCTGTTGTCGCGTCCGAACACCTCGCCGTTCGCGTAGAGACCGAACAGGGCGCGGAGATGCCAGAGGATCAGCAGGCTCGGCGCGATGCGGATGGCGCCGACCAGCGCGTAGGTCAGCCTGTGCGGCAGGGAGAGGGTGTGGAAGGCCACGGAGTCGGCTGGCCCCTTGCCGATCCAGACCGCGTTCGAGCCGATCCGGTAGTCGTCGCCCGGATAGGCCACGACGCCGGCGATCAGCACGGCCGCGACGAGCGCGATGAGGATCAGCAGTCCGGTGAACAGCCAGGAGAGCAAGCGGCTGGCGAACCGCAGGCGTCGAAGCCGCGGAGCCTGTTCTGACGGCCTGACGGGCGGCGGAAGCTGGATGACGGCGGACATGCGACCCTCCCGCCACTATGGATTCAACAGAAAAAACTTTCTGTCAAACAATATGATATTTTCGAACCCCTAGCCCACCGCTTCGGTCGCGAACGCCTTCCAGTGGCGGGCTTCCTTGCGGAACGGCCCCTGGGCCTTGGCGGCGCGCTTATCGATCTCGGCCAAGGCTTCGAGCGCCTCGTCGCGGCGGCCGTTGCGGGCCAGGAAGGCGGCGTAGCGGGCCAGGCCCTCCAGTCCGGGCAGGCGGCCCGCCGCCCACTGGTAGGCGGTGTCGGCTTCGGTGGTGCGGCCGAGGGCCTCGTAGGCGCGCCCCATCGTCAGAGCGGCCTGCGGCGTGCGGCCGGCCTCGCCCAGTTCGCCGAGTGTCTCGAGGATCGGCAGCGCCTCGGCCGAACGGCCGAGCTCGACCAACGCCCTGGCGCGGCCGAACAGCAGCGAGGGATCCTCGGCATGGATGCCGGTGGCGGCCTCGGCGAACAGGCGCTCGGCCTCCTCGTGACAGCCCAGCCCCTCGGCGGCTTGGGCGAGGCGCATGCGCGCGCCGGCCGTCGGGCTGTCCTCGACCGCGGCGGCGGCCTCGCGATACTCGCGCTCCGGATTGAGGGCGTGCTGCGCGGCCTGGCCCAGCCGGCGCGCCGTCGCGCCGCCGAGCAGGTCCGGCAGGATGTTGATGGCGACGTAGGCGAGGCTGCCCAGGCCCGGGAAGGCCAGCAGAATGAACATCCAGTACATCTCGCGCCCGGTCCGCGCGACGTGCACGCAGAGGCCGATGGCGATCAGGTACGACAGGCCGATGCCCAGAAACATGCTCGTTCCTTAAACTAGGGCCGCAGAAGGCCAACCCCCACGCGGGTCGTCAATCGGCCTCGCGCGCCAGCTTGCGCGGATCGGCCTTCGGGGCCGGGGCCAGGCGCATGACCTCGGCCTGGAAGCGCTCGTCGTCGCCGGCCGCCGCGAAGGGCAGGGCGTCGGCGATGGCGTCCAGCATCGGGTCCAGCCAGACGTGCTCGGCCTTGTAGAGGTCGCCCAGGACGTAGTGCATGACCATGTCCTTGTCGCCCGGATGGCCGACACCGACGCGGCCGCGGCGGAAGTCCGCGCCGATCTGGCTGGTCACCGAGCGGATGCCGTTGTTGCCGGCCGCGCCGCCGCCGGTCTTCATCCGGAAGCGGCCGGGCGCCAGGTCGATCTCGTCGTGGAAGACGATGACGTCGGCGGGCTTCAGCTTGAAGAACCGCACCGCCTCGCCGACCGAGCGGCCGCTTTCGTTGTAATAGCCCTGCGGCTTGAGCATCAGCAGCTTCACCGGTCCGTCCGGCGTGGGAATCTGGCCTTCGCAGGCCAGGCCCTGGAAGCGCGCGCGCCACGGCGCGGTGGCCCATTTCCGGGCGATCACGTCCATGGCCATGAAGCCGACGTTGTGCCGGTTCTTCTCGTACTTGGGGCCCGGGTTGCCGAGGCCGGCGAGGATCAGCGTCATTTCAGGCGCCTTGTGGCGGGCTCAAACGAAAACGGGCGAGCCGAAGCCCGCCCGTGAATTCGCAGCGATGCGAAGGCGCTTAGCCCTCGGCTTCGCCTTCGGCGGCATCGGCGGCTTCCGACATGGCGGCCGACGAAACCTTCAGGGTGGCGATCACGAAGTCGCGGTCGGCGACGACCGGGGTGACACCCTTCGGCAGGACGATGTCGCCGATGCGGATGGTGTCGCCCATTTCCTTGCCGGCCAGGTCGACGACCAGTTCTTCCGGAATGGCCGTGGCCGGAGCGTTCACTTCCACTTCGTGGCGAACCACTTCCAGCGAACCGCCGGCCTTCAGGCCCGGCGAGGCTTCGTGGTTCTTGAAGTGCACCGGGACGGCGATCTTGATCACGCCCGACTCGTCGACGCGCAGCAGGTCGAAGTGGACCGGCTCGTCGGTGACGGGATGGAACTGGATGTCCTTGGCGATGACCGGCTGGGTCTCGTCGCCGTACTTCAGGGTCACCAGGTGGCCGAGCAGCTTGCCGGTGTAGAGCGACTTGCGGAACTCGTTGGACTTCACGGCGATCGCCACCGGATCCTTCGAGCCACCGTACAGGACGCCCGGCACCTTGCCGCCGCGACGGGCTTCGCGGGCGCCACCGGTGCCGGTGCGCTCACGGACTTCGACGTTCAGGACAATCTCGGCCATGGTCTTTTGGTCTCAAAACGAAGTCGCCGCGGCAGAAATCTCCGCGCGGCGACGGTCTGTGAATTCAGGGTTGCGCTCGATACACGCTTTGCACCGAGGACGCAACGTGAGTCCGCAAGAGTCTGCTAGCGACGCTTGCCGGCCTTGGTCTGAGGCTCGGTGATGGTCACCTTGCGGACCGGCTCGATCTTCTTGACCGGCGGGGGCGGTTCCGGCGGCATGGCCGCGCCCGAAGCCTTCACCATGCACTGGCCGGTATCGATCATGATGTGCTGGCCGAGGCAGAAGATGTCCTCGTAGTGCGGCTTGGAGACGGCTAGGCACTGGTAGAGATTCAGCTTCGCCATCTTCAGGCAGTAGCCGCTGGTCTGCTCCTGGCTGAGGGTGTCGATCGTGGTCATGTTGGCTTCGCCGGCCTCGCCGAGCGCGGCCAGGGCGGCCACGGCCATGCCGCGGATGACCAGCGGCGACCACGGCGGCGGAGCCGACTGTCCGACCACGCTCATCGGCGCCGCGCCGTTATAGGCCTGCGAAAGCATCAGAACGTCTTCGGCGTCGCCCAGCATCGGCTGCGAGCCGAGGCTGCGGGCCTCGATCAGGCGGCCGTCGCGGTTGGCCACGTCCTTCTTGGACCAGGACTGGCGCTGAACGTCGTAGGCGGCCTGCTTCACGGTGCGGCCGCTGACCAGCAGGCGGCTGGCTTCGCCGCCGAGGCCGGCCACGATCAGGCCCGCGGCGCTGTCGGCGCCCTGCAGGTTCACCACCGTGTTCGGATTGGCGATGATCTGGTCGCGCAGCATGATCCGGTTGATCGGATCGTTGGCGTAGCCGCGGACGGCCTGCACGAAGGTGGGGTCCTGCAGCGCCAGGATGGCGGCGTAGGCCACGGCGCCACGCTGGTACTGGCGCGGCTCGTAGGCCGAGGCCAGCTTCAGCGCCGAAGCGATCTGCGCGCCGTCCTTGAAGTCGGGGGAGATGGCGCCGACGCGCGCCATGTAGCCGCGCCAGGCGCTGGCTTCCTGGATCAGCTGCGGCGCGAGGGTGATCGGCGGCGGCGGGGGAGGCGGCGGAGGAGGCGGCGGAGGCGCTTCCGTCGTCTTGCAGGCGGCGACCAGGACGGTCAGCGCGGCGAGCGCGGCGACAGGGGCCAGACGGCGGGCGAACGAAAACGGTTTCATGGCTGCAACTTCCCCCATCGGCGCCCGATGAAGTCAATAGAACTCGGCTGAACGGCGAGAATATGACACCGCTCGTTAACCATAGGTGGACGCCGGTCCGGTTGCGGCGGAGCCTTTAGTCGAAAAGCTTCGAGACGGACTCTTCGTTGGCGATGCGACGGATCGCCTCGCCGATCAGGGGAGCGCAGGAAACGCTGCGGATCTTCTTGCAGCCCTTCACCTCGTCCGAGAACTCGATCGAGTCGGTGACCACCAGTTCCTTCAGCACCGAGTTCGACACCCGCTCGGCCGCCAGGCCCGACAGTACGCCGTGGGTGACATAGGCGCTGACGTCCTTGGCGCCCTGGTCGATCAGGGCCTTGGCCGCGTTGCAGAGGGTGCCGGCCGAGTCGACGATGTCGTCGAACAGGATGCAGTGACGGCCCTCGACGTCGCCGATGATGTTCATCACCTCGCTCTCGCCCGGGGCGGAGCGGCGCTTGTCGACGATGGCCAGGTCGGCGTCGTCGATGCGCTTGGCCAGCGCGCGGGCGCGGACAACGCCGCCGACGTCCGGCGACACGACCATCAGTTCGCCGGTGTTCTTGCCGTGGATCAGCTTGATGTCGTGCGCCAGCAGCGGCACCGGCAGCAGGTTGTCGGTCGGGATGTCGAAGAAGCCCTGGATCTGGCCGGCGTGCAGATCCATCGTCAGGACCCGGTCGGCGCCGGCGCGGGTGATCAGGTTGGCGACCAGCTTGGCCGAGATCGGCGTGCGGCCGCCGGTTTTCCGGTCCTGACGCGCATAGCCGAAGTAGGGCACCACCGCCGTGATCCGCCGGCCCGACGCGCGCTTCAGCGCGTCGATGCAGATCAGCAGCTCCATCAGGTTGTCGTTGGCCGGATAGCTGGTCGACTGGATGACGAAGACGTCCTCGCCGCGCACGTTCTCGTCGATGGTGACGAACACCTCGTTGTCGGCGAAGCGCCGCACCTGCGCCTTGGTCAGCGGCATGTCGAGGTATTCGGCGATGGCGGTCGCCAGCGTGCGGTTGGAGTTGCCTGCGAGCAGCTTCATCGGACGGTTCTTCGCGCTGGGGACGTTGGGCGGCTTCTAGGACCGCGAGGGGGAGGGAGCAAGACGATTCGGCCCTCGGCAAACGCCGTATTCGGAGTTGGCACGGCCGTCGGCGACGCACAGTCACGGAACTGTCGCCGATCACGGCTAACGCGTGGGGCAGGCGCAAGACGATCCGTCCCCGGCGGATGTCGTGGGCCAATCGTCGCCCACCGACCCAGGACAGAGGCCGATCGTGCTGCAGGGACTGCTGCCCGCCTTGGTGCTTCTCTTCGCGCCGTCCCCGTCGCAGGGGCCGATGCCGGATCCCGCGCCGCTCGTCGGTCTGGACATGCGCGGCTCGACGCCCCGCGACGACAACGAGTTCTGCCTCGCGGTCATGGTCGAGGTGCGGCAGGGCGGCTATCTGGTCATGAGCCGCGACGACGACGGGACGAACCCGCGCGAGACCGCCGCCACGCCGGCCGAGCTGCCTGCTCTGCTCCGAGCCATCACCGCCAGTCCCATGCAGTGCGACCGCATCTTCGTCGGCGCCGCGGACGAGACGCCCTACAGCCTGGTGCTCAGCACGGCTTCGATGCTGCGTTCCAACGGCTTCGCCGCGATCGGGCTGATCGGCGAGGGCGACTGAGACCGTCGCGCCAGGCGTGTTGTCACGCCTGTCGGTGACGCCCCCGTCATCTTTCCGTTGCCCATCGCAACTGTCCGCGAGACACTGCCCCCCGAGCGGTCCGTCAGAGATCGCCGTGACATACGGGAGGACTTCAACCCATGGCCGACGACGCCACGCCGCTGCCCTCGATCCTGCAGCTGACGCCCCTCGATCCGGCCTATCGCGCCGATCCGCACGCGGTGCTGAAGGACCTTCGCGAGCGCTGCCCCGTCCACCACGACGCCATGACCGGCAATTTCTTGCTCAGCCGCTATGCCGACGTGCGCGGGGTGATCACCGACCTGAGCCTGCTGCGCGATCCGATCCAGGGCGAGGAGGGCATGGCCTTCCAGCGCGCCATGGCGCGGGCGGCCGAGAGCGACCTGCCGCGGTCGAGTCTGATCAGCATCCTGCATCTCGACGACCCGGACCACGCCCGGGTCCGCAACCCGCTGGCCAAGGCCTTCTACGCCCGCGTCGCCCGCTTCCGCCCGCACGCCGAGCGGATCATCGACGGCTATCTCGACCGACTGGCGGGGCAGGCCGAGTTCGATCTGATGAGCGGCTTCTGCGTGCCGGTGCCGGTCGACGCCATCGCCTCCATCCTGGGCGTCGAGCACGAGCGGCTGGAGGATTTCCGCGAGTGGTCCGAGGGCGTGATCCTGGGTCTCAACCCGTTCAAGACCGAGGCGCAGACGGCCGAGATGGAGCGCTGCAATGCGCTGCTGACCGACTACTTCACCGCCGCGATGGACGCGCGCCGCGAGGCGCCGCGCGACGACCTGATCAGCGACATGGTCACGCTCCAGGCCGAT
>JBIICO010000157.1:0-8185 GCA_044238855.1 Caulobacter sp.
CACGACCTGGCCGTCGACGACCAGTTCCGCCCCCGACAACTCGTCGATGCGATAGACCAGACACCAGGCGCCCTTGTCCCAGGCGACGGCGGCCAGGTTGGTGGCGAAGCTGAAGCCGGCGCCGCGGCCCCGGCCTTGGGCGATGACGACCGCCTCGGGCTCGGCGCGCAGCACGCGGCGCAGGGCGCGGCGGATGCGGCGTTCGTCGTTCATCCACCACAGGGCGAAGCTGCCCAGGAACGTCACCGCCGTCCCGGTCAGACCCAGCATCAGAAGAAGGCGCGCGCTCTCCATCATTGTGGCGGAAGCTAGACAGAGTCTGGGGCGTTCGTCAGCCGCCCGGCGCAGCTTCCGGGCGCACAAACGAATAGGTCGCGGCCGACAGCCGGTTGTCGGCCATGAACGCGGACGTGGTCTCGAAACTGGCGACCTGGATGGGTCCGTTCTGGTCGTCGGTGGCCAGGCGCGCGTCGACCAGCGGGCCGAACAGCCGCTGCAGCGGTCCGGCCTTGATCGTTCCAGGCCTGAACCAGGTCCTGAGGTTCACCGCGATCTGGTCGGGACTGTCCGTCTCCCAGGCCGCCGCCGAGATGACGTCGAGCATGAAGGTGTTGCAGTTCTGGTGGCGTCGGTCGAACGGGTTGTCGATCAGGCTGTAGGACGGAACGTGCAGCGCCGCGTAGGTCGGGCTGTCGATCACGGCCAGCAGCCGCCGCTGCATCTCCGGCGTCGGGACGATCACCGCGACGTCGCTCTCGATCGAACCGAGCATGAAGTCGGTCGGCCAGTCCTGGGCCAGGTAGGACCGCGTCTTCGGCAGGCGTTTTCCGTCGCCGTGATAGAGGTTGTAGACCGCATAACCCTTCAGCCGCTGGCCGTCGGACGTGTTGATCTCGCGGTAGACCCAGAAGGCGCTGTGCGTGTAGCCGAGGCCCGGCGGCATCGATTTGCGCGGCCGGCCGGAGCGGAACACCAGGGCCACGCGCGCGCCACGCGCGGCCAGATCCTGCTCCAGAGCCTTGCCGAACGCGGCCGCCTGTGGCGCGGTGAAGCGACCGCTGACGGCCGCCGCCGAACTGTCCTGCGCGGTCGCTGGCTGAGCAAAGCCGCCGCCGATGGCAAGGGCGCAGGCGAGGGCCGCCAGTCTCATTGCGGTTTGCCGGCGGGCCTGGCCTGATAGGGCGCCTGTGGCGCGGGCTGGGGTTTGGTCACGACCTGGTCGGTCAGGGTAAGGGGCGTGGTCGCGAAGTTCGCCGCTTCGCTGCCCGCGTCGACGGTCTCCGAACCGACGACCTGGGCGGAGTCGCCGAGGCCTTCGGCCACGCTTCCGACCGCCACCGAACCCGCGCCGGCGACCATCACCGGCACGGCGACGACGCCCGACACGGTTTTCACGCCGGCCTCGGCGAGAGCCGCCACGGCCTCGGCGGATTCCCCGGACGCCTGGGCGTAGGAACTGTCCTGGGCCCGGGCCATGGCAGGAGAGGCCGCGAGAGCGGCGGCCACGCCGGCGGCGAGGAACGAGTTGCGCATCACAATCTCCGTAAGTGAGCAATCACGCTGTGTGAGCGCTTACTTGCATCTTGAATTGTGGCGAGATTGTGGCCTTTGCGAGCGATCGCTCACATTTTTCAGGCCGACCTAGAAGATCGCCTTCTCCTCACCCCACCAGAGGGGCGAGCGGGAGAGGTCGATGAACCGCTTCTCGTCTTCGAGCAGCAGGCGGCCGGCGTCGCGGGCGGTGTCGGGATCGGCCGAGGCCATATCCTCGAAGCTGTCCCACCACAGCTGGGCGACACCGTCGTACTGCGCCGGCCCGCCGCGCGAGCGGGCGGTATCGGCGCTGACTTCGGGCGCGAAACTGTGCAGCTGGACGTAGCGCCGGATGCGCAGCGTGTCCTTCACGCTCGCGACCAGCGGCCCATGGGTGTTCAGCCAGTAGTCCTGGAACGCCTCCCGGCTCAGGTAGGGCAGCCGCACCAGGCAGAAGGTCAGCTTGATCACAGGTTCAGCTCCACCACGACCGGCACATGGTCGGACGGCTTCTCGCCGCCGCGCACGTCGCGGTGGATGTCGACGCGCACGAGCCGGTCAGCCGCCTGGGGGGAGAGGAGGGCGTGGTCGATGCGGATGCCGTTGTTCCGCTGCCAGGCGCCGGCCTGATAGTCCCAGAAGGTGTAGCCGCCCGGCAGGCCGTCGGCGGCCATGTAGGCGTCGGTGAAGCCGATGTTCTGCAGCGCGCGGTAGGCGCCGCGGCTTTCGGGCTGGAACAGCGCGTCACCGACCCAGGCCTCGGGCTTCTCGGCGTCGGCCGCCTCCGGGATCACGTTGTAGTCGCCGGCGATGACCAGCGGCTCCTCGAGCGCCAGCAGGCCCTGGGCGTGGCGATGGAGCCGCTCCATCCAGGCCAGCTTGTAGGCGAACTTCTCGGTCCCGAGCGGATTGCCGTTGGGCAGGTAGATGCCAACCATCCGCACCGGCGTCGGGCCGGAGACCACGGCCTCGATATAGCGCGCCTGCTCGTCGCTATCGTCGCCGGGCAGCCCCTTGCGGACGTCCTCCAGCGGCGTCTTCGACAGCATCGCGACGCCGTTGTAGGTCTTCTGGCCATGGACGGCGACGTTGTAGCCGAGGCGCTCGAAGGCCTCGGCGGGGAACTTCTCGTCGACGCATTTGATTTCCTGCAGCACCGCGACGTCGGGCGAGGCGGCCTCGAACCAGGCCAGCACAGTCTCCAGGCGAGCGTTGACCGAGTTCACATTCCAGGTGGCGAGTCGCATTGACGGCTCCGTTGCGGGGCGCGAAGGCTAAGACCCATGGCGGGGGCGCTCAAGACAGTAGCCGAACGGGAACGGCGGAGGAGGGGCATTCTGCTGATCCTCGCCACCATGGCGTCCGTCGGCCTGGCGCCGGTCGGGGCGGTGGGGACGCTGTTCTCGCCGCTGGTGTTCGACGCCCACGGCAACCTGATCAACCCGCTGGCCTGGATCGGCTTCGTGCTGATGATCACCTTCTGGATCGTCTGTCTGGTCGCGCCCTTCGCGGCCTGGGTGTTCTGGCGTCGTGACCGCGAGCCGATGGCCTGGACGGCGATCAGCCTGCCGCTGATCTGGGGCGTGGCCCTGGTGACGGTGCTTCAGTTCGTGCCGGGCTGACCCTTCACGAAGCCGGCGATGGTGTCGACGACGCCCGGCGCGAGAGGAAGCGAGGGATCGGCGTAGGTCGCGACATTCGCCGCCCGGTCGCTCGGGGCGAGCTTCAGGACGTGATTGACGCCCGGCAGGATGACCAGCTTCGCGTTCGGCTGGCCCGTCTTCAGAGCCTCGGCGTCCGCGACCTTGACCTGAAGGTCGGTCGATCCCTGGAGGATCAGCATCGGCCCCTTGTAGCCCGCCGCCAGTTTCGCCGGGTCGTGCCGGAACATCTCGATCAGGAAACCCTGAACGGCCGGATGGAATACCGGCAGGAGCGGTTGCGGGATCGCGGCAGCATCGACCTTTCGGCCGGCCTCCAGCTCGTCGATCGCCTTCATGGCGGGCGCGAGGAGTTCCGGCGTGATGTTGGGGCTGGTCCGCAGCTGCTCGCGGATGACCTCGCCCAACGGCCTCCCTCCCGCCGCGACCAGGATGATCCCGCACAGGTCCTTGCCGTCGCGCGCCGCCAGCAAGGCGACGAGCCCGCCTTCGCTGTGGCCCAGCAGCCAGACGCACTTGGCGCCGGTCTCCGCCTTGAGTTTCGCGGCCCAGGCGTTGGCGTCGACCGCCAGGTCCGCCACGGTCACCGCGTTGGGGTCCGCGGCGGCGGGGCCGCTGGCGAACATGCCGCGCTTGTCCATGCGAAGGGTGGTGACGCCCTCGGCGGCGAGGCCTTCGGCCAGACGCTTGTAGACGCCGCCGGAGACGCCGTACCGGTTGTCGCCGTTGCGGTCCGTGGGGCCGGAGCCGGGCAGGATGACGATGGCCGGCGCCTTCGATCCGCTCGCCGGGGCCAGCATGGTCGCCTTGAGCGGGGCGGGGCCGCCCGGAATATCGATGAAGGTCTCGACGGGCGCGGCCAGAGCGGGCGCGGCCAGGGTAGCGGCGAGCACGGTCGCCAGAAGCATCGGCTTGAACATGGAAATGCTGTTGTGATTCATATGGCTAAAGCTGCACGTTAGCCGCGACCGAAATTTCGTTGGCGATAGCTCTCAAGCGAGCCACGTGCTGCGTATACATCGTTGGCAAGCCCGGCATTAGTTCCACTAGTCCGGTGTCGCGTGTACGGCCGATACCCACCCCTATTGGGTCCGCAATTGCTCTCGCGATCGTATGCGCGTTGTCGTGAGCCTCGTTCAGAAGCTCAATCAGTTCTACGGGGATTTCTCGTCGAAGGAGATTTTGCAGCACCTCCATGCGAAGATGAATAGTTCGGGCTTTTTGCAGTGCGTCGCCAAGCGAGAGGTCCGCACCATCGCATTCGTCAAGAACGGTCGTTACGGCCGTCGTAGCCCGCTCAACCGCGCGCTGAGCAGCTTGAAGATGTGCAGTTACCTTTGCCCGTCTTTCAGCCTCGATGCGCTTGCTCGTGCCGTGATCTATCCAGATGGCAACGCCAACGGAGGCACCTATGGCTATGATGGTGCCAATCGCCTGTACCCAAGCTGCCCACACCTCAGGCGAGAGGTCGAGGCCGATTGCCCAGATCACCAGCCAAGCGATACCGGCGAGGCAAATGCCTAGGCCAATGCCTAAGCTGACTGGTCTTTGAGTCATATCCGTGCCCCCGCGCGCATAGCTCTGAAGAACGCAGAATTGGGTTAGAGATATCTTGGATACGATAATTGGGAGGCACCGAGAGCGAACAACTAGTCTTCGGTGCTCATTCTTAGATCGAGAAACTGACCCCGCAGCCGCAGCTGGACTTGGCGTTGGGGTTGCGGACGCGGAACTCCGCGCCGGCCAGTTCGTCCACGAAGTCGATCTCCGAGCCCTTCAGCAGGGCCAGGGAAATCTCGTCGACAAGGGCGACGGCCCCGTCGCGCTCGATGCGCAGGTCGCCGTCCTCGGGGTCCTCGACCAGATCGAAGCGGTACTGGAAGCCGGAGCAGCCGCCGCCGTCCACCGCCACGCGCAGCATCACGGCCTTGCCCTCGGCCTGGCCGATGGCCTGGATGCGCCGCGCCGCCTGCGGGGAAAGGGTTACGTCAAGGGAAGCCACGGGGGACTCAAGGCTGTGGAAAACTTGTCGGGTTCATATATGTGCAACCCGACGCCGTCAGGGAAGAGGGCGCACAGCAAGGCCGACGCATGTCCGACCGTTTCTCGCCCCCGCCCCGGGCCCCCTACGCCGAAAATCCGAACCACTCCAAGGGGCGGCAGCATCCAGAGGCCGAGAGCCGCACGCGCACGCCTTTCGCGCGGGATCGTGACCGGATCATCCATTCGACGGCGTTTCGTCGCCTCAAGGAGAAGACCCAGGTCTTCGTCGCCCACGAAGGCGACCACTACCGCACGCGCCTGACCCACTCGCTGGAGGTCGCGCAGATCGCCCGGTCGCTGTCGACGGCCCTGGGACTGGACAACGACCTGGCCGAGACGATCGCCCTGGCGCACGACCTCGGCCACCCGCCGTTCGGCCATGCGGGCGAGGACCAGATCGACGACAGTATGAAGCCGTTCGGCGGCTTCGATCACAACGTCCAGACCTTCCGCGTCGTGGCCAAGCTTGAGCACCGCTATCCGGACTTCGAAGGCCTGAACCTGACCTGGGAGACGCTGGAAGGCGTCATCAAGCACAACGGCCCGGTGATCGAGAAGCTGAGCCGGCCGTCGTGGAGCATGGTCAAGGACTTCGACCGGGCCTACGACCTGAAGCTCGGCACCTGGGCGTCGGCCGAGGCGCAGGTGGCGGCGATCGCCGACGACATCGCCTACAACAACCACGACGTTGACGACGGCCTGCAGGCCGGGCTGTTCCAGCTGAGCGACCTGCTCGACGTGCCGCTGATCGGGCCGATCCTGCACGGCGTGCGGGCCGAGCGGCCGGAGCTCGACGACCGTCTCACGCGGCTGGAGGCCGTGCGCCGGATGATTGGCGCGATGATCGACGACGTCATGGGCGAAACCCTGCTTCGGGCGGGGGAGGGGCGTGTGAACTCTCCGGACGACGTCCGCGGCCTCGGCCATGCGCTGGTGTCGTTCTCGCCTGGCATGAACGAGGACCTGGCGCGGCTGCGCGCCTTCCTGATGGAGCGGATGTACCGCCACTGGAAGGTCAACCGCACCCGCAGCCAGGCGCGCCGCATTATCGCCGAGATGTTCACGTTGTTCATGAGCGAGCCGGAGGTCATGCCCTCCGAATGGTTCGTGCTGTCGCAGAACGGCGACGAGGCCGGGCGCGCCCGCGTGGTCTGCGACTACATCGCGGGCATGACCGACCGGTACGCCATCGAAGAGCACCGAAAGCTTTTCCAGCTCGATACCTGGTCGTAGCGTCGCGTGGCGTCACGTCACTGGCGATCCGGCGAGGCCCTTCGCTAGACTGGTCGCCGTCGGCGCGCGATTCGCCGCTGCGCCCGCAACATGCTCCCTGGAGCCGAGTTTCTTCATGTCCGATCACGACCGCGGTGCCTACACGCCGCCCACCGACTCTCCGCTTTCCTTCGACGCCCGCCGCCCCGTGCGCGGCGGTGGCGGTCCCGGCGGCTCGACCCTGCTGATCAGCGCCCTGATCCTGGTCGTGCTGGTCGCCGGCGCGGGCTTCTGGCTCTACAAGGACGGCCAGCGCGGGGCCGACGACGCGCCGCAGCCGGTCGGGACCCAGGTCGAGACGGCCAAGTCGGCTCCCAAGGCCGACGAGCAGCCGGAGCCCGACGCCTCGGCCGGCCTGACCATCCACACCGACGATGCGGCCGAAGGCGCCGCGCCGACCTTCGCGCCCGCGCCGGAAGATCCCGCGCCGCGTCCGGCGCCGACCGCGCCGGTGACCACCGCGGAGCTGCGTCCGGCCGGACCCGTCGCCGCGCCCGCGCCGCGTCCCGTTCCGGTCACGCCCGCCACGACCCCGGCCGCCAAGCCGGCGCCGACGAAGCCCGTGGCCAGCATGCCGGCGACCCCGCCCAAGGCCGTCACGCCGGCCGCGACCGGCGGCGGCGCGGCCGGCGTCCAGATCGGCGCCTTCTCCTCGCAGGCCCTGGCCGACCGGGGCTGGAGCGACGCCGCCGCGATCGCCCCCGGCATGGCCGCCGGCAAGGGCAAGCGCGTCGAGGCCGTCGACAAGGACGGCAAGACCCTCTACCGCACCACGGTGACCGGTTTCGCCAGCCGCGCCGACGCCGCCGCCTTCTGCGACCGGCTCAAGGCCGCCGGGAAGAGCTGCTTCGTCAAGTGAGCCGGCTCGCCGCCATCCTGGGCTGCCAGGGCCCGGTTCTGACGAAGGACGAGATCGCCTTCTTCCGGGATGCGCGGCCCTGGGGCTTTATCCTGTTCAAGCGGAACACGGTGGATCCGGAGCAGGTGAGGGCGCTGACCGAAGCGCTGCGCGAGACGGTGGACGATCCCCGCGCGCCGATCCTGATCGACCAGGAAGGCGGCCGCGTACAGCGCATGGGCCCGCCCAACTGGCCCAAGTATCCGCCGGGCCGCGCCTACGGGACGGTGGCGACCAACGATCCGCTGGTCCGCCGCGAGATCACGAGGCTCGGCGCGCGGCTGATCGCCCACGACCTCCTGGCGCTCGGCATCAACGTCGACTGCGTGCCGGTGCTGGATGTGCCGGCCCCGGACGGCCACGAGATCATCGGCGACCGCGCCTACGGCCAGACGGTGGAGGCGGTCGCCACCCTCGGCCGCGCCGCCGCCGAGGGGCTGATCGCCGGCGGCGTGCTGCCGGTCATAAAGCACATTCCCGGCCACGGCCGCGCGATGGCCGACAGCCACGAGAACCTGCCGGTGGTCGAGGCCCCGCTGGCCGAGCTCGAGGCCCGCGACTTCGAGCCGTTCCGCATCCTGTCCGACATGCCGATGGCGATGAGCGCCCATGTCGTCTTCACGGCCATCGACCGCAGGCGCCCGGCCACCACCTCCAAGACCGCGATCCGCGACATCGTCCGGGGCTCGATCGGCTTCGACGGCCTGCTGATGACCGACGACCTGTCGATGAAGGCGCTGAAGGGCGACTTCACCAAGCGCGCCAAGGCGGCGCTGTC